>CANPXP010000021.1 GCA_947586255.1 uncultured Lachnospiraceae bacterium | reverse complement strand
GCTGCTGGCGGCCGAGGCCGGGCTGGAGAGCATTGTCGTCACGGGAATCCTCGACGGCGGCCTGTCCCACGCCTGGAATAAGGTGAAGATAGACGGCGAGTGGCAGATTGTGGATGTCACCAACAACGATACCGACTATGTCTCCAACGCGCTGCTGAATCTTCCGGAGTATGCCGGCAGGCGGATCCTGACGGAAGACAGGCAATATATGGCGGATATGCGCATCGCCGCATATCAGGGAGCGGGCGAGCGTTATGAATACTACCATGTGACAGAGCGCTTCTACCCGGCGGAGGAGATTGCCGCGCGGCTGGCGGAAGATCTGCGGACTGACGGGGAGGCGGCGCTGCGGACAGACTATGACCTGAACGACGAGCGGTTCCATGCAATCACGGACGCCGTCTACGCGAGTCTGGGCAGCGGTGAGGAGCTGTACGGCTTCTACTGGCTGGGCGTCATCTATCTGCGCATGGGCCGGTTGTAAGCCGCCTGTGGAAGTGCGGGCACGGCAGAGAGGAGAAAAAGATTATGTATGAACTGATACAGGTTGCGGACAGGAGCTATTACATTCAGAGTCCCGCGAAAATCGGTCTGGTGAGACTGGGTGATGAAGAAGTCTGCCTGATAGACAGCGGCAACGATAAGGAGGCCGGGCGCAAGGTACGACAGATTCTGGACGCCAACAGCTGGAAGCTCACCGCGATTTTCAACACGCATTCCAATGCGGACCACATCGGCGGCAATAAGTATCTGCAGGCGCAGACAGGCTGTAAGATCTACGCGCCCGGGATAGAGTGCGCGTTTACCGGACACCCGATTCTGGAGCCGGCCTTTCTCTACGGCGGCTATCCGTGCAGGGATCTGCGGCATAAGTTCCTGCTGGCGCAGGAGAGCGATGTCGAGCCTCTGACTGCGGATGTTTTGCCGCTCGGTTTTGAGATGATCGGGCTGCCGGGGCATTTCTTCGACATGGCGGGATTTCGGACGCCGGACGATGTGGTCTATCTCGCTGACTGCCTGTCAAGCCGCGAGACGCTTGACAAGTACCGGATCAGCTTTGTCTATGATGTGGCGGCTTATCTGCGGACATTGGGGATGGTAAAGACGCTGCGCGCGAGAATGTTTGTGCCGGCGCACGCGGAGGCCACAGAGGATATTGCCGCCCTGGCGCAGTACAATATCGATAAAGTGGAAGAAATCGCAGAAGACATCTTGACGCTCTGCAGAGAACCGCGCAGCTTCGAGGCGATCCTGCAGCGGCTGTTTGCGGACTATTCGCTGACGATGAATTTTGAGCAGTATGCCCTGGTCGGCAGCACTGTCCGCTCCTATCTGGCGTGGCTGAGAGACGAGGGCAGGCTGAGCGCGCGGTTTGAGGACAATATGCTCCTGTGGGAACGGGTATAAGAGAATATAATTGAAAAGCGCTTATGCGCGTCTCGGCTAAGCTGAGACAGAGCGGCGCAGAAAAGGAGAAGAGATGGCAATCGAGGCAGTAAAGGAATATTTCAGGAAATACGGCATGGAAGACAGAGTGTTGGAGTTCGACGTCTCCAGCGCCACCGTGGAGCTGGCGGCGGAGGCGCTTCACTGTGAGCCCGGGCGGATCGCGAAAACGCTGTCCTTCATGGTTGACGACGCGCCGGTTCTGGTCGTGACCGCCGGCGATGCGAGAATCGACAATCATAAGTATAAGGAGCAGTTTAAGACAAAGGCCAAGATGCTCACGCCGCAGGAGGCGGAGACGCTGGTCGGCCACGCGGTGGGCGGCGTCTGTCCCTTTGCGGTGCGCGAGGGCGTCAGGGTATACCTGGACGAGTCGCTGAAGCGGTTCCGGACGGTCTTTCCCGCCTGCGGGAGCAGCAACAGCGCCATCGAGCTTTCGATTGCGGAGATGGAGAAGTATTCCGGGTATGTCGCGTGGGTCGATGTGTGCAGGGAGCGGGAGGCGTAGATCCTTCGGCTATTGTGGGGCGACCCGAAATTTTTCAGGTGAAAAGGGGAGACCGCGTTATGGCGGAACGGCAGGAAAAAAGAAAAAGATTCGGCCTACTGACAATTCGGCTGTGTCTGACTGCTGCGCTGACTCTTGGACTTGTCGGCTGCAGCGCGGGGCAGCAGGGAACGCCCAAGGAGACTGCGCAGGAGACAGAGACTGCTCAGCAGGAAGCCGCGCGTGAAGAGGATGCGCAGCGGGCGGCAGCGGAAGAGGCGGAGCCAGAGTCTGTGAGTCGGGTGACGGAGCGCGCGCTGGATTTTCCGTTCAGGGAAGATCTGGGAAAAGATACGGAGGGCTGGAGCCTCATGCTGTGCACCGAGAAGAGCGGACAGGGGAACGCCGCGCACAGCCTTCGGCTCTATGATGAGCAGGGAGATCTCGTGCAGGAGCTGGATTGTCCGCTGGATGCCGGACAGTTGACGGCGCGGTTCGACCGGCTGGCGGATTTCGAGGGAAGCTGGTATGACCAGTATGCGGATGTGGAGATTTTCGCGTCCGATGCGGAGGAGACGGGCGAGCAGGGACTTCTCTATGTCTGGAACGGCAGTGAGGGCGCTTTTGCGGAGGAACCGGTCGGGATTCCGTGGTATGAAGAGGCCTGGGACGGCTATTATATGGTACGGCGCGTAGAGGACAAGCGGGAGTCGAGGGAGATCTGCTGCATCAATGGCGAGACGCGCGAACCTGTCCGGCTGCGCAGCTGGGAACTGACATGGGAGAATGACGAGTCCCGCGCGGCATGGCTGCGCATAGAGGACTGTCTGGAGCAGGCGGTGCTGTATGACGGCGAAGCGGAACAGTATGCGCCGACTTATCTGGCGCACAGCGATTATTATGAGACGCTGTTCCGGCAGGATATGTACCGGCTGACGGATTATCAGCCCGAGGACAAAATTGCGGTCGCCAATCTGCTGCTGGCTGACGATTCCGCGTGGAAGACCACGGACGAGCCGCTGCAGGAATATGAAAGCAGGGAGGAGTTTCTCGCATTCTGCGGCTTTGCGGGCAAGGAACCCTATTACCAATACTATGACGCGCTAGGGCGGTTGGAGCTGGAATTGTACCTGGACGAGACCGCACAGCGAGGATGCGGTTTTCTCTATGCGTACTACCGCAATTATGCGCTGGAGCGGGTGGTCGAGTGTCAGGGATTTCTGTTTGAAGGGATAGGGCAGAGCGTGTGGGAGGATGATACCTATTCGCGGCTTGTCTATGACGGCGGAAATGCCGCGGAATGTGAGAATGTGACGCGGGTCACAAGCGCCGACACGGCGGACGGCAGACCGCTCTCCTACGAGGTGCGGGGCGTGACAGATACCGTACAGAGTCTCTGGGCGGAGGGAATTACATCGGAGAGCGCGGACGAGAACCTCCTGTCCATCGACTGGCTCTATCGCGGGGACGGCAGCCTATACCGCAGAGAATACAGCCACAATCCTATGGTATTCAGCACTACCGCACAGGTCCGGACGATTTACTATGATGAGCATGAAAGGCCAGTATACCGGTATGAGTACATCACGCACGGCAGCCTGGACAGCTATTACCTCTATGAAGGGGATGTCGCCGTCCCGAAATACGGTCTTGTGTTTGATCATGACGCAAGCGCGCCCGCTGTGCTGGCACAGCTTCTCAGCTATGAATAAAAAAGCCGGACGGTTTGACCCGCCCGGCTTTTTTGGGGTAGAAAAATGGAATTACTTCACTTCGATCTTCTTGACTTCCTCTTTGGCCGCCAGCTCCTTCTTCGGGAATTTGACTTCCAGGATGCCGTTGTTGTAGGAGGCGTCGATGTCGCTCGCCTCGATGTCGTTCACGCGGAAACTTCTCGAGTAAGAGCTGTAGTAGCGCTCCTTGCGGATGTATTTGTGTTTTTCCTTCTCGTCCTTCTCCTCCTTGTGTGTGGCGGAGATGGTGAGCAGATCGTCTTTCAGGTCGATGTTGATATCGGACTTGTCGAAGCCGGGCAGCTCCGCCTGCAGCAGGTAGCTGTCGCCCTGGTCGATCACGTCTGTCTTGAACGCGTCGAAGGTGGCGAGCTCGTTGTTGCCCCAGAAATTCTTGAAGGCGTTGTCGAACATCTCATCGAAAGAGTCGTCGAAAAACATGGGACTGTAGGTACGGTTGTTGAATAATGCAGGTCTTAACATAATGATCACTCCTTTTTTCTTTTATGCTATCAGTATGACCGAATTGGGAAATCCAATTCATTGCTGGTAGTTGTTTCTTTGTTTATACTTGTTATACATCAACTATAACAGTGAGTCAATTATAGAATTATTAAGAGTGATTATGGATTTGTGAAGGATTTCTAAACAAAAAATAAACCGCATTCCCTTGAGAATGCGGCCACGGTTATTTCGGGGTCATGGCAGCTTTACTTGGTACTGTATACCCTGCGAATCCGCAATGTACAGAGCGCCGTCCAAGATATAATATGTCTGCAGTTCGCCGAAATCTTCCGGCATAAAGCTGCCGATCTTTTCCCATGCCGTCGAGGCATCCGCGCGTCTGCACAGCACGTAAGCGCCCGCGTCTGCAGCAGGGTCCGTGTATTCCAACAGTGCATACAGGGCAGGGTCGTCTGCGATTACAGGCAGTATATATCCATATTGGTAGTATTTGTCGTCTACTGTAACGGGAGTCCACGAGTTCCCGCCGTCGGTTGTCCCAAACAGATAACCGTTGCTGCGCATCTGCGTTCCGATATAGATTTGATCCATAGACAGTGCGGACAGGCTAGTAGGATAGCCGTCTATGAGTGAACTGAGATCTTTTTCTTCATAGGTGGCCCATCGGTCTTTTGTAATGTACAGATGTTTCATCATGATACCGGCGGCGGGGGAACTGCAGTATAACAGACAGCCTTGTTTGTCGTCTGTCATGCTGAGGAAGAGCGCGTATTCATCTTCAGATAAGGGTATTTGGATCAGCATATTATCGCTGTTTGTGTCTGAAACCGTAATGTTGCCGTCTTGGAAGAATGCCATTAATCCATGGGGATTTTCCGGTTGTACGTTATCAGCTGCCTCAGCGGTGAGCGTGACGCTGCTTCGTTCGTCAGCGGCAGAGCCACAGCCGCTGAGCAGGAGCAGGATACAGAGGAAAAGTGTCAGACAGAACTCAAGACGGCTCTGCATGGGCAGTTCTATGTCATTGTGATGCGCAATGCGATAGGTTATCATGGATGCGTCTCCTCTTGAGATCATGATAACATATCGGTTTATGCTTGTCATCCCTGTGCTTATATATTTTTGATAATTAAAATAACCTTCTCATACTGCGCTCACATCTCCAGCCGCTCGGACAGTTCCTTCAGCCGGCGCGTCCTTGCCCGGCGTTCCTCACATTTAGATGCTTCCCATTTTCAATTCCTTAACAATTTCAACTTTTTCTACACTACGTAGTGAAAACAACATTGCCATCACTACTACAAAGATAACCATTATGGCGGCGATTCCGTATGCACTCCAATTGATGTAAAACATAAACGGTGTCATTCCTTTTGAGATCAATGAGTACATGATATAATAAACTATTAAACTTATTGGTATTGCAAATATGAGTGACTTTATACCATACAATGCAGATTCTAAAAGCAACATTTTCTTCAAACCAACAGCTGTCATGCCAACAGAACGTAGTACCGCAAACTCATTTCTACGTACATTTATTGTATTTGCAATCGTATTACAAACATTCAATCCAATAATCATTGTCATTAAGACTGTAAAAATGCAAACCATCATTTTGAGAAGTGTATATACTTGTCGGGAATTTTCAGTTGTTTTTGCCACATCAAACACTTGAAAGAATCCCATATCTGCCAAACATTCCGTGACTTGTTCGTGCTGTGATGTTTCAATGGCAAGGTCAATATAGGTATCACCATTCAGCAGCCAATCAAAAAAGGACATGGGAACAATCAGGACGGCCCTGTCCCGAACAAATTGTGACTGAATATTAGCGTTGTTGCCATTAACAACATCCTGAACAATAACCGTTTTACTGTTATCATTGTATTCCAAGTTTATTTCAGATCCTCTTTCCATCGAAAGCGGAGAACCAATAACAACACGGTTAGGAGAAGTCCCGTAATTCCCGGTTGCACTGTTAATCAGTATGCCATGATTGGATTGAGCATCATACGCCGCATAATCTATGTTGCTTTCTTCGCAGAGAGCGTATAAATGTTCTTCATCTATACCCACAACATATAACTCTGCAAGATTACCATTTATAAAATATCCGGCCATATCAGAATTGATGGCTTCTTCCTCAAATGTTGCTGTCATATATCGGGATATACGGCATGATATATCTGCCGATAAGCCCTCATCAGAAATTACTTTTGTGGCCGTCTGTAAATCTTTATATGGAATTGCAGCTTCGACATCCGTATAGCTTGAGCCATCTTCTTTCATATCCATTGATGTTTGGAAAAGCATAAAATCCGAAAAACTATACAAGGATAGCCCAAGAACAACTGTTAAAAACATGGACACTGTTATAGCATGAAACCGTTTCGGATTGCGATAAATGTTTTTGGAAGCCAATGCACCATATATTCCGAAAAGTATAGACATTACTTGTCCATGAGGAATCTTTTTCCGCTTTACCTTATACACATTTGACTGCTTCAATGTGTCAATAACCGTAACTTTTGAAGCAATCCTTCCGGGAGCTTGACAGGCAAAGAACAATGAACCAATACCTGAAATGGCACCAAGGAGAAAAATCATCCAATGAATATGAGCGTTCAATTCAAGTGCACCAAAAGTAAAAGTTGTTTCAAAAGAGATACGTATCACTGCCAAAACAACAGCGGTTAAGCCTAAACCGAATAATAAACCAAAAGGAATACCTATCATGCCAAGTATAACGGCCTCTATGGTAACGCTGGCTTTTTTCTGTCTGCTGGTGGCGCCAATACTTGCAAGCATACCAAGTTGTTTTATGCGTTCCTGCAAAGAGATGGAAAGGACATTACTGATCATTGCCGAGCAGGCAGCCATTAGTAATAAAATAACCGCACTGATAGCCGCAAGAATCTTTATAGCACCTTTGCCACCCGTAACGCCATGATACAAAAGCAACGCAGAATGGAATGCTGTCACCTGACCTCCAACTGCTTTTGCATTTTCCTCTGCTTCAGAGTATATAGACTTAGAAATATGATTGCATTTTACAAATGCAGATAAAGCGCTTCCACCGTTACCAATTCCACTATAAGCATTGAACTCACTGGCTACTTTAGATTCATTCATTTCAGACACAATACCAACTATGCTATAAGTCCTCTCTGCATTTAGATGAAAACTTTCCCGTTCCCCAAGAAAATTTACTAATCCATATAATTCTGTATCAATCTCATCCCACACCCGCATACCGAGAGAAAGCTGTATTGTATCGCCAACGGAAAATGCCAATCCATTATCATCTATAAAATCTTGTGTTAAGACGATTTCATTTTCGTTTAATGGGAATCGACCCTTTAACAAATACTGTTCCAAAGAAAAATTTTCGGCAAATGCGTCATTGATCTCTGCAACAGCAAGCAATGTTTTATTGGACGGTTCGCCATAAAAGCTGCTTCCGGCAAAACGGAACAGCGATACATCTTCGACATTCTTATCCTGCATGAGTTTCTCTGCTTGCTGCTGTGATGTGATCTCAATGCTATAAGCATAATCACCACCATATATTTTTTCTTTCTCCTGCAAAAATCTAAGCATTGACCAGCCGCCACACAAAACAGCAGTCATCATACCTACCGAAAGGACAATGGTGAAAACCGTAAGAAGTGTACGTTTCCAATTTAATTTCAGAGTTTTTAGGATAAGGGTGAACATCATCTCCATCAGCGAATCACCTCATCCCTGATAAGCTCTCCGTCCTGAATTTCCAAAACTCTATCCGTCTGCAATGCAATCTCCCGGTCATGGGTAATCAGAATAATGGTTTGCTTGTAGGTTTTATTGGACGCTTTCAAAAGCTGCATGATCTCTTGTGTGTTTTGCGTATCCAAGTTGCCAGTAGGTTCATCCGCTAAAAGAATGGCAGGAGCATTCATAAGCGCACGACCAATAGCTACGCGCTGTTGTTGCCCTCCTGAAAGTTGACTCGGTAAATGCTTTCTACGCTTTGTCAGTCCCAATGCTTGCAGCAATCCTGCTAAACGCTTTTTGTTTATTTTTCGTCCATCCAATTTGACGGGCAAGGTAATATTTTCCTCTACGTTCAAAACTGGAATCAGGTTATAGAATTGATAAATCAGCCCTACTTGTCGTCTGCGGAACACCGCAAGTTGATCTTCCGTCCGTTCATATACACTTTGCCCATCCACAAACACTTCACCAGATGTCGGACGATCAATACCGCCAAGAATATGCAGCAAGGTGGATTTACCCGAACCTGATGCGCCAATGATTGCAATAAATTCTCCTTTTTGTACTGAAAACGAAATATCAGTCAAAGCATTGACGGCAGTGTCGCCTGTATCGTATGTCTTGCAGATATTTTCAACTCTTAAAATTTCCATAATTCTGTCCTCCGTGAGTAATTTCCTATATCAATAAAAATCATAGAAGCGTAAAGTGACTATGACACTACTATTTCATTACAAAAATGTCACTTTGCAAAAAAAAGGAACCGCATCAGGCGATCCCTCTGAAAAGGCAAATCGTAAATTTTGCCCCCTGTGGTATTTGGTTTTCAACTGTAATTGTTCCATTCTGCTGCGTAATGATTGCTTTCGCTAACGATAAACCAATCCCAACACCATTTTTACCGGAATTTTTTCCACGGAAAAAACGCTCGAACAAATGAGGAATATCCTCTTCAGGAATTCCGCTTCCGTTATCTATAATATACAGTTTCACATACATCGCATTTTCTTCAGCACTGATTTCTATTTGCCCGCCGGACGGTGTGCTTTCAATACAGTTTTTTACAACATTCGACAATGCTTCTGCAAGCCACTTTATATCTCCATATAATCGAATCTCCGAAAGATCAGATATATTCATTGTAATATTTTTAATATCAAGCGTTACATCAAAGATTGCTGTTGCCTGCTGAACTAATTCTTTCATAGAGAAAGTTTTTTTCTCAAACTCTATTGTTCCTGCATCTAAACGTGACAATTTCAATAGAACGGCAATCAGCCATTCCATACGTGACAACAAACTCAACTGTTCTTGTAACAGGACAGAGCGTTGCTCTTCGTCAATGCCTTCTTGTGAAAGGGCAGCGTTCAATATTTCAAGGGAAGTTAAGGGCGTTTTTAATTGGTGAGAAATATCTGCTAAAGAATCTGCCAGATAATTTTTATCTTTTTGCAGTTGTTCTGACTGTTCCAAAAGCCGTATTGTCATTTTTGAAATCTCATTCCCCAAGACGGCCAACTCACCTTCGACATAATCATCAAACCGAATGCTTTCTTCGCCATGTAATAGTCTGTCAATGTCCTGGCTTAAAGAAGAAATTTTCTCATAGCGTCGATAGGTAAAAACCAATGAAATACAGCTAACCATGCAGCCGGTTAATAAAGGAATCCAGCAAAACGCATTGTAAAAGAAAAAGCCCAGAATAGTGCTTATAACCGTAATAACACCGCATAATACGCCGCATAGTTCTATTTGTGATCGAATTTCCTTATTTCGCAGAAAATCCATGCTATTCGCCCGCCTTATATCCAAGCCCACGAACCGTTAAAAGAATCTCCGGCTCCTGTGGATTCGTTTCTATTTTATCCCGTAATCTTTTGATATAGACAGTTAATGTATTATCATTGATAAATTCGCCTGTGGCATCCCAGATCATTTCGAGAAGTCTTTTCCTCGAAAAAACAATTCCCGGATTCTGTAAAAACACCAACAGCAGACGGTATTCCAATGCAGAAAGGAATATCTCTGTATTTTCTTTGCGAACAATCGCTCTTTGGACATCAATCGTAATATCTTTACAAGCAATATATTCGTTCTTTCCATTAGCTCTGCGCAGAACAGTATTGATTCTTGCCAGTAATTCCCTCGGACGGAACGGCTTGCAAATATAATCATCAGCTCCCAATTTCAACCCACTGACAACACTAAACTCATCATCGTTGGCGGTTAGAAAAATAATCGGAATATCTTTTTGACTTTTAATGGCTGAACAAGTGCTAAATCCATTTCCGTCATTTAAAGAAATATCCAAAAGTACAATATCATATTGCCCCTGGGCAATTTTTTCTAAAGCAGTTCGTTGACCATCTGCATCATCAATCAAATAACCTTCATTTTTCATGAATACGGTGAGAGATGAAACAATACTTGGATCATCTTCAACCAATAGTATTTTTTTCATGCTTTTTACGTTCACTTTGTCACCTTCCCCTGCTTTGTCCTGCCGTCAATCGGCTTTTGGGCATCCTTGGGTATCAGCCATAACGTAGACATCTTTACTGCGCCGGGGATTCTTCCCGCTGCACACAGGTAATTTATCCGCCGTGGTGTAACTCCCCATTTCTCGCTTGCTTCTCGTAAAGTCATATAATCCATAAAGCGCACCTCCACAGAATAATATTATAATTCCTGCCCTCGAACAATGCAATCCCATGAACGCGAAATAAAATACTCCATTATACAAAACCTCATTACATTCCATTATCATCACCCGAAGGAAAAAAGGGCTGGACGCAGGCATACCTTGGTGAGCTGGTGGGGCGGACTGACCGCACCATACCTTTCACCCGCAGGATTTCCATGATCTGGCCGACCTTGAGATAGTCACGTCCGAGGCGGCTCATGTCTTTGACGATGATCGCCTCCACACGCCCGGCCGCCACCTGTTCCATCATGGCAGTGAAGCCGGGCCTGTCAAATCGGGTTCCTGAGATTCCATCGTCAGTGAAGTGGGTGGGATTCGGGAAGTTTTCCCGTCTGGCATAGTCCACCAACATCAGCTTTTGGTTGGAGATGAAATTGCTCTCGCCCCGCAATTATAGAATTATTAAGAGTGATTATGGATTTGTGAAGGATTTCTAAACAAAAAATAAACCGCAGACGAGATGAAGGTGCCTGTCGGCAGGCACCTTCTGTCTATAGAATAAACTTGTTGCAGAGATCAAAAGAAGGGTTCCTCATGTTTACGAATGTGCCGAGGGAATTCATTTCCGCCGGCTACCGAAGAGAGCTCGCCTTCGGACAGTTCATTGTTCTGTGAATCCTGCAATATTTTATTCGCCTGTTCGGTTGTGATGTCCGGGCCGTGATTCTCTTTGGCGGTTTTGTTTGCATCCTGTACAGACATGTTTTCACCTCCTGCTGCTTTTTGGAATTATTGTATCACGGTTTTGTCGTATTTGCTATAAATTTTCCGAATTATGATTCATCCCCGCGGCGCTTGATGCGCGCCGCGATTTTTCCGTTGATGCGTTTGGACATACGGATGAAGAGGAACACAACCGCAGCGCCGGCGATGACAGCGACCGCAATGACAGCGATCAGCAGGGCGTCGGTTTTAGTGTTGACGATGCAGAAGGATTCCTGCGGGCCGGTCATATCCACCTGGAGGTACTGGCCCCTGACTTTACTTTCCAGTTCGTGCCATTCCCCGTCTGTCAGGCCGTAGACCTGGACTTTCTCGCCGTAAGGGTTGAGCAGTCTGACCGCGAAGGTATCTTTAGCACCGATGCCGCTGTTTTCCAGCGAGATGTCATAGATGACATGAGGCTTGTTCTTCGCTTCCTGCGGCCCTTCCCGGTCGCTCAGTTCGGCGTTCAGCACGGTGTCTTCCGTGAAGGTCTGCTCCACGAGCGCGTAGGGTTTCTGCCAATCGGCGCTCTCACCTTCCGTCTCAGCCTTCTCTGAGCTCTCCACAACGGTGACGGTGTCCATGTAACAGCCGTCGATGAGCAGATTGCCCTTCATGACCTGATCGGACAGATCCGGCCATGAGCCGTAGAAGCCGTCTCTGGCTGGAATCTCTGGATAGTGCAGGTTGGCCAGGCTTGCGCCGTACTTCACTTCCTCTGTGCCAAGGTAGGTGTCTTCCACGCGGTAGGTCACTTTCAGGTGCCAGAATTCCGTGGGCAGATATTCCGCCGTGGCCAGAAGGTCATTGTAGGCGATGGGAGCCGCCATCTGAGCGTAGCTGATATTGTCGATGCCGTAAACGTCGTCGCCTACGTAGTAGTTGCCGGACACTACGCCGTCCGTGTCGTCGGAGATTTCGCCGGCGATTGCGCCGACTCTTCCAACTGTAGCCTCCGTGGAAACGATGGCATAGCAGTCCTGCAGGGTGTTGGCGTATCCGGCCACGCCGCCCACGTCCTTGGCCCCTGAGACGGAGCAGAGCGCATAGCAGTTCCGGATGACGGTGAGGGATTCTCCCGCGATGCCGCCCACATAGTCGCCCTCGGTGCTCTCGATATTGCCGTATCCCTCGCAGTCTGCGACAATGCCGTGGCGCATATAGCCGACGATGCCGCCCGCACCGTCTTTCTTGGCTGTGATATAGCCGTTGTTGACGCTGTCGCTGACGATACACTTGGTGATAAAGTGGCTGCCGATCTCATAGTCTACGCTTCCGGCGGCGCTGTCCTCGGGATCCTCCTCGTCGATAGACATGGAGCCCGTGATGCCGCCGATGTTGATGTCGCCTTTCACGATGCCGTTGTTGATGCTGGAATCGACTCTGCCTGTAAAAATATTTTCGATGTCTTCCGTGTCCGCCTCTTCATAGAGTTCCTCTACGCTGGTGTCCTGGGAGTCCGTGAGACGGTCGGCCAGCAGGTTGAACACGACGTTGAGCTGGTCGTTCACGGCCTTCAGGTCTTCGTTGACGATATCCGAGTAGTCGGAGGCGTTGTTGCTTAAGCTCTTCAGGGCGTCGGAGATCCCCACGAGCTGGGTGTGCAGATCCTCGCGGTCCGCGTCGAATTCCGGGCCGAGCTTGGCGAACTGGATGTCCGGCTGGCCGTTCAGATAGTCCACGATCACCCGGACGCCGCGGCCGGCTTCCTTCAGGGAATTGATCATGTTGTGGATCTCATCGGTCGCCCGCTCGATATCCTCCAAAGCGTCCTCGGCGGCGTCCTGTATGTAGGGCGCGAGGACATTGGATATCGTGCTGAGGCCGCTCAGAACCGAGGAGGCCGAGGCGGACATATTGCTCATATAGCCGGCCAGAAGCTGTATTTGTTTTGTGATCTCTTCTTGGTTCGCCGCCCAGCCCCCTTCCCCTTCCATCAGTCTGTTGATTGTTTGCCTGCAGTTTTCCGCCAGAACGGCGTTCTGCTGCAGGTCGGCGATAGAGGATTGGATATTGCCGGAGGAGGTGCTCAGGGCGTCGTTCTTGTTCTGCTTGGCAAATGTGATCTTCACAGTAATGGAAGTCGGTGCTGAATCGGGTATTTCAATGGCATATCGATAAGGGCCGCCCGATACGCGGGTGACATCCAGAGTGGTGCTGCCCTCAGCAGTTGCCGTCGGAGTGCCGCTCAGCGTGTAGGCGGTGTCCGGGGTGACTGTCAGCGTGATAGTATCTTCGTCCACTTCATAGGAGGCGCTGCCGCTTAAATTGGAGGACAGAATAACTGTCGGCGGGTCACTTTCCCGAGGGCTGGGTGAAGGGGAGGACAAAGGGAGCCGCGGGCTGCTGAAGGATTCCGGAGCGGCCGGAATAGGGCTCGATGTTCCGCCGCCCTCTTCTTCCGGGATTGTGACGATTGGCTGCATCGGCGCAAGACCGTTGTTGATCTGCGGATCTGTTTCCTCTTCCTCATCGGCAGAGGGAATATTATTTTCCGAGACACTGTCCGGTTCCGGTGTCGTCTCTACATACTGCTCAAATGTCTCCTCGCCGTCGTAGGAAAGCAGGGCAATACCGCCGGCGGCAGGGCTGCCGGTGTACTGGAAATACGCTTCCACCCGCACGTTGGCGGCGGGCATGGTAAAGGTATATTGTTCTGCTATACCTTCGGAATCGGAGGAAAGGAGCAGGGCATTTCCCGCATCATATACGTTCAGGCTTGCGAGATTATATCCCGTGTCCGGCGCCACGGTGATCGTGACAGAATCCCCTTTCGCGGGATTGAGGCTGCTGGTGAGGATGTGGCCGCCCACCGTGGAGAGCAGGGAAATCCTGTTGTAGTCTGTCTCATTGTAATCGCCGCCTACGGACGACATGAAATCCAGATCATCCGGAAGGTCCTTAAGCGCGTCGCTCATGCGTCCGAAAGCGTCCCCCGAAGCGGAGACGTCATCCAGAATATCAGGGAGCATATCCATGATGTAATCGATACGATTGGCCATCGCCTGCGTCTGGTCCATATTGTCGTCGATAAAATCCGTCATCTGGCCGACCATCGCGTCCCCTGAGGAGAGCGCGCCGTCTCCGTAGGCACTCAGATCGTCCAGATCGCTCTTCAGGACATTCTTGGTGTCGTGCATGTCGTCCAGCGTCTTTTCGATCAGATCGTGCAGCTTGTTGACGGCGTTGCGCAGAGACTGCGCCTCGTCCACTTCGATATCGGGCTCCATCTGGCCGACGATGCCGCCCACGTCCTTGCGCCCGTAGATTTTGCCGTTGTTGGTGCACAGGCGCAGCAGACCGGCCTGTCTGCCGGCGATACCGCCGATATTGTAACCGGTATGTTCGTAGCCGATAGTACCGGAATTGTCACAGCACTCGATGTCGCCGTCGGAATAACCGGCGATACCGCCCGTATCCACGCCGCTGTACAGATCGATTTCATCCTCCGACCTCTGAAAACTGAAGAAGAGTCCCGTGCCTTGCTCATCGTCCTCCTCCACCCAGTCGGAGTTGTCGTTGATGCCGGCGCTGTTGCTGCAGAATGCGACGAGGCCGTGATTGGAGCCGACGATACCGCCCGTGGAGTGGAAGCCGGTGATGCGTCCGTCGGACAGACAGTTGGCAATCACGCCGGAAACTTCATTGACGCCGGCGATACCGCCCACCGTGTTCTGCCCGCTGACAATGCCGCGGAAGCTGCAGGTGCGGATTGTGCCGTAGTTGACGCCGCAGATGCCGCCGATGCATTCCTGTTCGTTGGCGGCGGTGACATCACCCTGCACGGTCAGATTCTTCACCGTGCCGCCCGGCTGGATATAGCGGAAGAGTCCGACAATATAGCCCTGATCGCCGGGCCGGAAACCGGATATGGTATGTCCGTTGCCGTCGAAGGTGCCCGCGAAGACGGGGATCGTCTCAAAGGCGGCGCCCGACAGATCGAGGTCTTTTTTCAGGGAAATGACCTTGTTGACTGACCAGGAATCCAGATGGCAGTCGGCGGCAAATTTCATGAAATCCTCCACGGTGTTGATCTCGATCGTCTCCGTGGGGACAGTTTCTTCTGTGGTTTCGGTATTTTCTCCGGTGCTGTTATCTGCCGCGGAGCCCTTTTCGGCGGAGGATTCCTCCTCAGAGGACTGCGCGGGAGCCGCTGCCGCCCGCATGGCGGCGAAAGGCTGTATGATCAGGGATGCTGCCAGCAGGGCAGAGAGCATCTTATACTTCTTCATGATTGTCCGCCTCCTTCTCCAATTGCTGTGCCTGGGACGGGAGTAATTCGGGTATTTCGGGCACGCTGCCGTCCTCCTCGCGCTGTTCCAGCTTACCCGTGCTCATGAACAGGTTGGCGTCGCCGCGGATAAAGCCGTGCATTTCGCCGATCACCGAGCCGTTGATCTGTCCCTGTACAAGACCGTCCACGCGCACCAGACCGGATACCCTTTCCAGCTTCAGCGGGATGGACACGGCGAAGGAGGTCCTGTCGATGATCTTTTCACCGAGAAGCAGAATCTGCGGCAGAACGAACATGACGATGATGATGGAGAGGATCGTGCCGCGGCCGAGACACTGACCGATACCGCAGATCGCGCCGTCTGAGGACATCTGGCCGATAAAGATGCCGGCCAGAGCCAGCATGGAGCCTGATGTGACGATCGTCGGAAAGGCGAAGTTCATCGTCTCGATAATCGCCTCTTTCTTGGACATTTTGTCTTTCAGCTCCATGAACCGCCCCGAGATGACGATGGCGTAGTCGATGTTCGCGCCCATCTGGATGGAGCTGACGATCAGGTAGCTCATAAAGAACAGGTTTTTCTGCTCTATGGCGGGGAAAGAGAAATTGATCCATATGGCGCCCTGAATGATCAGGATCAGCAGTACGGGCATACCCGCCGACATAAAGGTGAAGAGCAGCACCACCAGCACCGCCAGGATCGACACTACGTTGACGACCGTGTTATCCGTCTGGAAAGTGTTGTACAGGTCATACTGGCTTGTCGCCTCGCCGGGGATCAGGATCGTACCCTCGTAGTATTTATTGGCCATCTCATGCATTTTGTCCAGAAAGGCGAAGGTCTCATCGCCCTCCTCGGGCAGATTCAGATAGACCAGCATGCGGCTGTACTCTTCGCCCTGCAGCTGATCAAGAGCGATCTGCATCTGCGTGTGGGCGTCCTCCAGCGTATCCATCATCTCGTCGTCCAGCGTCACATAACCCTCGTTCACCTCGTCGTAGAGGAACATGATCATATCGATCAGGGGTACGCTGTAGGTGGACAGACCGTTGACGATTTTCGCGTAGTTCTCGTCGTTTACCGCGTAAGTCATGTAGAGAAGCTCCGCCACTTCATAGTCCAGCTCCAGAAGCTCCGAGAAATCTCTGGCGGTCAGCTTGTCAGTGAGCATATAGCCGTCCATGGCTTCGGTGTTGGCGAGTCCCAGCGTGCTGTCCACTTCGGGACAGAGTTCCAGATCGTGCAGGAGCACCTTTTCCTTCTCATAATTGCCCGCAGGCACGATGAGCGCCACCATGTTGGAGGCGCCGAAGCTCTCCTCGATCATCTCGTCCACGATCATGGCGTCGCTCTTCACGGGCGTTTCCAGCATGGAATAACCGTACACGTACGGACATTTCGAGGAAACGATGTAGGCGACGACGATCAGCGCCAGGAAGAGCGGCGGCATGATATAGCGCGTCTTGTATGCGAATTTTCCGACGAAAGGAATCTTGGGAATAAAGCTCTTGTGGTGCGTCTTATCCATCGCCTTGCCGAAGAGCATGATCAGGCCGGGCATCAGCAGGAACACGGCCAGCAGACTTAAGAAGATCGCGCGGATCAGACAGAGAGCCATGTCGCGGCCGATGCCGAACTGCATGAACATCATGGCGATCAGGCCGCCGATGGTGGTCAGGGAACTGGAGGAGATCTCGGGGATCGCCTTGCTCAGCGCCACGATATCCGCCTCTCTGATGGAGAGAGTCTGATGCTCCTCCTTGTATCTGTTACAGAAGATAACGGCGTAGTCGATGGAGAGCGCTAGCTGCAGGACGATCGTGACGGAGTTCGACACGAAAGAGATCGTCCCCATAATGAAATTCGTGCCCTTCGTGATCAGCGCCGCCGCGATAAAGGTGAGCAGCAGCACAGGCACCTCCGCCCAGGTCTGGGAAGTGAAGAGCAGTACCGTGACGACGACGATCGCCACCAGCACGCTGATGACCTGCATCTCGCTGGCGATCTGCTCCGCCGAAGCGTCGCCCATGCTGGTCGAGACATAGATATCATAGTCGGAAAACATTTCCTTGACCTCGTCCAGCGCTTCCAGCGCCCGCTCGTCCGTCTCCTCGTAGCCGAAGGTGATGTCGTACAGCGCGGAGAAATTATTGTAGTGTTCTGTGGTATTGTCGAAGGTCAGCATGATGACGGAGTCGAGATCCTCGATCTGTTCCGAGATTTCCTCCGCCTTGTCGTAGGGAATGTTCGTCACCATCACTTTGGCGGTGCCGTATGTAATGAACTGTTCCTCCATGCGGTCAAGACCCTGGCTGGTCTCCGTGGTGTCCGGCAGATAAGCCGACATGGAATTTTCTACCTTGACCCAATTCATGGATATGACGGAAAAAATGATGGCGATGCCGAACAGAAGAAAAAGCAGGTTGCGTCTGTCAACAATGAAAGTCGCAACCTTAATCATGCCGCCCGGCTCGGCCTGTGTATCCTTGGGATTATCCAAATTCTCTCACTCCTTTGCCCGCCGCTCTCGCAGAGGGGATTTTATCACGACAGATATTATAATACGGTAAAAAGCCGTACACAATGAACAAATTTTGTACGCGTGTATAATTTTGTACAAAAATATATTATTTGTTCAGAATTGTGATATAATAGACGCAAAAGAAAAACAAGAGAGTATGTATATCTGGAACGCAAAAGAAAAACAAGCGACGCGATGAGGAGGAAACCCTATGCCACAGAAAGCCGAATACAGGAACGCCCTGCGTTCCAGAAAAATGATTCAGGACGCCTTTATCGAGCTGCTCAGGACGAAGCCGCTCGATAAGATCACCGTGACCGGCATCGTGGAGAAAGCCGGACTAAACCGCGGCACCTTCTATGCCCACTATGCGGATATCAATATGCTGGTTCAGAGTATGGAGGAGGAGATCGTGCAGGCTCTGTACGCCCTGCTCGCGGATACGCGAATTCCGTATCTGCTGAAGGAGCCGCTGCCGTTTTTTCTGAAAATTTCAGAGTACTTTGAACAGAACCAAGAGCTGATTCTGGCGCTCATGAGCTCTCAACCGACCAATCTCTTTATCGTAGGGCTGCCCGAGCTGATCGCCAGGCATCTGGCCGCCTCCGCGGACATCAGCGAGGATGTGCGCGCCCGCGCGTCCTTTATGGAGCGGTGTTACTTCTATGCGGGCGGCGCGGGAAGCCTCTATCTGGCATGGTTCCGCGGGACGGTGTCGGGGAGCCTGCGGGATGTGGCGTACAGACTCTCGGAGATTATCAGGAGAGGGTATTGAAACATGCGCTCCCTAATCGGACTGGCCGCGAAAGCACTTGACGGTGAGCGTGAGCGCCTGAACCTGCTTGTCGTTCAGACCATGCAGGGACAGGGCGTCAATCGTTGACGGCTCGCAACCCAGCAGATAATCGGTTGTCACCTTGTAGATAGAGGCCAGTTTCATGAGATTCTCCAGGGATGGCTGACGGTTTCCGCTTTCATACAGTCCGATTGTACTCTCTGTCACGCCGATGCGCTCGGCGATCTGCTTTCTGCTTAATCCTGTGTTGGCCCGTGCAATGACCAATCTCTTTGCCAATCCCTTTACCATACCGCACCTCTCTTTACGCTATTTTACGGCATCGGATTCAACTAATTGTTGCAAAATAATGCTGATAGAATTATAATGTAACTAATAGTAGCGAAATACTACAATGAGAAGCAATCTGAGGGGGGGGGAGGTGACGAATTATGGGATTCTTTGATGATCTGGGGAAAAAAGTAACGGATGCAAGCCAGAAAGCTATGCAGAAAACCCAGGAAATGTCTGAAATGGCACGTTTAAATTCTTTAATTTCCCAAAATGAAAATAAAATTAAGAACGCATACGGTCAAATCGGGCAGCTTTTTGTAGAACTCTGCCGGGATGATTACAAGCCGGAATTTGAGGAACTGATGGCAACGGTTATCGGGCTGGAGCAGGAAAACGACACATATAGGAAACAGCTTCAGGACATGAAGGGAATTCAAAAATGTGAACAGTGCGGCGCGGAAGTTCCTAAGGGAGCGGCGTTTTGTAATTCCTGTGGGGCGCCTATAGCGCAGACAGACGAACAGGAAACAACAGACGAGGCGGCAGGCCAAATATGTGAACAATGCGGCGCGGAAGTTCCTGAAGGAGCAGCGTTTTGCAATTTCTGCGGGGCGCCCATAGCGCAGACAGACAAACAGGAAACAGCAGATGAGGCGGCAGACGAAGCAGCAGATGATGAAACAGAAGGTGAATAAAAATTAAGAAATAAGAAAGAGAGAAGAACAAATGAGCAGATTCAAATTGGCATTTATTATCTCAGTAGTATCTTTTGCAGTACTTTTATTGACGTCCTTTATTTCCAAGAAATTTCCACAGGTTGGGCTCTTTGACTGGATTGTGCTGGCTGCCGAGATCGGCGGAGTTGTTGCGCTGATCATAGGAGGCTTGGGGAAGTTTTTTTCTATTCTCGGCAAATTATGGAGCGTGACCTGGCGTTGCCTTTTTATGCCTCTGCCGGTTAACTTCATTGCATTTTTCTTTATGGTTATTGTGTTCATGGCAGTTGTCCTGGTTATAGTTATGATGCTGCCCATTATACCCGTTACGCTGGCGTATCTGGAGAATCGCTAGACGAGATAAGGAGACGGGATTACCCTATGAATAGGAAGATAACAGGAATATTCTTGACCGGAGCGCTGGTCTCGTTTGCGCTCGTCGGATGCGGCGGTGGGACGACGGAAGAAAAAGAAGCTGCCGCAGAGATTTTCGAACAGCTGCAGGAACGGCGGCAGGAAACGGAGACTGATTCGCAAGAAGAGACCGCAGTCGCGCCGGCGGAAGCCGCAGCGGAAGAAACAGACGAGCAGGAAACCAAATCGGCGTTTAGACTCTATGACGTATCGGAGGAAATCAAAAATTCCAAATTTACGGATGACGTCGTTCAGGTCGGCGGTACGGTTTTTCATGACGACGGCTCGATGACGGTCGGTGAATTTGCGGAGGAGCTGCGCAGACACGGAGAAGTTACGATCATAGGAGAGCATGGCAAAGAAATCCGGGAGAGAACGAAGGTTGAGCCCGCTGATGATGTGACGATGCATGAAGAGTATTCTCTGGTGGACGAATTCGGTGAGGAAATCTGTAAGATAGCTTACATCAATGATACGGACGAAACAATCAGCGCTTATGATTGCAGGGTGACAGGCATCAATGCGCCGGATGAAAACAGTCCGAACAGCTTGAATTTCTTCTATGCCGGAGATCTCTGTGCGGCTACTTACGGATATGGCAATGACCTGGTAGAAACGTACGGGTATGCAGAGCGGATGGAAGAGTATCCCAAACTGACCGCGGAGAATATAAGTGAGATTCTGCGGTTCAGAGGGATCGACAGAGCTTTTTTAAAGGAGTTTGACACCGGTGCAACGACGGGCGTTAAATATTGGTTTTTTGTATCCTCTGAGGATCCTATGTGTGTCAAAGACGGGGAGGAATACTACAGACTGCGGGCCTATGAGTTTAATTTATCTGCGGAATCGGGAGAAGTATATTATATAATTATAAACGATACCTATACAACGTCGCCGGATTATGCAGGTTCCTACAGAGGACAGGACTACCCCGTATATCGCGGCGGCGATTCAGAGGGAGGCGCCTCATTTGACAGTGGCGATTATACAGGCTTCGTGACGTTTGTCGAGAATCTTGGCGACGGTACCTACTCCTGCAAGATAGGAGATCAGCCGGTCACCTTGTCGGTTGCGGATGACGCGGAAATTTGGATGACGTCTTTTTCGGAAAAAGCGGAAATAATCGGCGACAACTCTCTGATCAAAATTCCGGGGAAGGATTTTAAGCAGCTGAGTTTCGGGTATGGAGTTTCGTATGAAGGAAGCGAGTTATATGATTTTGACAATGGATTTTATGGGGAAGCGGAAGTCGTAGGCGGAGAGATTGTCTCTTTTATGGAAACATTCCGGGAGTAAACGGCTGGAAACGATGAGGGCATAGAAGAAAAATCAGAGGAGAGGCTGGAACGATTTATGAATAAAAGGCTGGCATGTATATTTGGTATTGGTGCGCTGGCAGTTTCTGTGCTTGTCGGATGCGGTAGTCAGAAAGGAACGTTCAAGCTGTATGACGTTTCAAAGGAGATCAAAAACTCTACGTTCAAAGACCAGATTGCGCAGGTCGGCGATGTGGTTCTTCGTGAGGACGGCTCAATGACGGTCGGTGAGGTTGTGGAGGAATTGCGCAAAAACGGGCCGATTTTGATAAAAGATGAGAGCAAAAATCTGATTACAGAAAATTCGCTCATAGATCCGATGAGTAGGGAATCCTGCGATCTGTTGGATGGAGACGAAAAGGGAATTTGTAAATTGGAATATGTCAATGTGACGGAAGACGCCCTCAGCGCATATGAGTGCAAGGTTATAGCCATCTCGCCGCCGCTAAGAACCGGGAATTTAAATACCTTGAATTTTTTCTATGCAGGGAATATCTGCTCCGGCATCTATGGCGCGGAAGCGGATCAGGTATCGAATACCAAAGAATATGCAAAAAGGCTTAAAAAGTATCCGAAAATGGAAGCTGAGGATGTTGAAGATGTGCTGCTGCAGAAGGGCGCCGAAGATATCCGTTTTGACGATCAAGAGAACTGGTATTTAGGTAATGTCTATTATGAAACTCCTATATATACTATGGGCGGTGAAGATTGTTACAAAGTACGGGAATGTTTGGTTGCGATTGATGCGGCTACCGGGGAAGTGACATATATGTCTGTAGGAAGTTTTTATGGCCGGGCGGAAGACGGATACATCTATCATGTTCAGGATCTCAGCCGCATTACGCCCGAGATAGCCGAGCAGTTGGAAAGTATGTGTGTGGAGACGCTCACGTCTCATGATTATGATGCGGCGGATGCAGCGGCGACTCTCGAAGGTTATTTCATAGATAAAGAGAGAGGTAGCTGTGCTGTGCTTTATACGGACCGGGGAACCTATGAAATGATTCCGTTTAATCTGTGCAGAAGGTGTAACGGCACGTTTGGTATCTATGAGTGTGAGCCCGCATGGACGGATCCCTATGAATCTTTTGATGAAGTGATAGAGGACAGCGATCCGGAGCCGGATAGTATCATCAAGTTAAATGAGTAATCCTGCACTACGTTAATGTAAAAAAAGAAGTCCCTTTTTACATTTGTGTGTCCCTATATAGGGAGCCGTCACTTTGCATAAAAATTGCTTTGTGAGAATTATGTATGCAGTTCCGAAAAGTAATGATTTTTGTGCAATTTGACGAAGCTTTAGGGGTGATATTCATGTAGACACACTTTTGTAAAAAGGGAGAAAAAGAAAAAGCAGGACAGGATAAGGAGGAAGAATATTCTATGAATAAGAAATTGGCGTATGCACTTTGTGTCGGCGCGGTGGCGTCCCTGACGCTTGCCGGCTGCGGCGGTAAGAGTGAAAAGGAGGAATTTTCCGAGTATTATCAGAAGGAACTGGATCTGGAAGAAGAGGACGCCGATGAATTGGCGGAGATCGCAGAGGAGATCTATGAGGAAGAAGCGGCGGAAGAGCAGGCCGAAGCGGAGCAGGCGGCTGAGGCGCAGTCTGCTTTTAAGCTGTATGATGCGACGAGCGAGATCAAAAATTCCAAGCTCACGGATGAGATCGTGCAGGTCGGCGGTGTGGTACTCCGTGATGATGGATCAATGACATTGGGCGAAGTGATGGAGATGCTGCAGGAAGATGGAACGGCGATATTAAAGGATGATAAGCATAGAGAAATTACGGAAGCATCTCTTGTGGAGCCGGAAGATAAAGGGACATATTATTTAGAAGATGAATTTGAGAATGATATCTGTGAGATTGAATATATCAATGAGACAGAAGAGATTGCAGGCGCATATGAATGTAAAGTGATAGATATCAGTACCTCGGGATGGCCTGCTGATGATTTAGATGCCCTGAATTTTTTCTATGCGGGCGACATCTGCACCGGTGTTTATCGTTTGAATGGTAAAAATGCGGCCGAGTCTGCGGAATATGCAAAGAGGCTTGAAGAATACCCGTTGATGACATATCAGGAGGTTGAGGATACATTAAAGCAAAAGGGCGCTGAAAACATTAGTTTTGATGATCAGAATGAGAGGTATGAAGTTTATATTTATTCTGACCAGCCTATATATACAATGAATGATAAAGAATATTATAAAGTACGCGGATATATGATAAATATTGATATGACTACGGCAACCGTGAGTAGTATAATTAAAACTGCTTATTATGGAGACAAGGATCTGGCTTTTTCAAGTGACAATAATATTAGCCTCGACTGTTGTATTACGCCGGAAGTGGCTGAAGAGTTGGAAGAGGTTTGTTCTGCCACGCTTGGGGCTTGGAATATGATGGATGCAACAGCCACGACGGAAGGTTATTTTATAGGTGATCAGGAAAAGTATTATACTGTGCTCTGTACAGACAGGGGAACGCATGTGGTCTTTTCGTTCAATATGGAGAGGGCATATGACGGATCATACCATCGTGCGAGCGGTGGTGATTATCCATCTGAGCCCTATGAATCTTTTGATGAAGCGGCGGCGGATTATGGTGCAGAGCCGGATAGTATCATCAGGTTAAATGAGTAATCCGGCAAAATAACATCAGATTAAAAACAAACATAAGCAAGGAGAGACGGTATGGGACTTTTATCTAAGAAAACATTGATATGCGAACGGTGCGGCAAGGAGTATCAGGTAAGAATTGCGCTGGGACGTCATCTCTGCGACGAATGCGCGGCAAGAGAAGGGCAGAAACGGGATAATGTACGGGGCTATGTGGATTATGCGGCTCAGATTCAGTTGGGGTGGCCGCGGTACACAGAGGAGCAGCTGGATCAGATTGCCGCACACAGACAGGAGATTCTGGAGAAGTACCGGCAGACACAGGGCATCTCTCGCGCAGAGCTGCAGGATGCTTCGGAACATTACAGAAAACTGAGCGATGAGCAGGCGGCGGACGTATTGATGCGCGTTGCCAACTCTTCCATCACATCTACGATAGGCGCGGCATATAGCGGAAATTTCTTTGCGCCGACAGCTTTCGAGCGGACGATCGTCGATGTGGAAGATGTGTTTGCGGTCGGTTATGTGACCACTCATGAGATACAGACCTCTGGCAGCGAAGTGCTTATGTGCGTGGTGTTTACGAACGACCCTTATCTGCCTTCATTCCCGATGCTTTATGCGGGAAAGCTGGGATTTTTTGAGCTGATGAAAAGTAAATCCGGACGAAGAGGAGTAAGCGCTTTCTTTGAGAGCCTCTGCCCGAATCTTACATATCCTGTGCAGGAGCTGCGCCAGCTGAAAAAGCAGATCAAAACGGACGGCGAGGTAAAGGGAAACATTTCAAAAGAAGCTATGCTGAACATTATTTCAGCCGCCTCCAGCGATGCCGGTATTTATAAGGTCAAAGATATGCACAGCGACCTGCTTCCCGCTTCGGCGGCAATGCTGGATGAGTACGGCTATATTCAGGAAGCGCAGGTTAATGAAATTCTCAAGATGGATAAGACGTTCAACAGGAGTTACTGGAGGAAGCAGATCAAGCGGCTGTCCAAATATGAGATTGAGGATTAAAGCATAGAAAAGGCAGAATCACAACAGGCGAAAAACATGAAACAGGCTGTCGACAGGCAGCCTGTTTCATGTTACTTCCCAATATCCGTTCTTAGTTGCCCCGTGTCGTACAATTCGGCCGTTCTTTTTCAGTTTGGCAAGAATACGCTGTGCCTGTCTCTGCGTGACACCCACCGATACGGCAAGCATATTGGCAGACATTTTTCCGTCCTGTTTTAATAGCGCCAACACTTTCTCTTCATTTGTTACGACATTTGTTACGACATTTGTTACGACATCTTTGCTGCTGTGCGTTTCATGGATTTCTTTCAGGGCATCACGTATCATAACCAGCATGAATTCCACAAACTCCGTGGAATTGCCGACTTCATCCGCATTCTGAAGCGCCTTGTAATATTCCGCCTGGTTTTCATGTACAAGCGTCTCCACCGGAATCCATGCAAAGACTTCCTTCCATTTCTGCAGAATCAGCGATTGCCACAGTCTGCCTGTCCGTCCATTTCCATCGGAGAACGGATGAATGAATTCAAATTCATAATGGAAGATGCATGACTTTACAAGGGGATGATACTTGCTCCGTTTCAACCATGTGAAAAGCTGCTGTATCAGATCCGGCACGTATTTTGCTGGCGTTCCGGCATGAATCAGTTTTTTTCCGGCATACACGCCCACATTGCCGCTCCTGAAGCTGCCCGCCTCCTTTACAAGGCCTTTCATCATAATCTTATGGGCAAGCAGAAGATTTTTGACGCTGTACGGATCAAGAGTCGATACCCGTTCATACGCCTCATAAGCATTTTTTACCTCTCGAATATCCTGCGGCGGACCCAATATGCGCCTGCCGTTAATCACATCTGTTACCTGTTCCAGCGTAAGCGTATTGTGTTCAATTGCAAGAGATGAGTAAATGGTTCTGATCCGGCTCTCACGCCGCAGAACAGGATTCGGACGCAAGGCGTCATAAGCGGTTATCATACCCACATATTCGCCGATTTCCACAATTAAATTCGTTGTTTTCTCAGTCATTGTAAATGGCGGTTGATAAGTTTCATTCGTCATACCATTTCTCCCGGAAGCCTTGATTCTCACTGAGATAATACCACATCAATATCAAAAAGGGAACAAACCATTTCTGATTCATTCCCTTCCGCTTCATAAATCCTTTAAAAACAGGCTTTCGGTTTAGCCGAAATATCTCTTTAAGAGACCCTCGAATGCCTTGCCGTGGCGAGCCTCGTCTCTGGCCATCTCATGTACCGTGTCATGGATCGCGTCCAGATTAGCCGCCTTCGCGCGCTTAGCGAGGTCGAACTTGCCGGCCGTAGCGCCGTTCTCCGCCTCGACTCTCATCTCCAGATTCTTCTTGGTGGAATCCGTTACTACCTCGCCGAGCAGCTCAGCGAACTTCGCAGCGTGCTCCGCCTCTTCCCAGGCAGCCTTCTCCCAGTACAGGCCGATCTCAGGATAGCCCTCTCTGTGAGCGACTCTCGCCATAGCGAGGTACATGCCGACCTCGGTGCACTCGCCGTTGAAGTTGGCGCGCAGATCAGCCATAATATCCTCGCTGACGCCCTTGGCAACGCCCACAACGTGCTCCGCGGCCCACTCTCTCTCGCCGCCCTGTGCCGTGAACTTCTCGGCGGGCGCGTTGCATACCGGGCACTTCTCCGGAGCGGAATCTCCCTCGTGAACATAACCGCATACCTGACATACATACTTCATGATCGTACTCTCCTTTTCTCTTGGATTTATCGTGTTAAGATATACCGCCGAATCCGTATGGCATATCTTATCGCTTAATAAGTAGCAATACTAATTATATATGATAGATGCGGACGCCGCAATGCCAATTTACAAAACTTTTTGATAAAAATCAGCGCGCATTTTTAATAAATTTTTTATAAGTTTATCGGCTGCGGTTTATTTTTTTCTATTAAAACTGTGGTAAAATAACAGAGAAAGCACGGTTTACGGCTTTGGGAAAGAGGGGATTTCCGGTGAAATTCAGGACAAGGCTTTTGGTCACGTCCGTGGCGATTGTACTGCTGCCTTTCCTGCTGACGATCATTGCGTTTATCGGCGTGGCAAGTCATGTGGAGAACATGGAAAACGAGGTCGGTTTTCTGGACAAGGACAACTTCGCGATCTCCTACACGATAGAGAACTACAGCCATATGACGGAGGAGGTTCTGCAGAAGGTCAAGAGCCAGATTGCGGCGGATCCGCTGCGGCTGGAGGACAGAGCCTATCTGGACGAGATCAGCGGGGAGCTGAACGACAAATTTTCCTATATCGTCGTGCGCAAGGACGGGGAGATCTATTACACGGACAACAACAGCGACGCCCGGCGCATTTTCGCGATGCTGCCGGAGTACGGCAAGGAGATGCCGGACGCGGAGACGGGGCTGTATTACAACGATATGAAGAAGCTGGTCAAGCAGCTGGATTTCCGGTTCGCCGACGGCAGCAGCGGCAGCTTTTTCATCGTGACGGGCGTGCGGTCGCTCATTTCCAGAAGCGCGCTGCGGGATATGATTCTCTCTCTGATTCTGGTGCTGTGCCTGACCAGCATTCTGCTGACGCGTTGGATTCAGAGGGGTATCTTCAAGCCGATCAATCAGCTCAACACAGCCATGCAGAACATCGCAGAGGGCAATCTGGAGTATATGCTCACGACGGAGGAAAAGGGCGAGATCGGCGAGCTCTACCGCAACTATGAAGATATGCGGCTCAGGCTGAAGGAGTCCACGGATGAGAAGCTGGAGCACGAACAGAAGAACAAGGAGCTGGTCAGCAATATCTCGCATGATTTAAAGACGCCGATCACGTCGATCAAGGGATATGTGGAAGGCATCATGGACGGGGTGGCCGACACGCCGGAGAAGATGGACAAGTATATACGCACCATCTACGACAAGGCGAATGACATGGACCGGCTGATCAACGAGCTGACGACTTACTCCGGCATCGACAACAACCGCATCCCGTACACGTTCCGCCGCATCAATGTGATGGACTACTTCGGGGACTGCGTGGAGGAGGTCGGGCTGGATCTGGAGGCCAAGCATATCGAGCTGAATTATGACGCGCTGGTGGAGCCGTCCACGCAGATTATTGCGGATCCAGAGCAGCTCAAGCGCGTGATCAATAATATCATTAGCAACAGCGTAAAATATATGAACAAGGAGAAGGGCGTGATCGATATCCGCATCCTGGACGAGCTGGATTCCATCCGGGTGGAGATCGAGGACAACGGCATGGGGATCGCGGCCAAGGATCTGCCGAATATTTTTGAGCGCTTCTACCGCACGGACGCCTCGCGCAATTCCTCCAAGGGCGGCAGCGGCATAGGGCTGTCCATCGTGAAGAAGATCATAGAGGATCACGGCGGTTATATCTGGGCGACCAGCAAGGAGAACGAGGGAACGTGTATGCACTTCGTGATCCGCAAATATCAGGCGCCGCAGGAGTAGGGCTCCTGCCCGGCACAGCACAGACGGAAGGGGTGGTATGTATGAGTAAAATACTGATCATAGAGGACGAGGAGGCAATCGCCGATCTGGAGAAGGATTATCTGGAGCTGAGCGATTTCGAGGTGGCGATTGAGAATACGGGAGACAAGGGGCTTGAGACGGCGCTTTCGGGCAAGTTCGATCTGGTGATTCTCGATCTGATGCTGCCGGGGATGGACGGCTTCGAGGTGTGCAAGAAGATCCGCGAGGAAAAAAATATTCCGATTATTATGGTATCCGCCAAGAAGGACGACATCGACAAGATCCGGGGCCTGGGGCTGGGCGCGGACGATTATATGACGAAGCCCTTCAGTCCCTCCGAGTTGGTGGCCAGAGTCAAGGCGCACATGGCGCGGTACGACAGACTGGTGGGCAGCAGTCAGAAGATGAATGACATCATCGAGATCAGAGGGCTCAAGATTGACAAGACCGCCAGAAGGGTCTATGTGAACGGAGAGGAAAAGATTTTTACCACGAAGGAATTCGATCTGCTGACCTTCCTGGCGGAGAATCCGAACCACGTATATTCCAAGGAAGAATTGTTCCGCGAGATCTGGGATATGGATTCCATCGGAGACATTGCCACCGTCACGGTGCATATCAAGAAGATCAGAGAGAAGATTGAGTTTAACACGGCGAAGCCGCAGTACATCGAGACGATCTGGGGCGTAGGATACAGATTCAAAATATAGTGCCGGGCAGTCTGCGAAGCAGACAATATAGCGTGGGCCGGCGAGTCCATGAATCCACAGCAGAAAAACAGGCGGCGCGAAGCGGTGGAAAGCCATGATAAAAGACAGAATCATCTATGAGGACAATGACATTATCGTATGCCGCAAGCCGGCGGGCATCGCCACGCAGACCGCGCGGGTCGGGCAGGCGGATATGGCGAGCGAGATCGCCAATTATCTGGCTTCTCAGAGCGGCAGAGCGCGCCCGTACGTAGGTGTGGTGCACCGGCTCGACCAGCCCGTGGAGGGGATTCTCGTATTGGCGAAGAACAGCCGGACGGCGGCGCAGATGGGGCGGCAGATCGAGGAGAACCGCATGGAGAAGGATTATCTGGCGGTGGTCTGCGGGCGCGGCTTCGCGCGGAGCGGAGAGCTGACGGACTATCTGGTGCGGGACGGCAGGACCAACATGACGAGCGTGGCAGCGCCGGAGACAAAGGACGCAAAAAAGGCGGTATTGACATATGAGATTCTGACGGATCTGCCCTATGAGGAGGCGCTGCACGGGGAAGAGCAGCAGCTTAAGGCGCAGACGGAAGGCCCGCTGAGGATTGCGGTGGCGGGGATCAGGCTGCGCACGGGGAGGCACCATCAGATTCGGGTGCAGATGAGCCATGCGGGGATGAGTCTGATCGGGGATCGCAAGTATGCCGCCCCCGAAGTCCGGCGGATATCGGAGGAGGCGCATGTCAGAGAGCTCGCGCTGTGTGCCTGCAGGCTTGGCTTTATCCATCCGGGAACGGGTAAGCGACTCAGCTTTGAGATTCAGCCGGAGAACCCGGTTTTCCGGGAGGAATTTTGGCAGAATTATGCAGCGGGAGCGCCGTATAACATGCTGTAAAAACCGCATAATAGAATCGAGGGATGGTGAGACGAAAGAGGCGGAGATGTGAACTCCGGCCTCTTTTTTGACGGAAAAAACGCCGTCGGCATAACGGCGCAATGCTGCGATGATGCGGAGGGAGTGAGGAACATGCGCGGGGAAGACGTCCTGCACAACCGATTGGTGAAAATATGTCTGATTTTGGCGGGCGTCTGGTTTTTCTTCCGCTATCTCTTCGGTCTCGTCGCGCCCTTTATCCTGGCTTTTCTTCTGATTACGCTGTGCTATCCGCTGCTGGAGCGTATGCAGAGGCGGTTTCCTGTCAAAAAGAAGTATCTCGCGTTCGTCATCATCCTGCCGATCCTCTTTCTGATCGCGGGTATTCTGTGGCTGATGATGCTGTGCGGCGGCAGACAGCTGGAAGGATTGCCCACATTCTGCACGCAGTTTGTCGGGCAGCTGCAGAGTTTCTTCCATCGGTGCTGCAGCGGGCTGGACGGCAGGTTCGGCTGGGACGGACAGCAGATCGAGAACTTTGTCGCCGAGCGCATGGAGGTTATGCTGCAAAATGTGCAGGAGCAGGTTATGCCGCGACTGCTGACTTCCTCTTACAGCTGTTGCAAGGGGCTGTTTGCCGTCGTGGGATTTCTTGCGGTCACCTGTGTGGCGGCGGTTCTTCTGGAGACAGAATATGCCGATATGGTGGCGCATCTGCAGAGCCTGGAGGAGCTGCGCTCCGTGTGGGCTGTGATCGAAGGCATCCTGTCCTATCTCGTCACATTCCTGAAGGCGCAGGGGATCCTCATGCTGCTGATCAGCGCGTTGTGCGGTGCTGTGCTGAGTCTGGCGGGCGTGCGCGGAGGCGTTTTCTTCGGCATTCTGGCGGGCATTCTCGATGTGCTTCCCTTCGTCGGCACGGGGATTGTGCTGGTGCCGCTGTCCTTGTGGCAGCTTCTGAGCGGGGAGTATCTGCGCATGGCGGTATGTCTGATTCTGTATGCGGCCTGCATTTTGACGCGGGAATTTCTGGAACCGAAGCTGATCGGCAGGCGCATCGGAATCGCGCCGGTCTATATGCTCCTGGCGCTCTATGCCGGCGTGAAGCTGTTCGGCGTCGGCGGTATCGTCAAAGGGCCGCTGGCGCTCATCGCCGTCACGCAGATTCTCAGAATCATGAGAGAGGATGGGGAAAATTTGACGAAAAGAGCTCCGTAGATTATGATGGATAAGGCAGGAGCGGAAGATCGTGAAGGAGCAGGAGACAGAACAGCGGAAAACAGAGAGCGGACAGCCGCCGCAGAGCGCCGGGAAGGAGTGGCACAGGGATGTGTGCCGGGGTATCGTCATGGCTTATTTTCTGGTGATGACGGTGATCTATCCCTTCTATGCGCCGGGCGGTTATCTGCACCTGGGCGAGGTAAAGTTTGTCTTTTTCCGCAATGTGAGTCTGGCTGTGTGCGCGGTGGCCGCTGCGGTGCTGCTATTGGCGGCGCTCGTGGGCCGCGACAGGACGCGGATCATAAGATTCTATGAGAATATGTCCGTGACGGACTGGTTCGCCTACGGCTATCTGGCGGCGGTGATGGTTTCCTATCTGTGCTCCGCGTACAGAAGGGAAGCGCTGTGGGGCGCGGAAGGCTGGTATATGGGCGCCGCGGTCCAGGCGCTTCTGGTGATTTGCTATTTTCTGTTTTCCCGTTATTTCCACTGTGACGTCAGGTGGATCGGCATATGGCTGGCGGCGTCGGCGGGGGTATTTCTGCTCGGCGTGTGCAACAGATATTCCGTCTACCCGATTCGTATGGAAGGACAGACGGAGACGTTTATATCCACGCTCGGCAATATCAATTGGTTCTGTGGATACTGGTCGGTGGCGGCTGCAGCCGGTTTCGCGCTGTACTGGTGCCGCGACAGTGTGCGGGCGCGGATAGCGGCTGCGGTGTACAGCGTTGTAGCGATGCTGTCCGGTGTGACGCAGGGGAGCGGGAGCGCGTATCTTGTCTTTCTGGCAGTTCTGATTCTGCTGGCTGTGTTTTCGATCGGCAGCGTGAAGCGGCTGCATCGGCTGCTGGAGCTTGTTGCGTTGTTTGCACTGAGCTGCCTGCTCGGGCGCATCATGACGAGGCTGCCCGGCCTGCAATATAATTACGGAACGCCCGGCGTCGCCTCCGCGATGCTGTCCTGGGAGGCTGCGGGGATTCTTCTGATCATAGCGGCCGCGGGATACGCGCTGCTACATATATTAGAACGAAAAGGACTTGTACGGCCGGCGGACTGCGGGAAGCGGTGCGCGAAGAGGCGGGGTATCACGGCGGCCCTGGCGGTAGCCGTCTGCGTTGTTCTGGTCGCAGCGCCCGTTGTCGGCGGAATCCGGTACGGGAACGGTACGCCCGACGCCTCGGGGCAGTCTGCGGATGGGGCAGCGGCGGGAGTTTTTGACGAAGAATGGGGAAACGGCAGAGGCGCCGCATGGAATGCCGGCATAGACGCTTATCGCAGTATGGAACCCTTACATAAAATAGTCGGGATCGGACCGGATTGTTTTGCGGAATATGTGTACAGTGTGCCGGCGCTGGCGGACCGTCTGGCGGATCAGTTCGTCAGTCAGAGGCTGACGAACGCGCACAATGAGCGGCTTACGCTTCTTGTGAATGTGGGGATGCTCGGCTGGTTTTGTTATACGGGGCTTTTTCTGACGGCGTTTGTGCGTTTCGTGAAACGGGCGGACAGGCAGCCGCTTCTGTATGTGTGCGCCGTCTCCGGCGCGGCGTACTGGCTGCACAATACGGTCAGCTTTCAGCAGGTGCTGAACGCGCCGTTCGCATTTATGCTGCTGGGGATAGGGGAGAGGCTCTGCCGGACCGCCTCAGAGGGAAGCGGCACGGATCAGGCGAACCGGAACGCGGCGGAAGAATATGAGGAAAAAGAGAGTCCGGCGCGGGAGGGACTGCCGGCGATGCGCCGGGTGACGGAATATCTGTTTGCCGCCGTGGCGGCTGCGGTGTGCCTTGCGCTCGCCTTCTATGTGAAGGACGGATATCATCAGATCGGCGCCGCCAAATTTGCGGTGTACAGGGCGGTTATGATACCGGGCGGAGGGCTGCTCCTCGCAGCGGCTGGGATTTGCCTGATCTTTCGGTCGGAAGCGCATCGGCTGCGGTTATCTGTCGCGGACTGTCTCGCTCTCGCCTATCTGGGTTTCACGAATATTGCTGTGATTGCGGGCGGTTTCTACGGTGACGCGCTGTGGGGATTCGACGGCTGGTATATGGGGCTTATGGCGCAGATCAGTTTTGTGCTTCTCTATTTCCTGGCGTCACGGTTTGGGAAGTATTATCGACAAATCCTCGTCCTGCTGTGCGCTGCGGCGTGCGGTGTGTACGCGCTGGGGATTCTGAATCGTCTTCTGATCGATCCCCTCGGCTATTACGACGGGCTGTCGCAGGATCAGATGGCACAGTTTCTGTCTACGCTGGGGCAAAATACCTGGTACGCCAGTTTCCTGATTGTGACGCTTCCCGTGGGCATGGGGACATTTCTCTATGCGGGAAGCAGGCTGTGGCGGTGTCTGAGCGGTATCTTCATGGCGGTGGGATTCGGCACACTGGTTACGCAGAACAGCGACAGCGCCTATTTTGGGCTGGCAGGCGCGCTTGTGGTCTTCTTCGTGCTTTCTGCGGGGAAACGAGAGCAGCTGTGCCGCTATATGGCTTCTCTCACACTTCTCTTTGCTGTCGGAAAGGTCATGGGCTTTCTGATGCGGCTGCATCCGAATCTCGCGCTGCAGCCCGATTTTGTGACCGGACTCATGTGGGATTCGCCTGTTACGTGGGCACTGTTCGCCCTCTGCCTGGCGGCGACAGCGCTGCTGTACGCGATGGGACAAGGCCGGCTGTCGTGTGATTACCCGGAGACGCTTATGCGCAGACTGCGTACGGCGGTGCCGGTCGTGGCGGCTGCGGCTGTGGTTGCTGCTGCGCTCCTGATCGTTCTCAAAGCGCATGATATGCTGCCGCAGGCTGTGTCCGACGGATTGGAACACATCGCCTATTCTACATGGGGACCGGAATGGGGAAATGGCAGAGGAAAAATATGGACTTTCAGCGCGAAGCTCTACAGGGAGATGGACATTGCGCATAAGCTGTTCGGTGTCGGCCCGGACTGCTTCCACAGTTATGTGGCGGCGCATTACGCCGAGGAGGAGCAGCTGTTCTGGGGTCGGAAGCAGCTTTCGAACGCGCACAACGAATGGCTGAATATGCTGATCAACACGGGTTTCTTCGGCGCGGCGGCCTATCTGGGAATTTTTCTTGCGTCGGTGCGCACCGCTCTTCGGCGGGCGGGGGACAATGCGCTGTCGGCGGGGATTGCGGCGGCCTGCGTGTCGTATATGTGTTATAATTTCTTTTGTTATCAGCAGGTATTGTGCACGCCGTTCGTTTTTCTGCTGATGGGGATCGGCGCGTATATCGACAGAGCGGAGCGGCATAAGGAGCGGGAAGGACGATGACACAGACTGCGGAGGAAGAAAAAATAAAAGACATTTTCCGGCATTTTCGGCCGAAGGACGAGATCTTGTCCGCAGCGCCCCACGGCAGCGGGCACATCAACCGCACGTTTCTCGTGGAGACGGCGCGGGGACGCCGGTATGTACTGCAGAGGATCAACGGTGATGTCTTTCGGAATACGGCGGAGCTGATGGAGAATATCGTCAATGTGACCGCCTGTCTGCGCGGGAAGATCGAGCAGGACGGCGGGGATCCCGAGCGGGAGACGCTGACGGTCATCCCGACGGCGGACGGCAGGTATTACTACACGGATGAGGCCGGCGGCGATTGGCGGGTATATCTTTTTATAGAAGGGCTGATCGCTCTGGACAGGCCGCAGAATGCGGCGGCTCTCTATGAGAGCGGCTTTGCTTTCGGCAGATTTCAGGAGCGGCTCGCGGATTATCCGGTGCACACCCTGCATGAGACAATCCCTGATTTTCACAACACGCCGAAGCGCTATCGGGATTTCGAGGCGGCAGTCCGGGAGGACAGGCTGTGCCGGGCGCGGTACGCCGAGCGGGAAATCGCGTTTATCAGGGCCCGCAGGAAGGAACTGTCGTTTCTGATCGATCTGCGACAAAGCGGCGGGTTGCCTCTGCGGATCACACACAATGATACGAAACTGAACAATGTCCTGCTGGACGCTGTTACCCGCAAGGCTGTCTGTGTGGTTGATCTGGACACCATCATGCCGGGGCTGTGCGCCTATGATTTCGGAGACGCAATCCGTTTCGGTGCCAGCACCGCTGCGGAGGATGAGCCGGAGACGGACAAGGTCGCGCTCTCCATGGAGCTGTACGGGGCTTACACGGAAGGCTTCCTGCAGGGATGCGGCGGCCGGCTCACGCCGAAGGAAATCGAAACGCTGCCGATGGGGGCCAGGATCATCACGCTGGAACAGGGAATCCGGTTCCTTACAGACTATCTGCAGGGGGATTCCTATTACAGGATTTCCCGCGAGGGACAGAATCTGGACCGGTGCCGGACGCAGCTTGCGCTCGCGGCGGATATGGAAAGAAAGTGGGAGAAGATGGTTGACAAAATACGGCCGAAAGTCTAGCATAAATTACGATGGCATCATTGTAATGAGACAATAGCGCTTACGGAAAGGAAACGGAAAAATGGCAGACAAGAAGTTAGTGGAAGCGATCACTTCCATGGAAGAAGATTTCGCGCAGTGGTACACCGATGTGGTGAAGAAAGCTGAACTGATCGACTATACAAGTATCAAGGGGTGTATGGTTCTGCGCCCGGCGGGCTACGCCATCTGGGAGCTGATTCAAGGGCAGATGGACGCCATGTTCAAGAAGACCGGCGTGCAGAATGTATACCTGCCGATGTTTATTCCCGAGAGCCTTTTAAATAAAGAAAAAGAGCACGTAGAAGGCTTCGCGCCCGAGGTGGCCTGGGTGACCCACGGCGGTATGCAGCCCCTGCAGGAGCGGCTGTGTGTCAGACCGACTTCGGAGACGCTCTTCTGTGATTACTATAAGAATGTGGTGCAGTCTTACCGCGATCTGCCGCAGCTGTGCAATCAGTGGTGTTCTGTGGTGCGCTGGGAGAAGGAGACGAGACCGTTCCTGAGGAGCCGGGAATTTCTGTGGCAGGAAGGGCACACCGCCCACGCCACCGCCGAGGAGGCCGAGGAGCGGACGATCCAGATGCTCAACGTGTACGCGGATTTCTGCGAGCAGGTGCTGGCGATTCCCGTGATCAAGGGGCGCAAGACCGACAAGGAGAAGTTTGCGGGCGCGGAGGCGACTTACACCATCGAGGCGCTGATGCACGACGGCAAGGCGCTGCAGTCCGGCACGAGCCACAACTTTGGCGACGGCTTTGCGAAGGCGTTCGGCATTCAGTATACGGATAAGGACAATACGTTAAAATATGTGCATCAGACTTCCTGGGGGACAACGACCCGTCTGATCGGCGCGGTTATCATGGTGCACGGCGACAATTCCGGTCTGGTGCTGCCGCCCAGGATTGCGCCCACGCAGATCATGATTATCCCGATTCAGCAGAAGAAAGGGGGCGTGCTGGACAAGGCGTATGAGCTGCGGGATCGGCTGAGCAATTTCCGCGTGAAGGTGGACGATGCGGACAAGAGCCCCGGCTGGAAATTCTCCGAGCAGGAGATGCGCGGTATACCGATCCGCGTGGAGATCGGCCCGAAGGACATCGAGGCGGATAAGTGCGTGATCTGCCGTCGCGACACGGGCGAGAAGATTGAGGTGGCGCTCGGCGAGCTGGAGACGAAGGCAGCCGAGATTCTGGATAAGATGCAGGCAGAGATGCTGGAGCGCGCGCGAGCGCACAGGGATAGCCATACCTACGTGGCGAAGGATATGGACGAGTTCCGTAAACTGTTCACGGAGAAGTCCGGTTTCGTCAAAGCCATGTGGTGCGGAGAGCAGGGCTGCGAGGACAAGATCAAGGAGGAGCTCAGCGTCACCAGCCGGTGTATGCCTTTTGAGCAGGAAAACCTGAGCGACGTGTGCGTCTGCTGTGGAAAACCCGCGAAAAAAATGGTATACTGGGGCAGAGCGTATTAAAAAAGCGCGCATTGCGCTGAATATAGAAAGAGAGGGTAATCAGAATGAATGTATTGGTAATCAACTGTGGTTCTTCTTCCCTGAAGTATCAGCTGATCAACAGTGACAGTGAGGAAGTGCTGGCCAAGGGACTGTGCGAGAGGATCGGCATCGACGGCGCCATCGTACACCAGCCCAAGGGCGGCGACAAGGTAAAGACGGAAGTGGATATGCCGAACCATACGGCGGCGGTCAAGCTCGTGATCGAGAAACTGACCGATCCCCAGGTGGGCGTGATCAAATCCCTCGACGAGATCGACGCGGTAGGACACCGTATCGTGCACGGCGGTGAGAAGTTTGCGACGTCCGTAGTGCTGGACGACGAGGTGCTCAAGGCGATCGAGGACTGCAACGATCTGGCGCCCCTGCACAATCCGGCGAACCTGATCGGCATCAACGCCTGCAGGGAGATTATGCCGAACGTGCCGATGGTGGGCGTGTTCGACACGGCCTTCCATCAGACGATGCCGAAGAAGGCGTATCTGTACGGCCTTCCGCTGTCCTACTATGAGAAATACAAGGTGCGCCGCTACGGTTTCCACGGCACCAGCCACGACTTCGTGTCCAAGCGCGCGGCGGAGATTCTCGGCAAAGACAGAAAAGATTTAAAGATTATCGTGTGTCACTTGGGAAACGGAGCGTCCATCTCCGCGGTGAAGAACGGCGAGTCCGTGGACACTTCCATGGGTCTTACCCCGCTGGAAGGTCTGATCATGGGAACCCGCTCCGGCGATCTGGATCCGGCGATCATCACCTTTATCGCGGGCAAGGAGGGTATCAGCGCCGACGAAGTGATCAACGTGTGCAATAAGAAATCCGGCGTGCTCGGCTTGTCCGGCGGCGTTTCCAGCGACTTCCGCGATCTGTCCGCGGCGGCGGCGGAGGGCAACAAGGCAGCTGAGACGGCTCTGGAGACTTACGCTTATCGTGTAGCGAAGTACATCGGCGCATATGCCGCGGCGATGAACGGCGTGGATGTGATCGCTTTCACCGCGGGTGTGGGCGAGAACGACGCCAAGGTGAGAGAGGCTGTCGGACAGTACCTCGGCTTCCTGGGTGCAAACGTCGATCCCGCGAAGAATAACGTGCACGGCGAGGAGGCGATTATCTCCGGCGCGGACGCGAAAGTCACCGTGATGGTGGTTCCCACCAACGAGGAGCTGGCGATCGCGAGAGAGACGGTGCGCCTGGTTTAAGATGAGCAGAAAGAGAAAGAAAAAGAGGAAGGGCGCCGGGACAATCGTCCTGCTCCTTCTTATCATCATTGTCTGCGTAGTGATTCTGTTCACAATGGTGCGCGCCCCGCTGGCCGGCAGCATCAAGTCCGCGGTGGCGGGTAAGGTGACGGAGCAGGTCATGGAGCAGGCGATTCAGAAAGCGCTGGAGAGTTCGGGTGATCCCGAGGCGGCGGCCAAGGCGAAAGAGATTGTGGCCGGTATGGACGAGGCCGACAAGGAGGAGGCCGAAGCCATCGTGGAGAAATACGCCGACAAGGATACCGTGTCCGATCTCATGGACATCATGGAAGACGGCGTGAGCAGTGAGTCGATTTCGCAGGCGGAGGAATATCTGCGGAACAATGTATCCGGGGAGGATATAGAGAAGCTGCGGGAATTATATGAAAAATATGGAGCGGAAGTGCCCTAGGCTTAGGCCGGGGCACTTTTTTTTGTGCGGGTAGCGCGCTTTTTCTTACAGATTGGAAAATGGGTTGACAAATGTATACCAAAGTAGTAGTATGAAATTATATAAGTAGACAAACGTATACCAAATGTGGAAAATGCTGAAGCGTTCCCAATAACTTTGGTGGCAGACGAGAGATTGTTTTTGCCGCCAACATCCCGACGTCCGGGAAGGAGATTAAAATGGTCGGTTTATCAGACGGAGAATGGAAGATCATGAATTGCCTGTGGGAGAGCCGGGGGAGCACGATCACGGAGCTTACGGCGGCGCTGCGGGAAGAGACGGCGTGGGACAAGCACAGCATTATCACCATGCTGAACCGCATGGAGAAGAAGGGGGCGGTGGCTCACAGGCAGGGAGAACGCGCCAAAATTTTCTATCCCGTTGTGCCCCGTGGTGAAGTTTCCATGCAGGAGACGCGGGGATTTCTGCAAAAGGTGTACAGGGGGAGCCTTGGCATGATGGTCAACGCGATGGTGGAAGATCAGGCGTTGTCGCAGGAGGAAATACAGGAATTGTACGATATTCTCGAACAGGCGAAGCGCAGGAACGGATAGGGCGGAGGACACATTTTTATGAAGGAAGTCATCATTACCTCTTCGGTGTTGATACTTTGTATCCTGTTGATCAGGAAGATTTTTCGGGGTAAAATCAGCGGCAGGCTGCAGTATGCCCTCTGGCTCTTGGCGGCGCTTCGGCTGATGCTCCCGGTGGCGGCGGTTCCGATGGCGATCGGTTCCCTGGAATCGTTCCGCGTGGTGGATCTGGCGAGAGAACTGGAAAGGCAGACGGGGGACATAGAGACATTGCTGGACAGGCCTGTCCGCTTCACGGTATCGCTGTCCGATCCGATCGGCAGATTGGTGGGAAAGACGCTGTTCGATATCCAGATGCCGGACGCGGAGTCGGCGGGGCCGACCTCTGTATTTGTGGCGGGGAAGATCGGATTGACATGGTCTGACATTCTGCGCGGTTTTTGGTGGGGCGGCATGATCGCCATGGCGCTGTGGATCGCGGGCGTCAATATCCTGTTTGCGCGCAGGCTGCACCGGGAGAGAAAAGAGTATGTGTGGGACGCGGCGGGCGATGAGGAGAAACGGGCTGTCGGCAGGACAAAACTATATACCGTATACGGATTAAAGTCGCCCTGTCTGTATGGGTTGCCGTTTCGGGAGGCGGTCTATTTTCCGCCGGATATCGCCGCGGACGAAACACGGCTGCACCATGTGCTGGTACATGAAATGTGCCATAAGAGGCACGGCGACGGGTTCTGGTCTCTTCTGCGGAGTCTGCTGATCATCGTGTACTGGTTCGACCCGCTTGTGTGGGCTGCGGCGCTGTTGTCTAAGCGGGACTGCGAGCTGGCGTGCGACGAGTCTGTGATCAGGGCGCTCGGTGAGGAGGAGAGAATATCTTACGGGGAGACGCTACTCTCCATCATCGCGCGGCGGGGAAGCGTGTCGGATATCGTCTGTACGGCGACGACCATGACGGGGAATGGCAGGAATGTGAAGGAGCGGATTCGTTTTATCGCGGAGAAGCCTCGTGTATTTGGCGCTGCGGCGGCATTGACGGCGGCGATTGCCGCTGCCGCTGTGGTGATTGTGTTCACGAGGGATACCGCGTTTCACGGAGCTGTATGGCAGGGCGAGGCCTTTGTCAGAATGCCCGTCACAGCCGGCAGCATACAGGTCGCGCTGCCGGAGACCATAGAGGGCATCAGCGGCTATGCGGTTGACAGGCAGGGGGACTTGGTGCTATATCAGGTTTCCTCCGGGGAAGAGGTCGGGAGATTCTGTGAGCTGACCTATGGGGAGGCGGTGGTTCTCCGGGAACGGGGCAGAGAGATTATTCCTGTGAGCGATTACGGACAGAATCTGTATCTGAGAGAATATATCGACAGACAAAGCGGCGGCGGTGCGGAGGTCACGCATTACAGTTACACCGATACGTCGAATCCGGCAGGCGAAAGTATGACATATTCGGAGGAGGGAGTAGCAGGAACGGACAGTAACGAAGAGACGACTTATATCATGATAGAAGACGGCAGTGATGAGACAGGGGATGCGGCGGAAGAGACCGCGGCGCAGGACTATCGGCCGGAGGAGATTGCGGAGAGCGGCGCAGCCATAGAGTATCTGCCGGACGAGAAGATCACGACGACCTATACGCCGGCGGAGACGGGAAACTGCTACATCTATGTGAAAGGCGACTATGTCGGCATAGAAGAGCAGTATCTGGATGAGATGGAATTTATCAACGGTGAATTGGCCGCCGCTGCGGGACGGGCGGTGCTGTCAGACCGATAGAGAGATAGAGCGGATCGTCTCTTTCAGGGGCAGCAGGGCGTTGGGCGCGACGCTGAGAGCGTCCATGCCCATGGAGAGGAACGCTTTCGTCAGGGTCAGGTCGGCGCCGGATTCCCCGCAGATGCATACCGGTATATTGTGTCGGTGCGCGGCCTCAGCAGTCATGCGGACGAGTTCCAGGATCGCCGGATGGTGCGGGTCATAGAAAGTGTGAATGCGCGCGTTGTTGCGGTCCAGCGCCAGCGCATACTGCGCCAGATCGTTGGTGCCGATGCTGAAGAAATCGACCTCTTTCGCCAGATCGTCCGCGATCAGGGCGGCGGCGGGGGTCTCGATCATAACGCCTACAATGGGCTTCCCGAAGGGGAGGCCTTTTTCGCGCAGTTCGTCTCCACAGATTTTCAGAAGCTCCCTGATCGCACGCACCTCCTGCAGGGAGATGATCATGGGAAACATGATGTGGAGCTCGCCGTGCGCCGCGGCCCGCAGGAGCGCGCGCAGCTGCACCTTAAACAGCTCCGGCTGGTTCAGGCAGATGCGGACGGCGCGGTAGCCGAGAGCCGGATTCTCCTCGGGCTCCAGGGCGAGATAGGGACTTCTTTTATCCGAACCCAGATCGAGGGTGCGGATCACGATGGGCTTTCCGGACATTTTCTCCAGAACGTCGCGGTAGACGCCGTACTGTACTTCCTCGTCGGGGTATTCATTTTTGTTTAAGTACAGGAATTCCGAGCGGAACAGGCCGACGCCCTCCGCGCCCATCTCGATGGCGGCGGTCAAGTCGGCCGGGGTGTTGATGTTGGCGTAGAGCCTGACGCTGCGGCCGTCCAGCGTGACAGCCGGCAGATCCTTAATTGCCTGAAGCTTGGCGCGCTTTCTGCGGTCGGAATTGATCTTCAGCTGGTATTCCTGCACCAGACTGTCGTCGGGATCGATATAGAGACAGTGCTTCTCCCCGTCGATGATGGCGAGGTGGCCGTCCCAGTTTTCGTCGATGTCGATGGACATCAGCGCGGGAACGCCCATTGTCTTGGCGAGGATCGCCGTGTGGCTGTAGGGGCTGCCCTGACGCGTTATGAAGCCGAGCAGCTTGTCGGAGCTCATCTGTACGGTTTCACTGGGCGACAGATCCTCCGCCATGAGGATAAAGGGCTCGGAGATGAGGTCCAAAGCGCTCTCCGTCTTGCCGGACAGGGCAAATAAGAGCCGGTTCATGATATCCTGGACGTCCGCGCCGCGCGCCTGCAGATACGGGTCGTCCATCGCCATGAACTGTTCGCAGAGCCTGCGCCCCACGCTGTAAACCGCGTACTCGGCGGTCTTGCCCTCCTCTATGATGGCGATTTCGATGGCGTGATGAAAACGGTTGTCGGAGAGAAGCATGCGGTGCATCTCGAAGATATCCGCCTCCGTCGCGCTGAGCTGCGACAGCGTCTTGTTGTACAGGTTCTGCAGCTGGATCATACTCGTCTGATAGGCGGAGCGATAGCGTGTCAGTTCCATATTCGGATTGGCCGCGATGGCGTCGCCGACGATATTTTTGATATGGCGGTAGAAACGGATCGTTCCGACGGCAAGCGCGGAGGAGTTTGATTGTCCTGTAATTGTGAGCATGGCTTTCCGGATTCCTTTCTGATTTTACTTTAATATATTCCTTTCTATAAGTAAAGGCAAAACCTTGACTTTTCGCGGGATTTACAGTATATTTCATGAATCGGGCATCTTGCATCCGATCATATTTGATGATACAATACAATTAACTATGCATGATAGTTGTTGATCTGTATAACAAGAAGGCGGAGAAAACACATGGAAGAGAATCAGAAATTCGTATTGGAACATACGCAGGAGGTGTCGAACAGGAAACATATCCTGATCGTGGACGACGATTTGAATACGCTCAAGACCCTGCGATATTATTTGCAGGACGCCTATAAAGTAACCGTGATCAATTCCGGCAAGGTGGCGGTGGATTTCCTGTTAAAGTACACGCCGGACCTGATTCTGCTGGATTATATGATGCCTATGTACAACGGGGCGGCGGTGCTCAAGATCATCAAGAGCAGAGAAGCCACCCGGAATATCCCTGTCTTTTTCCTGACGGGGCAGACGGACAGGACAACGGTTATGGAATGTCTTTCTCTGAAGCCTGCAGGCTACATCATCAAGCCTGTGGCGAAGGACGCGCTGCTTGACAAGATGGCGCAGGCGCTCGCGAAATAAGGGGAATGCGGCTGCGTACTGAAAGGAATTGCGCTATGGAGAAAGACGGGAAAAACAAGATTCCGCGATATCTGTTCGGAGCGTTTTGCTTCTATTCACTCTATTTTGTCAGTATCATTCTGTATCTCGGCATGGCCAGGAAGTGGCTTATCGTGCCGGCTATGTGCTTTTTGTGCAGTATTTTTATCGAAAAATTCTATCGCGACAGGATAGAGGTGCAGGCGTACGCGATCGCGATTCTGACCTTTATCAATATCTCCGCGTACAGCGCGATGCTCCATGAATTTACGGAAGTATTCACGGTGTTCTGCGCGGCGGTCTGTCTGATTTCTTTTTATCATGTTCCCAAGGCAAATTATCTGATGGCGGTGTTTATCACGATCTACATCGCATATAAGCTGATTGTGCAGGGCGAATGGGCCAGGGCGGTTGCGAGAGACAGTTCCATCGCGATCACGATCCGTATTTTTAGCGTGTATCTGATGCAGTTTCTGCTGGTTATGCTGATCAAGAGGCAGCAGAGAACGCAGGCAATGGTGGAGGAGAAGGCGCGGGAGGCCGAGATGGCGGCGCAGGCGAAGGAAGATTTCCTGGCGAATATGAGCCACGAGATCAGAACGCCGATGAACGCGATCACAGGAATGGTCGAGCTGGCGCTTCGCAATGAGTCGCTGCCGGATCAGGAGAAGGAGTACCTGCAGAATATCCGGGCGGCGGGGGATGATCTCGTCACCATCATCGACAACATTCTGGACGTCACCAAGGCCGGATCCGGCGTACTGGAGATTTCGGAAGTGGAGTACGAGATTACCTCGCTGGTGCACGATGTGGTCAACGCGATACAGGTCATGCTCGGCGAGAAGCAGGTTGTACTGCTGGTGGACATCAACCCGGACATTCCCTCCAAGCTGCGCGGAGACGACATGCGCATCAAGCAGATCATGATGAACCTGCTGAGCAACGCGGCCAAGTACACCGAGAAGGGAACGATTCACCTGGAGGTGGATTATACGCCGGTGAGCGGACGGGACCGGGAGATCGAACTGAAGGTCAGCGTGACGGATACGGGCATTGGGATCGGGAAGGAGCAGATGAAAGATCTGTTCACCAAATTCAGGCAGGCGGACAGCAGCAGAAACAGAGCGAAGGGCGGAAACGGCCTGGGGCTTGTCATCTCCAAGAAGCTGGTCGACCTGATGCGCGGCTCGATCTTTGCGAAGAGCGAACCAGGCAAGGGGTCGGAGTTCTCCTTCACGGTAGTGCAGGGCGTCGTGGACGCGCGGCCCTGCATCGAGACGGATCCCAAGACCGTGCTGCAGCCGTCCTACAAGCAGGACAGCCGGCCGGCGGTCAGGCACGGCAAGGAGAACCGCTACACGACCTTTACGGCGCCCGAAGCGCGCGTGCTGCTTGTAGATGACAACAAGGTGAATCTGAAAGTGGCGGAAGGGCTGCTGCGCCCGTACAAAATGAGTCTGGAGATGGCAGACAGCGGTATGATGGCGATTGAGCTGGTGAAGAACCGAAGTTACGATCTGATCTTTATGGATCACATGATGCCGCAGATGGACGGTGTGGAGGCGACCCGAGTGATACGGACCATGGAGGACGGGCGCTACCGGGCGCTGCCGATTGTCGCGCTGTCCGCCAACGCCGTGCGGGGCGCGCGGGAAATGTTCCTGGAGGCGGGCATGAACGACTTTGTCCCCAAGCCCATCGAGATGCGCGTCATGGACAGAGTTCTGCGGAAATGGCTGCCGGGCGATAAGATCGTCTCCAACAGGGACGTCGAGGAGGAGAGCGACAGGGAAGAGCAGGCGGAGACGGCAGGAATCCTGTCCTGGCAGATGGAAGGCATCGACGCCGAGATCGGGATGAAATACTCCGGAGGCGACGAGAATCTCTATCGGGAAGTTTTGTCCGATTACATGGATACGATAGAGGAGAAGGCGGACATCATCGAGCGGGCGGTGGCGGACGGAGATCTGGAGACTTACACGATCGAAGTGCACTCGCTGAAAAGTACGTCCAAGTCTATCGGTGCACTGGAATTGTCCGAGCTGGCGAAGGATCTGGAGTACAGCGGCAAAAACAGCGAATGGGGGCCGATCATAGCGCGCACGCCCGCGCTGCTCAATATGTACCGGGAACTGTACCGGGTGATTCAGCCCTACCACACGAAACCGGCGGAGAGCGCGGCGGACCGGAAGGCCGTCGATCCGCAGGAGCTGAAGCGGCTGCTGGAGCAGCTCATAGAGAGCGCCGACACCTTTGATTCCATTCGCGGAGAAGAGATTGTCGCGGAGCTTTCCCGCTATGATTTTTCGGGCGGCTGGAGCGAAGAGATGCGGGCCGTATCCGACGCCGTGAGCCACATTGACTATGCGGGCTGCAGGGAACAGGCGAGCCGTTGGCTGAGCGCGCTGGAAGAAAACGTGCAGGAAATGAAGGAGGAGGAACTGACATGACGATTCAGAAGAATATTCGGAAATTGGTGCAGTATGGACTGCAGACCGGACTGATTGCGGAGGCGGACCGGATATACACGACAAACAGACTGCTGGAACTGTTTGCGCTGGATGAATTGGAAGAGGACGGGGAGCCTGTCTCCATGGACGTCGACGAACTGGAGACGGTTCTGTCCGAGATGATGGACTACGCCTATGAGCAGGGAATCATGACGGAGAACAGTATCGTGTACCGCGATCTGTTCGACACGAAGATCATGGGGATGCTTGTGCCCAGGCCGAGCGAGGTGATCGAGACATTCCGGAATCTGTATGAGAAAGAGTCTCCGCAGGCGGCCACAGATTATTTCTATAAGCTGAGTCAGGATACGGACTATATCAGGAGATACCGCATCAGGAAGGATCAGAAGTGGACGGCGGATACCGTATACGGCAGACTGGATATCACGATCAATCTGTCCAAGCCCGAGAAGGACCCCAAGGCGATTGCGGCGGCCAAGAGCGCAAAGCAGAGCGGCTATCCGAAATGTCTTCTCTGCATGGAAAACGAAGGATACGCGGGGCGCGTCAATCATCCGGCCAGGCAGAATCACAGGATCATTCCGGTGACGATCAACGGCAGCAGGTGGGGATTCCAGTATTCTCCTTATGTCTATTACAACGAGCACTGCATCGTGTTCAACTCACAGCACATTCCGATGAAGATCGAGCACGACACATTCTGCAAGCTGTTTGATTTCGTCAAGCAGTTTCCGCACTACTTTGTGGGCTCCAACGCGGATCTTCCGATCGTCGGCGGCTCCATTCTCAGCCACGACCATTTTCAGGGCGGCCGCTATGAGTTTGCCATGGCCCGCGCGCAGGTGGAGAGAACCTTCGCGGTCAAAGGGTTTGAGGACGTGGAGGTCGGCGTTGTCAACTGGCCGATGTCGGTGATCCGTATCTCCTCGGAGGACGAGAAGAGACTGATCGCGCTGGCGGATGTGATTCTCGACGCATGGAGAGGCTACACGGACGAGAGCGTCTTTATCTATGCGGAGACGGACGGAGAACCGCACAACACGATCACGCCGATCGCCAGAAAGAGAGGAGACAAATTTGAGCTCGATCTGGTGCTGCGCAACAATATCACCACAAAGGAGCATCCGCTCGGTGTATATCATCCCCACGCCGGTCTGCACCACATTAAGAAAGAGAACATCGGACTGATCGAGGTGATGGGCCTGGCGGTTCTGCCCGCGAGACTGAAGCAGGAGATGGAGCTGTTGGGAGAGGCGATCGTCGCGGGTCGGGATATCAGGCAGGATGAACTGCTCGCCAAGCATGCCGACTGGGTGGAGGAATTTCTTCCCAGATACGGGACGGTGACAGGGGATAACGTGACGGACATTCTTCACAGGGAAATCGGCATCGTGTTTATGCAGGTGCTTGAGGACGCCGGCGTGTATAAGAGGACGCCGGAAGGGCAGGCGGCATTCGACAGATTTATAGAGAGCATAAACAACTAAAGACGTAAAAGAAATGAAGGGGCTGTTGCAAAATAGATGAATCATCTATGGAGCAGCAGCTCCCATTTTATTGCCCAAAACAGAAAAGCAGGTTCCGAAGAGCCTGCCATTCATGGTATAATAAGTTATGACGAGTAACTTAAGATACACAAAAAATTATACCGAATTCGGCGAACCTTATCAACTGGTTTTGCCACTTTCTTTGGAAGG
>CANPXP010000020.1 GCA_947586255.1 uncultured Lachnospiraceae bacterium | reverse complement strand
CAGATTAACTTATTCACAGGATATATTTATTTGACTGAAAAAGGGAAATTCAGCAGATGAGAATTTGATGATCTATATGATCGTCAAGGGGCCGCGCCAGGTGGGAAAGACAGAGTCCATCAGGCGGTTTGCGGAGCGGAATTACGAGAACATCATAGAGATCAATTTTGTGGAAGAGCCGAAATACAGGATGATCACAACAGATGGATATAAGACGGAAGAGATTGTCAAGAATATCTCGCTGCTTGACCCATCGAAGAAGTTTGAGGAAGGTAAAACATTACTTTTCTTCGATGAGCTTCAGGCGTTTCCTGAGATCGCCACTGCGCTCAAATTCTTTCAGATTGACGGGCGATTTGATGTGATCTGCAGCGGTTCGCTGCTGGGGATACAGTATCAGCGGATTGAGAGCAACAGCGTCGGCTATAAGACCGACTATGAGATGCGTTCGCTGGACTTTGAGGAATTTCTGTGGGCCAAGGGCTATGACGATGCTTTTGCGGCAGAGCTGCTTATGCATATGCTGGAGCAAAAGCCGCTCAGTGAGGCGATGATGTCCGTGTGCAGAGGACTTTTCCTAGACTACTGTGTTCTGGGCGGTATGCCGGCGGTCGTCCGGGCGTATATCGAGAGGGGGAACTTCGAGGGATCGCTGGAGATACAGAGGCAGCTTTTGGCCGATTACAAGGAGGATATTCGAAAATACGTCGAGGGGATGGATCAGACAAGGATATTGAATGTTTTTAATCAGATCCCCGTACAGCTGGCGAAGGACAACAGAAAATTCCAGATTTCCAAGGTGGCGTCGGGAGCGAGGTTTAAGGATTACCGTGGCTGTATCGAGTGGCTTGCCGACGTGGGCATGATCAATCTGTGCTATTGTCTGAAAAGTCCGGAGCTGCCGCTCAAAGGAAATTATGAAGAAAACAAGTACAAGATTTACTTTGCCGACAGCGGTCTTCTGGTGGCGATGCTGGACGACGAGGCGCAGGAGGATCTGCGGGCCAATAAAAATCTTGGCGTCTATAAGGGCGCGCTGTATGAGAATATCGTGGGGGAGGCGCTCGCAAAGAGCGGGTATGGTCTCTACTATTATAAGAAGGAGAACTCTACGCTGGAGGAGGATTTCTTCGTGCGGACGATGGCGGAGCTGATCCCGATTGAAGTGAAGGCGACCAACGGCAGGGCGAAGTCGCTGCGCAGCCTGATCGACGGGAACAAATATGAGGACATCCGTTACGGCATCAAGTTCGCGTCCGCCAACATCGGTTACAGCGACGGCGTCTACACGTTTCCTTATTTCTGCGCTTTCCTGCTGAAAAGGTATCTGCGGGAGAAGGATAGGGAGCGATAAGCTGAGGGATTTTCTACGTTGTCGTTGTTGCCTGATTCCATTCGGCTATGGTAAAATAGACTCCAGAATCCGCCTGCTACGCAGTCGCCGCGCTTCGCGCTCAGAGATTCTGTCGTTACCATATCAGGTGAAATCAAATGCTCGCTTTGCTCGCGCTTGATTTCCTGCTGATATGGTAAAATATACGCAGCAATACAGCTTATAACAGACAGGTATAAAACGGAGGACGCCATGAGAAAGACCAAGATTGTATGCACGCTCGGTCCGTCTACGGATGACGAGGCCGTATTAAAACAGATGATGCTGGAGGGAATGAATGTTGCCAGATGCAATTTCTCCCACGGCAGCTATGAAGACCATAAGAAAAGAATGGATGCGGTGAAGAAGCTGCGGAAAGAGACGGGACTTCCGGTGGCGATTCTGCTCGACACAAAAGGTCCGGAGGTGCGTGTCTGCGATTTTAAGGAAGGCAGGGTGACATTGGAGGAAGGTCAGCTGTTCACCCTGACTTCGGAGGATGTAGAGGGTACGAAGGACATCGTGAGCGTTACCTATAACCGTCTCTATGAGGATCTGGAGGTCGGTATGCGCGTCCTGATCGACGACGGGCTGATCGAGATGAAGGTGGAGGAAGTCAATAAGACGAACATCGTCTGCCGTGTCGTCAATGGCGGCGTTGTGTCGAACCATAAGGGTGTGAATGTGCCGGACGTGGATTTGTCCATGCCGTACATCAGCGACAAGGACAGGGAGGACATTCTCTTTGGCATCGAGCAGGATGTAGACTTCGTCGCTGCGTCTTTTGTCCAGAAAAAAGAGGATATTCTGCAGCTGCGCAAGCTGCTTGAGAAGAACGGCGGTGAGAATGTCAAGATCATCGCGAAGATCGAGAACGCCCAGGGCGTTGCCAATATCGACGATATTATAGAGGCTTCTGACGGTATCATGGTAGCGAGGGGTGATATGGGCGTAGAGATTCCCTATGAGGAAGTTCCCGTGATCCAGAAGAAGATTATACAGAAAGTCTATCTGGCCGGCAAGAATGTCATTACAGCCACCCAGATGCTGGAATCCATGATCAAAAATCCGCGGCCTACGCGGGCGGAGACGACCGATGTGGCCAACGCGGTGTATGATGGCACGAGCGCGGTCATGCTCTCCGGCGAAACGGCGGCGGGGGCTTATCCCGTGGAGGCGGTCAGAACGATGGTGCGCATTGCGGAGCGCACGGAACAGGACATTGACTATCGCAAGCGTTTCTATCGGAACGAGCGGGGCGTAAATCCGGATATCACGGACGCGATCTGTCATGCGACCTGTACTACGGCGCTTGATCTCAACGCGAAGGCGATCGTGACGGTTACCAAGTCCGGCGCGGCCGCCCGTATGATTTCCCGATATCGCCCGGAGAGCGCGATTATCGGCTGTGCCACCACGGAGAAGGTGTGCAGGCAGATTGCGCTGGCGTGGGGCGTGACGCCGCTTCTGATCGCGGAGGAAAAGGATGTGCTGCGTCTTTTCGACAGGGCGGTCGAGGCGGCGGTGAAAGCGGGTCTTCTGGAAAAAGGCGATCTGACGGTGATGACCTCAGGAGTGCCGATCGGACATTCCGGCACTACCAACATGATGAAGGTGAGGATCGTATAGTATTAAGAATTGATTTTAGGGGCTGTTGCAAAATAGATGAATCATCTATGGAGCAGCAGCTCCTTTTTTTATTTTATTTTAAAAAAAACCTATTGACAACGGAAACAGTGGGGCATATAATCAGCAATATAAAACATATAATTCATATAGAACAACTAGGAAATGAAAAGAAAACGGAGGGAATGTATCATGAGTAAGATTAAAGAGAGCGTACTGGAACTGATCGGCGGAACGCCGATCCTGAAACTGAACGGCTACAGCAAGAAGGCGGGCGTGTCGGACGTAACGCTCCTCGCGAAGCTGGAGTACCTGAATCCGGCGGGATCCGTCAAGGATCGCATTGCACTGGCGATGATCGAGGACGCGGAGAAGAAGGGGCTTCTGAAGGAGGGCGCTACCATCATCGAGCCCACCAGCGGCAACACGGGTATCGGTCTGGCAGCGGTCGCGGCGGCGAAGGGCTATCGGGCGATTCTGACACTGCCTGACACCATGAGCGTGGAGAGAAGGAATCTCCTGAAAGCGTACGGCGCGGAGCTGGTGCTCACCGAGGGCGCGAAGGGCATGAAGGGCGCCATCGCCAAGGCGGAGGAGCTGAAGAATGAGATCGAGGGTTCTGTGATTCTGGGTCAGTTCGTGAATCCGGCCAACCCTGCGGTACACAAGGCGACGACAGGCCCGGAGATCTGGGACCAGACGGACGGCAAGGTAGATATCTTCGTGGCGGGCGTCGGCACAGGCGGTACGATCACGGGTGTGGGCGAGTACCTGAAAGAGAAGAATCCGAATGTGAAGGTTGTCGCGGTGGAGCCGGCGACCAGCCCCGTGCTCTCCAAGGGAACGGCGGGCGCGCACAAGATTCAGGGTATCGGCGCTGGCTTCGTGCCGGAGGTGCTGAATACGAAGATTTATGATGAGATTATCCCGATCGAGAATGAGGATGCGTTTGCGGAGGGCAAGGCCTTCGCGGTCAGCGAGGGTATTCTTGTGGGCATCTCCTCGGGCGCTGCGCTGAAGGCGGCTAAAATTCTTGCAGACAGACCGGAGAACAAGGGCAAGACCATCGTGGTGCTGCTGCCCGACTCCGGAGACAGATATCTGTCTACGCCGCTGTTCAGCAATAATTAATTGTACAGATATATATCTATATAAGTCAGATCTGGAGGCGGTGTGAATGAAAGAGACAGAACGCGGACGTGTTTTGGATAATTCACACATAGATACGCTGGAGGAGATGCTGCGAGGGATGAAATACGGCAGTATCACCCTGATTATTCAGGATGGCAGGATTATCCAAATAGATAAAACTGAAAAACACAGAATCATAGACTGACTGGAAAACCAGAGGTTTTGTTAATGAAAATTGACAGACCTCTGGTTTTTTGTCGAAAGAAGGTGCGGTATGAGTAATACATACAAGGACCTGCAAAATTCCCATCCGTGTTTTGGCGGTCGGAAAAATAATGCGGGGCGGATCCATCTGCCGGTCAGTCCCGGGTGCAATATCGCCTGCAGATTTTGCGACAGGGCGATCAGCGATACGGAAAATCGGCCGGGTGTCACGTCGAAAGTGATCACGCCCGACGAAGGCGTGGAGGCGCTTGAAAAGGCTTTGGCGATCTGCCCTGAGATCACGGTCGCGGGGATTGCGGGACCGGGAGATACGCTGGCGTCGGATTACGCGCTGGAAACTTTTCGCAGGATCAGGGAACGCTTTCCCCATATCATCAAGTGTATGAGCACGAACGGTCTGCTCTTATATGAGAGGGCGGATGAGGTGATCGAGGTTGGCATAGATTCACTGACTGTAACAGTCAATGCCGTAGACCCTGACATTGAGGCGCGCCTAAACAAGTATATCGTCTATCACGGCAGAAAGTACGACGGCGCAGAGGGCGCGAAGATACTGATTGAAAATCAGTTAAAGGGAATTGAAAAAGCAGCGGCGGCAGGCATCACAGTTAAAGTCAATACCGTGCTGGTGCCGGAGATCAACGGAGCGCACATTGAGGAAATCGCCAAAACGGTCAGTGAGATCGGCGCGAAAATCTACAATATTATCCCGCTGATTCCGCAATATGAACTGGCGGACTGCAAGCCGCCCACATGCGCACAGATCGACGTGGCGAGGACACGGGCGTCAAAATATATCGACGTGTTCAGGCATTGTCAGCACTGCAGAGCGGACGCGGTGGGCGTTCCCGGACAGTCGGAATATGGAGATCAGATCTATCAGCGCAGGATAAGCGGAAAGGAAACTTTTTCACATGGATAATTACAGGGTCGCAGCTGCGTCCAGCGACGGGATTGTCGTCAATCAGCATTTCGGGCACGCCGACACTTTCTATATATATGAAGTTTTTGCAGAGGGAGAATACAGGCTGGCGGAGACGCGGAAAGTTTTCCCGGTGTGCCATGCGGGCGATCACGACGATGAGAGACTTGCGGAAAACATAGACAGGTTCCGGGACTGCAGGTACATCCTTGTAAGCAGGATCGGCCCCGGGGCGGCGAACGCTCTGGAGCGGGCGGGAATCGTGCCGATGGAACTGCCGGGCGTCATCGGCGCGTCCCTGGATAAGCTGGTCGCCTATGAACAAGTACAAAATTTATGTTAGAGAAGACAGAAAGGATCAAAACCGATGGGAGAGTTAAGACAGATTGCAATCTACGGAAAAGGAGGGATCGGCAAATCGACCACGACACAAAATCTGACTGCCGGATTGGTGGAACACGGCAAGAAAGTGATGGTCGTGGGGTGTGACCCGAAAGCGGATTCTACCAGACTCCTGCTGGGCGGATTGGCGCAGAAGACTGTATTGGATACGATCAGAGACGAGGGCGAGGACATAGAACTCGACAGGATCATGAGAGAAGGCTTCGGCGGAACGAAGTGCGTCGAGTCCGGCGGCCCCGAACCGGGCGTTGGCTGCGCGGGACGAGGCATCATCACTTCTATCAATATGCTGGAAAACCTTGGCGCATATACGGATGATCTGGACTATGTGTTTTATGACGTCCTCGGGGATGTGGTGTGCGGCGGTTTCGCCATGCCGATCCGCGAGGGCAAGGCCAAGGAAATCTATATCGTTGCCAGCGGGGAGATGATGGCTCTCTATGCGGCGAACAATATTGCAAAAGGCATCCGGAGATACGCCAGAACCGGCGGCGTGAGGCTTGGCGGAATCATCTGCAACAGCAGAAACGTGGACAGAGAGTTGGATCTGCTGCGTGCTTTTTCTAAAGAACTCGGTACGCAGCTCCTCTATTTCGTGCCTCGCGACAACATCGTGCAGCGCGCGGAGATCAACAAGAAGACAGTGATCGAGTACAAACCCGATTCCAATCAGGCGCAGGAATACCGAAATCTGGCGCAGGCGGTGATTGATAATACGAAGTTTGATATTCCGACGCCCATGTCGCAGGAGCGGCTGGAGGAGATCTTGTTTGAGTTCGGCCTTATGAGCGACGATTATAACATCTAAATCAAAAGAAAAGGGAAAAGCGTGGGAGGTGCGGTATGGCAATTCATTTGGAAAATTCCAATGTGGCAACAAGGGAAAGCAGGATAGGATCGATTACGGGCTATATTGGGACGTTGAGCGATCTGGCTAAGCAGAGCGGCTGCGGAACGCTCAAAGGCTGTTCCAGATGTTTTTCTCAGTCGAGCAGCTGTCTGTCTACCTGTGCCTTGGGACAGCTTGCCGCGATTCGGGATGTGGCGATCATTCATCACGGGCCTGCAGGATGTTCGGTGGAAGGCGCTCGCAGATATTATCTGGAGAGAACCCTGGCAAAAAAGCGGGGTGTCACGAACAATACGGTGTATGTCGGAACGGGAATGGACGAGAACGACACGATCTTCGGCGCGGCGGATACCCTGCGGCAGATCATTTTGGAAGTGTACAGAAGGTATTCTCCCAAGGCGATCTTTGTGTCCAGTTCCTGCGCTACGGGGATCATCGGAGAGGATATTGACAGTGTCGTGGACGATGTGAGAGAGGAGATCGACGTCCCGGTCGCCGCTGTCCACTGTGAGGGATTTAAGTCGAGGATATGGGCTACCGGATTTGACATTTCGGATCACGCCATACTCAGCAGCGTTGTGAAACCGCCGAGGCAGAAACGCGATACGATCAATTTCAAGAATTTCTACGAGAGCGCAAGGCCGGAGATTATTGAAATGTTCAGGAACTTTGACCTGGAACCGATCTTTCTGTACTGCAATTCCACGATTGAGGAGCTGAGCCATATATCGGAATCTCTGGCGACGACATGTATCTGCGGCACTCTGGGGAATTACCTCGGAAATGGGTTGGAAGAAAAGTACGGCGTTCCGTACATCAGAACCATAAACCCTCTCGGCGTAGCCGGTTTTGAGACATGGCTCAGGGAGATCGGAAAGGTGACTGGGCGAAAGGACAAGGTCGAGCGCTATATCGAGGAACAGCGCGCGATTTATATTCCACAGATCGAAGAGGTCAAGAAAGAGTTAAAAGGCTTGAAAGCGGTACTGGGGATGGGCCCCGGCTATACGTTTGAAGTCTCGCGCGTTCTGAACGAGCTCGGTATCGAAGTGGTGTGGGCGCTTGCATGGCACTATGACAAGAAATATGAAAACGGGGACGTACCGCCATCTATGGAGTACCTTTTGGACAATGACATAGATTTCGAGGCGAGCGTGGCGGATCAGCAGAACTATGAAGTGATGAATATCCTGCACAAGTATCAGCCGGATCTGTATCTGTCGAGACATCCCGGATCTACCGTGTGGGCGATCAAGAACGGTACGCCCGCCGTGTATGTGGCGGATGAATATATGATCTTCGGCTATAAGCATACGCTGGAATTTGCGCAGGCGGTACTGGACAGTATTCATAACAGGAGCTTTGAGAAAAATCTGGCGAGAAGAGTCAAACTGCCTTACACGGATTGGTGGTATGAGCAGAAAGTAGACACATTTTTGGAGGAGGCCGGCAGGTAATGGCAAAGTTATTGGATCAACAGAGATACAAATGCGCGCTGGGCGCCATGCAGACAGTGCAGGCTATTACAAGAGCGATCCCAATCCTGCATTCCGGCCCGGGATGCGCCCAGAAACTATCGGACTCCATCGGAAGCTCGGGATATTTCTCACCGAATATTTTCCCCTGTACCAGCATCAACGAGAAAGATGTGGTGTTTGGCGGCGTAAAAAAATTGGAGACAACGATAGAAAATGCACTGAAAGTGATAGATGCCGATCTGTATGTGGTACTGACGGGCTGTATTCCCGAGATCGTAGGCGACGATACGGGAGAGGTGGTAAGCCGGTTCGCGGACGCCGGAAAACCTGTGATCTATGCTTCGACGGCAGGGTTTAAAGGAAACAATTACAGAGGGCATGAACAGGTGATCGATGCGATCGTCGATCAATATCTCAGGAAAGCGGACGACAGGCAGAAAGGGCTAGTCAATATCTGGGCGGATGTGCCTTATCAGGATTTGTTCTGGCTGGGTAATATCAGAGAATTGGAGAGGCTGATTGCCGAGTTGGGGCTGGAGCCGAACACGATCTTCGGCTATCAGCGCGGCATCGAAAACATCAACAGAGTACCGAAAGCGGAGTTCAATCTGCTCGTATCTCCGTGGGTGTCCGTCGGTAACATGAAGAAAATGGAGAAAAAACTTGGGATTCCCTATCTTCACTATCCTACGCTGCCCATCGGCGCGTTTGAGACGAGCAAATTTCTCAGAGAAGTGGGAAAATTCGCAGGCGTGCCGGAGGAGAAAGTGGAAGAACTGATCAACAGGCATGAGAACTATTATTATTATCTGATCGAGCGCTATGCGGATATGTTTCTTGAGACGCGGGTTATGGCTAAGCAGTTCTCTGTAGTCGCGGACGCGCAGTACGCTTTGGGTATCACGAAATTCCTTGTAAATGATCTGGGGCTTGTGCCTGCCGGACAGTATATTGTGGACGATACGCCCAAACAATTCCGTGAGGAGATCAAAAAGGAATTTGCAAATCTCAATTACGGGCTGAAAGCGGAAGTGAGCTTTGAGACGGATGCATACAAAATACATAATGAGATAAAAAAGCACGACTATCACGGATATCCGCTGATTCTTGGGAGCTACTATGAGAAAGAGGTCGTGGAAGAATTGTTTGGACACTACTTAAATATTTCATGGCCGGTGCAGGATAAAGTCGTATTAGATGACTCCTATGTGGGTTATACGGGCGGTATTCGGCTGATAGAAGATATTTATTCCGTTGCGGTACAGCGATGGAATTGACGGAGGTGCGGTATGGCATACAAGATAGCTGTCGCCTCGTCGGATGGGGTTCATATCGACCGGACATTTGGGGCGGCGTCCGCTTTTCGTATCTACGAGGTCACGGATAGAGAGTACGCAGAGACGGAGATCCGATCGGTATCGGACGACGCTTCACCCGGCAGCGAAGGCACTGCCTCAGACGGCGGTATGGGAGGCTGTCAGGGCGGGAGAGAAGCCTGCAGGGGGATTGGCTGCTCGGGGAATCAGGGAATGACCGCAAAGGTAGAAACCGTCTCCGACTGTCGCTGTGTGATCTGTGCCAGGATCGGTTTTCCCGCCCTGAAACAGTTGGAGAGAAGAGCGGTCAAGGTTTTTGACGTGACGTGTACGGTGGAAGAGGCATTGGAAAAAATAACGGCGTATTTCTACAGAGCAGACACGCATCAACCGTTTCGGCATGCGGGAACACGTGAATAGGGAGAAAAACAAGAAAGGGAGCATATGGGTAACTATTTTGATTTTTCAAAAATACCGGGGCTGATGGCAAGCACCATGCAGGCGTTTCCGACGACTGTTAAGCTGGTCGTGTGGTCGCTGATCTTCAGCTTGTTGATCGGATTGGCGTTTGCGTCTCTTGCCTTGTCCGGGAATAAAGTGTTGAACGCGGTCGCCAAAGGTTATGTCGCGTTCATGCGGGGTATGCCGACGCTGGTCCTGATCTTTATTCTGTATTTTGTCGTGCCGGTCTATCTGAAAAAAGCCGGGATCAATACGGATTCCTGGAGCAAGGATATGTTTATCATCATCACACTGTCCCTGTCATCGGCGGCCAATATGGCAGAGATGATGCGCTCCTCCTATCTGGCGGTGAACCGCTATCAGTGGGAGGCGGCTTACAGTGTGGGGATGACCGGTTTTGACGTGTTTCGCAGAATCATTTTTCCGCAGGCGTTCGGGGTTGCGATACCGATTCTCGGCAATAACATTGTCGCGCTTTTTAAAGCGACGTCTCTCGCATTCAGCATCGGCGCGCTGGATCTGTTCGGCAAAGTAAAGCTGATCAGCGGCCGGCTGTATGGACTGAACAGGGCGGAACTGTATCTCGGAGTGGCTGTCATCTACTGGGTCGTCTGCGTACTTTTGGAGTGGGCGACGAAACGGGCGGAGAAGAGATACACCAGGGGCAGGAAAGCCCTGACGGTCTAGTGTGAGGTTTTCAGCTCGTTGAGGAGGAAGTTATGGATTTTAAATTTATTGTACAGATGATTCCGCAGATGGCGCCGGCGCTGGAGAACACGTTTCTGATTGCAGTTGTTTCGGCGGTCTTGGGCTGGATCCTGGGAATGGTCATCGCATTGATCCGCACCAATCGGGTCAGGGTTTTGGCGCGGATCCTCACAGTATATGTTTCTTTTATGCGGAGCGTGCCATTGATCATTATCATGTTCTTTACCTATTTCGCAGTGCCGACGCTGATCGCTTACTATCGTGTGGAGCACGGGCTGCCTGTAGAGAACATTGCGGGCAATACGAGCCTTGTATGTCCGATCGCTGCGATGACGCTCTCGGAAGCCGCGTTTTCGTCGGAAACGTTTCGGTCTGCGCTGTCAGCGATTCCGCACGATCAGATGGAGGCGGCCAAGAGCGTTGGCATGACGGGCATTCAGGCGTATTTCCGGATTATTTTTCCACAGGCTTTCGTCATCGCGCTGCCCAATATGGGAGGACTCTTTATCGGGCTGATCAAGAATTCTTCCCTGGCGTATTACTCCGGCGTTGTGGAAGTGACCGGATTCGCCTACACGCTGGCAAGTCCAACTTATCAGTTTTTGGAGGCTTTTTTCGTCATCGCGCTGCTCTATGAGGCATTGAGTTTTGTGTTCTCCCGCCTGTTCAGGATACTGGAACGTGCCTTTGGCAGATACAGGACGGGGATTGTCCTGCAGTAGAGGCTGCGGGAGGTTGAGGAGGAATTTATGATAAAAATAGATGATTTAAAGAAAAGCTTCGGCAGGAATCAGATTCTAAAAGGGGTATCTATAGAGGTGGAGCAGGGAGGCGTGACCGTCATCATCGGGCCGAGCGGTTCCGGCAAGACGACGCTTTTGCGCTGCATTGACTTTCTGGAGAGAGCGGACAGCGGGCGGCTGACGCTGGGAGACATCACGGTGGACTTGGAGAAGTGTCACAAGAAAGATATTCTGGCGATACGAAGAAAGTGCGCCTTTGTTTTTCAGAATTACGGCCTGTTCCAGAATAAGACGGCGCTGGAGAATGTGATGGAGGGTTTGACGGTGGTACAGAAGAAATCCAGGGAGGAGGCGCGCAGAATCGCGGCGGAGACGCTGGATTGGGTCGGGCTGTCAGACAGGATGGACTATTATCCCGTCAACCTGTCCGGCGGGCAGCAGCAGCGCGTGGGTATCGCGAGGGCGGTGGCGCTCTCGCCCGATGTCATTCTGTTCGATGAGCCGACCTCGGCGTTAGATCCCGAATTGGTCGGAGAGACGCTGGAACTGATCAAGAAGGTGGCAAACAGAGGGATTACCATGATCGTCGTGACGCACGAGATGGCTTTTGCGCAGGACGTCGCCAATCAGGTGATCTTTATGGACGAGGGTGTGGTTGTGGAGGCCGGAACGCCGGGAGAGGTGTTCTCCCATCCGAAGAATGAGCGCACCAAACAATTCCTCGCGCGGATCATTCCGGAAGATACCATCTATTATATTTAATGTTTCATGGGAGGACATGGAAATGGAGAGAGCGATCAAAGACAAGATCCGTGACACACGAGCGGGTTTTACCGACGCGCAGGCGGGGAGCGCGGCGGCGCTCCGTGACAAGGTAAAGAAGAATTGCCTGAAAAATGCGCACCGCACCTTTGAGCAGGGCATACAGTGCGTTCAGGTAAACAGCATGAACGCGCTGGTCAGCATTCAGGATTCCGTCATGATCATACACGCGCCGTATGGCTGTTCGGCGTGTGCGAGTCTGGGTGCGATCGAGCGTCTGAATATCTATAAGCATCACAGGGGAGAAGAGGAAAGCGGAGAGAGCAGGATCATCTCCACGGCGCTGGGGGAGAAAGAGATAATTCTGGGCGGAGAAAAACGCCTTGAGGAGACGGTGAGAGCCGCGATTGACAGGCATCACCCCAAAATCGTTTTTATTTTGGCCTCCTGCTCCTCGGCCATCATCGGCGACGATATCGACGCTGCGGCGGAGCGGATGCGGGAAGAGTATCCGGATACGATCTTCGCCCCGATCCACTGTGAGGGTTTCAAGTCCAGGAATCATGCGACGGGGTATGATCTGGCGCTTGGCGCGCTGCAGAACTATGTGATCAGGGATGCGGCGCCGCCCAAGGAAAAAGGGCTGATCAATCTGTTCGCCACGCACTCTCTGAGTTATGCGGACCAGCTGGAGATGAAGAGAATGCTCCGCGCCATCGGACTTGAGGCCAATATTATGCCGTATCATGCGACCTATGAGGACATTATGCGCATACCGGCGGCGGAGTACAATATCTCCGTATGCCAGATCTTCGGGGACGAGTACATGGCGTTCCTGCATGAGAAATATGGCACGCCTTACACAGTCACCTGCATGCCGATCGGTTCCGACAGTACGGACCGCTGGCTGCGTTCCATCGCGAAGCTGTGCGGCAGGGAGGAAGAGGCGGAAACCTTTATCGCCAGAGAGCGGGCGGAGGTGACGGCGGAGATTGAAGAGATCAGGAAGAAAACCGAAGGGCTGCGCGTATGTATCACTGCAGGTACCGGCAGAGGACTTGCGGCGGCGACGCTGATGGGCGAGTACGGCATGCAGCTTTTGTGTATTCACACGCCGTATTATGAGCGGGCGTACGCGGAAGACTTCGAGAGACTGGAGCAATACCACGGGGACGAGTTTCTCATCAATGTCGCCGATATGCAGCCGTATGAGCAGATCAATCTGGTCAGGAAATACAAACCGGATCTGTTTATCGGAATGGCAAACTGGGTGTCCAGACTGGGGATCCCCACCGTGCATATACTGGACGCCAAGCGGCCGACTTTCGGCTATCACGGGGTGCTCTATCTCGGACGCAAGATCGAGGACGTGCTGGACAACAACAATTTCAATAAGAAGCTGAGCCGTTTTACCGATCCGCCGTTTCGGGAGAGCTGGTACCGGGAAGATGCGTTTAAGTACATCGAGTTTCCGGAGGATATCGTTTCGTAGAAAGAGTCGTTTGGGAGGATCAATGCAGTGAAGAAATGTACGGAAAGGCCGAGAATCCTCTGTTCGCTGAACGGAGCGGTGGATACCATCGGCAACATTTATAAAGGGATCCCGATCCTGCACGCAGGGCCGGGGTGCAGCATGCAGGCGGCGGTGGGAACCAACCTGTACTATCTGGGCGGCTATCACGGTATGCCGAGTTCCAACACCTACGAGAAGGAAGTGGTGTTCGGCGGAACGGACCGTTTGCGGGAGACCATCAGGGGAAGCCTGGAAGTTATGGACGGAGAAATCTACGCCGTGCTGACGGGCTGCAGCATGGGGATAAACGGGGATGACGTGGAGGCGGTTGTCAGGGAATTTGAGAATAATCCCTATCCCATCGTGTCCGTCGATGTGGCGGGTTTCCGCGGAGATACTTATTTCGGGTACCAGGCGACGCTGCTTGCCATTGTCAGGAAACTGGCCGAAAAGACGGAGACAGACCCGTATATGGTGAATCTGTACGGTCAGGTGCCGAGCATGGATATGACTTTGCGCGGAGATCTGGAGGAACTGGATCGGATCTTTGCGGAGTTAGGGCTTAAGCTGAATACCTTTTTTATCAAAAGGGACGGCGTCGCACAGCTGAAACATTCAGGGAACGCAGCGCTGAACATCAACATTTCGCCGTGGATGTGCCGCAATCTGGACAGTTATTACGAGCAGGCTTTCGGCATTCCGACGATGCACTATCCGGGTATGCCGATCGGCCCGGGCGCGGTGGCGGATTTTATCAGACAGATTGCAGCACGGCTGAGTCTGCAGCGTGATTACGAGAAAGTGATCACAAGGGAACAGCAGTATGTGTATGAATATTTTGATTCCCTGATGGGTAACTTCGAGCGGCATCGTTTCCTTCTGGTGGGGGAGAGCAATTTCGCGCTGGGGATCGCGCGGTTTCTGGTCAATGATCACGGGCATATCCCGCTTGCCGTTATCGTTACGGATAGCGTGCCTGAAAAACAGCAGGCGGACATAGAAGCACAGATCAAAAATCTGGAATGCGACAGGAAAGCGGATGTGTATTTTGAGAACGACGCCTATCTGATCGAACAGATCGCCTTACGGTATGCCGGGCGGGCGACCCTGCTGCTGGGAAGTACCTATGAGAAGAACATTGCCAGAAAGCTGGATGCCTTTTTTGTCACCGCGACGGCGCCGTGTCTGGACAAGGAGATCCTGAACAAATCCCACATCGGCACACGAGGCTGTATCTCGCTGGTGGAGGATATGTATAATCACTATTAAATAGAAAAGGAGAAAAAACATGAAAAAACAAAGGGAATATGAAAAAACAAAGAAAATATTACTCGCCGCCGTGCTGATTATGGCCACGGTATTGGCGGGCTGCGGTTCCGCTGATGCGGAGACTTCCGCCCAGGCAGGCGGAGATGGGACGGTCGTGCTCAAGTGCGGCGTGAAGCAGGCGCATACGCCGTTCTCATATCTGGACGACAACGGGAACCTCGTAGGACTGGAAGAAGATGTGGTCACGGAGGCATTTAACCGTATTGACGGCTATGAGGTGGAGATCGTAGGTTTTGACGCGTCGCCGTCCCTGTTCTCGGCGCTGCAGGCGGGCAGCATCGATTTTGCGTCCGGGCAGTATGTGGCGAGCGCGGAGAGACGGGAACTGTATAAGTTTCCGACGCAGTACTATGCGCTGAGCCCGATGTATCTGGTAAGCCGTGAGGAAGATCACTTCAACTCGCTCTCAGACATTGCAGGGGAGACGCTGGAGTTCCCATCCACTTCCTATGAGAAGGAACTGATTCAGGAATATAACGCTGAGAATCCCGGAGCGGAGATCAATATCGTGGACACTTCGGGAGACACGACCGACGCCGACATGATGCAGCAGATACAGATAGGACAGAGAAACGTGCACTTGGTATACAAGAGCACTTATGATACTGTTCAGGAGGAACTGAATCTTCCCGATCTGGTGCTGTCCGATGAGCCTGTTATTGTGGAGGACGTGTACCAGGTATTCCGCACGGATGTGGATGATGAATTTATTGCGCTGTTTGATGAAGCTTTGAAATCCATGTTCGATGACGGTACGCTGAACAGCATTGCGTTGAAATGGACGGGAGAAAACTGCATTGATCTCTATCAGGATCTTGTCATTCCCGTAGAGTGATCATGTGACAGGAGGTCCTTGCCTTGGCGGATATATTGTATGTGTACCAGAAAAATGTTTATGTGAATCTCACGAACAGGTGCCCCGCAAGATGCGTCTTCTGCGTGCGGAATAAGAAGGACGGAGTGGGCGGCAGTCACCTTGTGCTGGAGGAGGAACCGACGGCGGATGAACTGAGAGCGGCGATCGACGCATTCTCTTTTGACGGTTATGAGGAGCTGGTGTTCTGCGGCTATGGAGAACCGACCTGCGCAGTGGACAATCTGGTTGAGACGGCACGGTATTTTAAGGAACGTCATACACAGAAGATACGCGTCGATACGAACGGCTTAGGGTGTCTGTACAATCACAGGGACATTCTGCCGGAGATGGCGGAGGTGGTCGATCGTTTTTCTGTCAGTCTCAATGCACCCGACAGAAAACGCTATGATGAATTGGTACGGCCGCCCTACGAGAATGCTTTTGAGGAGGTGCTGAGGTTTGGCACAGCGGCCAGGGAACTTGGCAAGGATGTCGTCTTTTCGGTAGTTTCGATTCTCTCGGAGGAGGAGATAGACAGGTGCAGGTCGCTGGCCGCAGACTACGGCATACCGCTCAAAGTCAGAAGTTACATACAGGAAGAGGATGAGCAGTGAAATATTGGTAAAAAGACGGTCTACAGCGCCAGACTCACTACAGGCAGCGTGACCAGGCTGAGCAGCGTGGAGAGGATGATGCCCTGCGAGATCGTCTCGCCGTCCGCGTGGAACTGCTTGGAGAGCATCAGCGGCAGATTCCCGGCGGGAACCGCCAGCATCAGCGTCAGCGTGCCGACAAGCAGAGCATTGTCAACGAAAGGACGAACCAACAGAATGAAGCCGATGGGTATCAGAACCTGACGCAGCAGTACGAAACCGTACAGCTGCGGGTGGGAGAAGATATCCCTCGGCTTCATCTGCGCCAGGGAGATGCCGAGCACGAGCATAGACAGCAGCGTCGTGGACTGCCCCATATAGTTCAGTGTGGACGGCACGATGGACGGCACGGGAAAGTCGCCCACATAGAAGAGAATGGTCGCCGCCGCGGAGATTGTTCCGGCGTTGATCAGTTTTTTCCAGAGGGGCGTATCTGATGGCATACCGGCAGCCTGTGCCTCCGCGCCGCCCGCTGCGGCCTGTCTTGCCGCCGCCCTGCGTAACAGGGAGATGCCGAAGGTGTAGATCAGCACATTGTAGATCAGGTTGTAAATAGACACAAAGATTAGGGACTCTGTGCCCAGCACGGCTGATGCCAGAGGAATCCCGATAAAGCCCACGTTGCCGAAGATCGTGAGAAGCTGGTAGGAGTAGTGGTATCCGTTCGGCACGCGCAGGATGCGCGGGATCAGGAAAGCCGCGGTAATTAACAGGGCGTAGATAATCAGAAAGAGAACGAGCGCATATCCCAGCTCTGCCAGAGACATCTTCGGGCCGTCGCTGAAAGCGGAGCAGATTAACAGAGCAGGGTTCGTCACATTGACGATCAGCCCGGACAGCTGACCGGAGGACGACTCGTTCAGAATATGATTCCTGTACAGGAGAAGTCCGACGCCGATCAGTATGAAAATCATGATCATCTGTTCTATCACCACTGTGATATTCATGGCAAATCCCATCCTTTATGTATCATATTCAACACGGCGTTACCACCGCCCTGTCTGCAGAAATTTCTGTGGCTGCAACACGGACTATTTTATCACAGTTTACGACAAATACAAATACGCAATTTTTTCTTCCCATTAAAATCAGATATTGCTATAATAGGACGTGACGGGAAGGCAAAGCTATGAATATCACATACAATGAGCGAAACAGAGTGTTTAAACTGGATACGGCCCACACGAGCTACTGCATCGGCATTGTGGACGATGAGAACTTTGTCGGGCATGTCTATTATGGGAGAAGGCTGGCGGATGATGATCTGGCGTATCTGATGCGCACACAGGAGCCGCCCTTTGTGCCGTCTGAGAACGACAGGGACAGGCTGGCTTTTCTGGATTCGTTTCCCATGGAGTACACGGGCAACGATCTGGGCGATCACAGGGAGGGGACGCTGGAGGTCAGAACGCTGAGCGGACACACGGCCGTGTCGCTCTCCTATGTGTCGCATCGGATCTGTGACGGCAAGGCAAAGCTCGCGGAACTGCCGGCGACGTTCGCGGAGGACGACGCGTGTATGACGCTGGAGCTTGTCTGCGAGGACCGGCTGCTGAGACTGCAGGTGATCCTGTCTTACAGCATTTTCGCCGACAGCGACGCCGTTGCGCGCAGTGTGCGGATTGTGAACTGTGGGGAAGAACCGATTTATCTCACGCGGGTATTGTCGGCCTGCATCGACATGGATAACGACGATTACGAGATGATCACGCTGCACGGCGCGTGGGCACGGGAGCGCGCGATTCAGACGAGGCCGGTCATGAGGGGAAAGCAGGGCATCTCCTCGACGCGCGGAGAGTCCGGGCATCAGGAGAATCCTTTTATGGCCTGGAAGGCGAAGGACGCCAACCAGGAGAGCGGCGACGTGTACGCGATGAATTTCGTGTACTCGGGGAATTTTCTGGCGCAGATCGAGGAGAATCAGTTCGGCAGCCTCCGTGCCGTCATGGGTATCCATCCCCATGATTTCTGCTGGAAACTGGAGCCGGGCGAGAGCTTTCAGGCGCCGGAGGTGATCTGCGTCTACTCGGCGGACGGACTTGGCGGGATGACGAGGTGCTTTCACGATCTGTATCGCAATCACCTGATACGGGGAGAGTACAGGGACAGGAAGAGACCTGTTCTGATCAACAACTGGGAGGCGACGTATTTCGATTTCGACACGGATAAGCTGCTGGAGATCGCGAGGCAGGCTGCCGCGCTCGGCATTGAGATGCTGGTGATGGACGACGGCTGGTTTGGGTACAGAGACGATGACAATACGAGCCTCGGCGACTGGCAGGTCAATGAGAATAAGCTGCGGGGCGGGCTGAAATATCTGGTGGATGAGGTCAACAGACTCGGCATGAAGTTCGGCATTTGGATAGAACCCGAGATGATTTCGCCGGACTCCGATCTGTACCGCGCGCATCCCGACTGGGCGATCGCTGTTCCGAATCGCCGAGGAACCCTGTCGCGCAATCAGTATGTGCTGGACCTGACGAGGCGGGAGGTGCGCGACTGTGTGTATGAGATGCTGGCCGGCATACTTCGCAGCGCCAATATCGAGTATGTCAAGTGGGATATGAACAGGCAGCTCAGCGATCCGGGCAGTTACGGACTGCCGGCTGACAGACAGGGCGAACTCTTTCACCGGCAGGTGCTTGCGGTATACGAGATGCAGGAGCGTCTGGTCAGCGAGTTCCCGCATATATTGCTGGAGAATTGCTCCGGCGGCGGGCGGTTTGATCCCGGTATGTTGTATTACAGTCCGCAGATCTGGTGTTCTGACGACGCCGACGCGGTGGAGCGGCTTTCCATTCAGGCGGGCACGGCGATGGTCTATCCGCTCTCCTCGATGGGGGCTCATATCGCCGATTGCCCGAACCACACGGTCGGCCGGGTGACGCCTTTTGAGACGAGAGGCTATGTAGCGCTGGCGGGAACCTTCGGTTACGAGTTGGACGTCACGAAGATTGCGGGGGAGGAGCGCGATTTGATTCCGGCGCAGATTGCCATGTACCACGCGTACAATGATCTGGTGCGGACGGGTGATTACTATCGCATTGCGCACTATGCCGATAATCATTATTATGACTGCTATGAAGTGGTTGCCAAAGACAAAAGCGAGGCGCTTGTCACCTATATTCAGGTGCTGAACAGGCCCAATTGTCACAGCAGGCGGATTCGCATTCCGGGGCTTGACACGGAGCGGACTTATGTGATTGCCAACGCGGAGGAGTGGCCAGAGATGGCACAGACGACATACAGAGGCGATACGCTCTGCTATGCGGGCATCAATATCCCGCCGCTGCAGGGAGATTCCCGGGGAGTACTGCTCCACCTGGTTGCGGAGTGATCGGCGCGTCCGCATGACAGGATAACGGAATCGCTGATATATATTTTAGGGAAGGCAGGATTTTAGATTATGATCGTACAGAAGTATAAAGATATGCTGCAGGGGAAATCGGTGATCCGCCAGCTGTCGGAGTTCGCCACGGCGAGAGGGAAGGAGATCGGCTATGAGAACGTGTTCGACTACAGTCTCGGCAACCCCTCCGTGCCGGCGCCGCAGAAGTTCACCGATACGATGATAGAGCTGCTGCAGAACAGGGATCCGATGGAGCTGCACGGCTACAGCCAGAGCCTTGGTATCCCCGCCGTGCGCGATAAGATCGCGGCGTCGCTGAACAAACGGTTTGGGATGCAGTATACGGGCAATCATATCTTTATGGCGACAGGGGCTGCCGGCGCGATTGCGCACGCGGTGCGCTGCGTCAGCGAGCCGGGAGACGAGATACTGACCTTCGCGCCTTATTTTCCGGAGTACGGGCCGTACATCAATCTGACAGGGGCGGTGCTGAAGGTAGTGCCCGCCGATACGAAGAGCTTCCAGATCAACTTCGAGGCCTTCGAGGAGATGCTGACGGAAAAGGTGGCGGCAGTGCTGATCAATACGCCGAACAATCCTTCCGGCGTGGTGTATTCCACGGAGACGATCCGCACGCTGGCCGAGATCATGACGAGGAAGCAGGAACAGTACGGGCACGATATTTTTCTGATCTCCGACGAACCCTACAGAGAGATTGTATTTGCGGGGGTGGATTCCCCTTATCCGTCGAAGTTTTATGACAATACCTTATCCTGCTACTCTTTCTCGAAATCGCTGTCTCTGCCGGGGGAGCGCATCGGCTATGTGGCGGTGAATCCGAAATGTACGGACGCGGAGCTGATCAGCACGATGTGCAGCCAGATCTCCAGAGGCACGGGACACAACTGCCCGCCGTCGATCATTCAGCTGGCCGTGGCGGAGGTGCTGGATCTCACCGCCGATCTGTCCGTCTACGAGAGAAACATGAATATCCTGTATCGGGAGCTCACCGATCTCGGCTTCGAGTGCGTGAAGCCGGGCGGCACCTTCTATATCTTCCCGAAAGCGCTGGAGGAGGACGCCATCGCGTTCAGCGAGAAGGCGAAGAAGTACGACCTGATTCTGGTGCCCAGCGATACTTTCGGCGTCAAGGGTTATGTACGTCTCGCCTACTGCATCGAGACGGAGAAGGTGGAGAGGTCGCTTGACGCGCTGCGCAGATTCGTGCATCACGGTTTATGACAGACTGACGGCTTTAAGACTGTGGCATAATTCGATCAGACGGGAATAGAATGCTATATGTGAGGTGGATAAAGCGATGAGTATCATAGAAATTCTGAAGGCGGTTTTGTTTGGTATCGTCGAGGGCGTCACTGAGTGGCTCCCGATCAGCAGCACGGGACACATGATTCTGCTGAATGAATTTGTAACGCTGGACGTTACGCCGGAGTTCTGGGAGATGTTTCTGGTGGTGATACAGTTCGGCGCGATTCTGGCGGTCGTCATTTTGTTCTGGAACAAAATCTTCCCTTTTCAGTTCCGCAGAAAACCTGTGGTGCGCAAAGATATCTTCACGCTGTGGTTTAAGATTCTGGCAGCGTGTATTCCGGCGGCAGTGATCGGGCTTGCGTTCGACGATGTGCTGGACGCGCTGTTCTACAATCCGTGGTGCGTTGCCGTAGCGCTGATTGTATTCGGTATCGCTTTTATTGTGATAGAAAACAGAAATAAAAATGTCTCGCCGAAGATCACGGAGCTGAAGGATATCACTTATCAGACGGCGCTTATGATCGGCGTCTTTCAGCTGATCGCCGCGGTGTTCCCCGGCACCTCACGGTCGGGCGCGACCATTGTGGGCGCGCTTATGATCGGCGTCTCCCGCACCGTGGCGGCGGAGTTCACATTCTTTCTGGCGATTCCCGTCATGCTGGGCGCGAGCCTCTTGAAGATTGTGAAGTTCGGTTTTGCCTTTACGGGGACGGAAGCGGTGATTCTTCTGACGGGTATGGCGTCGGCGTTTATCGTGTCGCTGCTCGTCATCCGTTTCCTGATGGGTTACATCAGAAAACATGATTTTAAGGTGTTCGGCTGGTATCGCATTGTACTCGGCGCACTGGTGCTGTTGTATTTCGCGCTGGCTTCATAGAGGCGGACTGCACAACGTTTCGAGCGTGTATACGGCAATTTTTTGTGTAATTTCGCATAGAATCCGGAAAAGAATGATAACTATTTGTCATAGATGTTGATTGACAGTACATTGGTATTGCGATAAAATCTCCATATAGTCCAAAAGTACAGGGGCTGGGGATTATGAAAAAGGAAACGATAACGTAAGATGGCCGGAGAGGTTCCGGCGTGTGAAAGGAGAAGCGTTATGGCAGAGACAAAGAAGACAGTAAATGTGACACCGGCTGCAAAGGCGGTGGCAGCTAAGGCGGCAGATACAAAGACAGAAGAAGTAACGACAGCACCGGCAGCATCTGTTGCAGCTCCCAAGGAGGAGCCGAAGAAGGAAGAGACCAAGAAGACTCCCGGAAGAAAGCCCGGAGTAAAGAAGGCGGCGGCAGAGAAGAAGACTCCCGGAAGGAAACCGGCGGCAGCGAAGAAGACCACCGCTAAGACGACAACGAAGGCGGCAAAGGGCGCTGCGAAGAAGGAAGCTTTTAAGGCGACGCTTCATCTGGAGTACAAGGGTCAGTCCAGAACGACGGACGATCTGGTAAAGATCGCCAAGGACGTATGGAAATACGACATGAAACAGAAGGTCGGCGATTTCAAGAAAGTCGAGCTGTATGTAAAGCCGGAAGAGAATAAGGTATACTTTGTAGTGAACGGCGACGCTGATAACACGGGCAGCTTCGATCTGTAATCGGTATCTTGCCGGATCTACATATGGAATGAAAGATCGCAGGAGACGACAGGACAGTCGGTTTGAGTAAAAACTCGAATCGGCTGTTTTTTTCTGTTCATAATAATCTTAATATTTTTTTTATAAATTTTTTGCAGGGAAATGTTGACAAGAAAAATCCGAAGTGATAATTTACTACTAGAAGATGTTAGCACTCTAATCAATCGAGTGCTAACAACGGGAGAAATGGTATGCAGTTAGATGAGAGAAAATATACCATATTGCAAGCCATCATTCGCAATTACCTGGAGACGGGAGAACCGGTGGGAAGCAGAACGATCTCCAAATATACAGACTTGAATCTGAGCTCGGCCACCATTCGCAACGAGATGGCGGATCTGGAGGAACTGGGTTATATTCTGCAGCCGCATACTTCCGCGGGGCGCATCCCATCCGACAAGGGTTATCGGCTCTATGTGGATAAACTGATGGAGGAGAAGGAGCGCGAGGTCGAGGAGATGAAAGAGAGTCTCCTTGAGAAAGAGGGCAAGGTGGATAACCTCCTGAAGAAAGCGGCTAAGATGCTCGCGAACAATACGGAGTACGCCGCGATGATATCGGCGCCGCAGTACCGCCGCAATAAGCTGAAGTTCATTCAGCTCTCCCGGGTGGACGCCACGCAGATTCTGGCGGTCATCGTGGTAGAGGGCAATGTGATCAAGAACACAATGCTCACGGTGGACGAAGCGCTGAACGATGAGACGCTGTTAAAGCTGAACATCCTTTTGAACACGCATCTGAACGGGCTGTCGTTAGACGAAATCAATCTGGGAATGATCTCGGCGATGAAACAGCAGGCGGGCATACACAGCGATATTATCGCGAACGTGATCGACGCGGTCGCCGAGGCGATCAAGGCGGACGAGGATCTGGAGATCTACACCAGCGGGACGAAGAACTTCTTCAAGTATCCGGAGCTGGCGGACAACGAGCGGGCGAGCGAGCTGATTACGACTTTTGAGGAAAAGCAGCTTCTGAGCGAGTTGGTACAGGATAATCTGGCGGACGAGAACAACACGGGCATACAGGTATATATCGGCAGCGAGACGCCGGTGCAGGGCATGAAGGACTGCAGTATTGTGACGGCGACTTACGAGCTGGATGAGGGAATGAAGGGGACGATCGGCATCATCGGGCCCAAGAGAATGGATTATGAGAAAGTGGTCAAGAATCTGAAGCTGCTCAAGAGGCAGCTGGATGATCTGTACAGGAAGTAAAGGCGGAAAGGAATGAAGAGGCGTGGCAGAGGAAAGAGATAAGAAGCAGGAAGAGAGCGTAAACGAGGAGGAGCTGAAAGCGGAGACGACTCCGGAGACGGACGGCGCCGGGGATAAGGCGGACGCTTCACAGGAGGCGGCGCAGGAAGAGACCCCGGAAGAGCCGAAGGAAGATAAGAAAGAGAAGAAAAAGAAAGAGAAGCCGGATAAGAAGCAGGAGGCGCTCAAGGAGAAGATCGGAGAGCTGGAGGACAGAGTCAAGCGTCAGATGGCGGAGTTCGAGAATTTCCGCAAGCGCACCGAGAAGGAAAAGACGATGATGTTCGAGACGGGCGCCAAGAGCGTGATCGAGAAGATCCTTCCCGTGGTGGATAACTTCGAGAGAGGGCTGGCGACGATACCCGAGGAGGAAAAGGGCGGCGCCTTTGCACAGGGCATGGAGATGATTTACAAGCAGCTTTTGACGGAGCTTGAGAACATGGACGTCAAACCGATTCCGGCGGTCGGCGAGGAGTTTAACCCCGACTTCCACAATGCCGTGATGCAGGTGGCGAGCGAGGAGTTCGCGTCGGGCGTAATCGCGCAGGAACTGCAAAAAGGGTACACCTACCGCGACAGTGTCGTCAGACACAGCATGGTAGCGGTGGTGGAGTGAGAAGGATGAGAAGGGCTTTCGGCCGCGGCAGAAGCGCCGCGCCTGAAGCTTTCCAGAAAAAATATCATTAAGCAATGGAAGCGTAAACGCTTCGGAAAGGGAGAAATATTATGAGTAAAATTATCGGAATCGACTTGGGAACAACAAACAGCTGTGTGGCAGTTATGGAGGGCGGCAAGCCCACCGTCATCGCCAACACGGAGGGCGCGAGGACAACACCTTCGGTCGTGGCTTTCACGAAGACGGGTGAGAGACTGGTCGGCGAGCCTGCAAAGCGTCAGGCGGTCACCAACGCCGAGAAGACAATCTCCTCTATCAAGAGAGATATGGGTACGGACAGAGGACGCACCATCGACGACAAGAAATATTCTCCGCAGCAGATCTCCGCGATGATTCTGCAGAAGTTGAAGGCGGATGCGGAGAGCTATCTGGGCGAGAAGGTGACGGAGGCCGTCATCACGGTTCCCGCTTACTTCAACGACGCGCAGCGTCAGGCGACCAAGGACGCGGGCAAGATCGCGGGCCTGGACGTAAAGCGAATCATTAACGAGCCTACGGCGGCGGCGCTGGCGTATGGCCTGGACAATGAGAAAGAGCAGAAGATTATGGTATATGATCTCGGCGGCGGTACATTTGATGTGTCCATCATCGAAATCGGCGACGGCGTCATCGAGGTGCTGGCGACCAACGGCGATACGCACCTGGGCGGCGATGACTTCGACCAGAAGATCATCGACTGGATGCTGTCCGAGTTCAAGGCCCAGGAGGGCGTGGACCTCTCCGGCGACAAGATGGCGATGCAGAGATTGAAGGAGGCGGCCGAGAAGGCGAAGAAGGAACTGTCTTCCGCGACGACTACCAACATCAACATGCCTTTCATCACGGCGACGGCGGAAGGGCCGAAGCATTTGGATATGAATCTCTCCAGGGCGAAGTTCGACGAGCTGACCCGCGATCTGGTGGAGAAGACGGCGGTTCCCGTGCAGAATGCGATGAAGGACGCCGGCCTGACCAATGCGGATCTCGGACAGGTGCTTCTGGTGGGCGGCTCCACGCGTATTCCCGCGGTGCAGGATAAGGTGAGACAGCTGACAGGCAAGGAGCCGAGCAAGAACCTGAATCCCGACGAGTGCGTAGCGCTGGGCGCTTCCATTCAGGGCGGCAAGCTGGCTGGCGACGCCGGCGCAGGTGAAATCCTGCTCCTGGACGTTACGCCTCTGTCCCTCTCGATTGAGACGATGGGCGGCGTTGCGACAAGACTGATTGAGAGAAACACCACGATTCCGACGAAGAAGAGCCAGATCTTCTCCACGGCGGCGGATAACCAGACGGCGGTTGACATCAACGTGGTGCAGGGCGAGAGACAGTTCGCGAAGGACAACAAGTCCCTCGGCCAGTTCAGACTGGACGGTATTCCGCCGGCAATGCGCGGTGTTCCGCAGATCGAAGTTACTTTCGATATTGATGCCAACGGTATCGTCAACGTATCCGCGAAGGATCTCGGAACGGGCAAGGAGCAGCACATCACCATCACCGCAGGCTCCAACATGTCCGACGACGAGATCGAGAAGGCAGTGAAAGAAGCGGCGGAGTACGAGGCGCAGGATAAGAAGAGAAAAGAAGCGATTGATACGAGAAACGACGCGGACGCTTTCGTGTTCCAGACGGAGAAGGCGCTGAGCGAGGTGGGCGACAAGATCGACGCTTCCGAGAAGGCGGGCGTTGAGGCGGATCTGCAGGCGGTGAAGGATATCCTGGAGAAGACCAAGGATCAGGAGATGTCTGACAGCCAGCTGGATGAGCTGAAAGCGGCCAAGGAGAAGCTGACGAATTCCGCACAGTCTCTCTTCACGAAGATGTACGAGAATATGCAGCAGGCACAGGGCGGCCCCAATACGGGCAATATGGGCGGCACAGCGACAGACGGAGACGGCGACGGCGGCGCGCAGTCCGGCCCGGCCGATGATGTGGTAGACGGAGACTACAGAGAGGTCTAAAAAGCTCAGCCAGAGGCGCGGCTGAATTGCTGAGGCAGAGCGGCCGCGGCTGAGCGAATTCGAGAGATTGCGGCTGAGGTGCTGCATTGACGCAGGGAAGGAATAATCCATGGCAGAGCAGAAACGAGATTACTATGAGGTGCTCGGCATCGACAAGAATGCCGATGACGCCACCATCAAAAAAGCATATAAGACTTTGGCCAAAAAGTACCATCCCGACATGAATCCCGGGGACGCGGCGGCCGAGGAGAAATTCAAGGAAGCCTCCGAGGCCTATGCGATTTTGAGCGATCCCGAGAAGAGAAGGCAGTATGACCAGTATGGTCATGCTGCTTTCGACGGCGCGGGCGGGCCGGGCGGCTTCGGCGGTTTTGACTTTAACAGCGCTGATTTCGGTGATATTTTCGGTGATATCTTTGGCGATATCTTCGGCAGCCGGCGCGGCGGCAGGAGCAACGGCCCCATGAAGGGGGCGAACCTGCGCACCAGCGTGCGCATCACCTTCGAGGAGGCCGTGTTCGGCGTGGATAAGGAACTTGATCTCACACTGAAGGATGAGTGTACGGCCTGCCACGGCACGGGAGCAAAACCCGGCACGAGTCCCGAGACCTGTACGAAGTGCGGCGGTAAGGGACAGGTAGTGTTCAGCCAGCAGTCGTTCTTCGGTACGGTCAGGAATGTACAGACCTGTCCCGACTGCCACGGCACAGGCAAGGTGATCAGAGACAAATGTCCCGACTGTCGCGGCACAGGCTATATCGCCAACAAGAAAAAAATTCAGGTTTCGATTCCGGCAGGTATCGACAACGGGCAGTGCGTCCGCATTCGCGACAAGGGTGAGCCGGGAACGAACGGCGGGCCGAGAGGAGACCTGCTGGTGGAAGTGGTTGTGGGAAGGCATCCTATCTTTCAGAGACAGGATGAGGACATATACTCCACTGTGCCGATGTCCTTTGCGATCGCGGCGCTGGGTGGCGAGATTGTGATCGACACTGTGGACGGCAAGGTGATCTACGACGTCAAGGCGGGCACGCAGACCGACACGAAGGTGCGGCTGAAGGGAAAGGGTGTTCCGTCGCTGCGCAACAGAAATGTCCGCGGCGATCACTATGTCACGCTGGTCGTGCAGGTGCCGGATAAGCTCTCTCACGAGGCGCGGGAGCTTTTGAAAAAGTTTGACGAGGAGACGGGCGACACGCTGAATGCCTCTAAGAATGTCACCTCGAGTTCCGCGGAAGAAGCGAGCGGCAAGAGCAAGAAAAAGTTCAGAAAATAGAGAGGCGTTCAATCAGCGGCCGGTTTTGTACCATAGTATTCTATGGCGCGGAGCCGGCCGCTTGTTTCTATTTGGCTGTAGACATTTAAAAATATATTAGATATAATATCTATGTATATGGAGGAGAAGTTATGAGAGAATTATGGAAGCAGTATAAAGTCCCGCTATTGCTGGGAATGTATGCCATTATGACTTTCCCGTTTTTTTATGCCCTTTCAAAGTCCAATGGGTTAGATGGGTCATGGTCGTATGCGCTGTCCAAGTTCAATGTCATTCCTGGCCTCAAGTGTGGAAGGGACTGGGTGTTTACCTATGGCCCGCTGGGCTTTCTGGAACCTGAATGCGGACTAAACTGCCTGATTATTGCCACGCTGATCATGACTTTTCTGTTTGTGTCGACCCTGATTCTCTTCCGCAAATTCATCAAGGACAGCAGTGTGCCGGAAGGACTTATCTTTGCCAGTATGCTGTTGGTTTTTGTGGGCGGAGTGAACGATTCAGTGGCTAGATATGTGCAATATTGCGTTCTTTTGTCCCTGGCGGTACTGTGGAAGAATATGGATGATAAGTATGCGGCAGTTTTTTTTGCCGTGGCGACACCGATTGCATTCATGTACAAGTTTTCCATAGCGATCGACGTTATGGTGACCGTTCTGGTTTTCCTGATCGCTAAACTGCTGCTGAGAGAATACAGAAAAATATGGATTCTATTCCTGCCGCTGCTCACCATACCGATCAGTTATCTGCTTTACAATTTCTCGCTGAAAGGGTTGTTTAACTATATCAGAGGCAGTCTGGAAGTCTCGGAAGGGTATAACGTGGCGATGTCGATCGGCAAGGATGATGCGTACGCCGTGTGGATATTCATTATGATGGGACTGTATATTGCCATTATGGTCACACAGCATATGGTGAAAGAATACAAAAATTTATATGTTATGCTGTGGTTCGCTCCGAGCTTTCTTATGGCATATAAAGAGGGATTTGTGAGGGCCGACACGGGTCATAGTGCGAATGCAGTTACAGAGATTCTGGTGATGCTGTCGGTTATGGTCCTGTTGTTTGATCTGCAGCCGCTCTTTGAACAGCTGCGGGTGAAAAACAAAAAGGGCGTTGTGCAGGGCGGACTGATCCTGACACTGCTTGCGCTTGCGCTGCTTGACAATCCCGGTATGCATCCGGTACAGGATCTGATGGGTAAAATACATGGGCTGCCGACAACATTCGTCGCCATGCTGCCCGAGGAGCGGGAACAGGAGATAGATGATCTGGAAGGAATCCCCAGCAAATTCCATGATGAAATTGGAAACAGCACGTTTACGAGTTATCCGTGGGAGATCACGTTTATCGAAAAAGACCGTGATACGGCGAAGAATTTTGTGCCGTTGCCGGCCCTGCAGATTTATTCTACCTACACGCCATATCTGGATGAACTGACGGCGGATTTGTTTAACGGGGAGAAAGCGCCGGAATATATTATTTTCAAGTTTGACACGATAGACGGCAGAATTCCGCTGCTTGAAGTGCCGGTTACATGGCAGGCGATTCAGGAGCACTATGAACTGGCGGGGTATGATGCGGATACCGACAGCTATCTGCTGAAATATCGGGGCACCGGGACAGAACAGGCAGAACAAATATCGGAGGCGAATTTTGCCAAGGAAGATACGATTCTGTTTCAGGACTGTTCGGAACTTCGCATAAATGCGGAATTGACTTTCCGCGGCTGGCTGACTAAGATGTTGTGGAAAATTCCTGCCGTAGAGGCCAGGATCACATACAGTGACGGCACGGTCAGAGAGGGCAGAGTGCTGCTGGACAACCTGTCGGGCGGCATCATCAATGCGCCGTACGACCTGAATACGCTGTCGGATGTGCTGAACGGGGAAGGGAAAGCCTCTTCGATCAAGAGTATCCAGCTGTTCGACGACGGATTGCAGTATTATAAGAATGACGTGCGGGTAGAATATGTGTATTACACAGCGGCTGAATAGAGGACGGGCAGAGTGAAATGGAGAAAGAGAAAAGTATGAGAATAGGGATTATCGGTCTTGGATACGTCGGTTTAACGTTGGCAGTCGTGGCTGCCGCCGCGGGGATCGACGTTTACGGGATCGAGACGAATCAGTATATCAAGGACTGCCTGAAAGAAGACAGGGCCCACTTCTATGAACCCGGGCTGGACAATCTGATCAAGAGAAACAATGGCAAAACGCTGCATGTGGTGGATCGTTTTCCGTCAGATGTCGCGTATGATGCGTTTATTATAACTGTTGGCACTCCGCTGAAAATGGTAGATGGAAAAAAGTGCGAGGAGCCGGATTTCGCATATATAAAATCGGCGCTTGAGGGGGCGTTAAAAGATATTTATGACGGTTCTCAACTGGTTGTGCTGCGCTCGACAGTGTCGGTCGGAACAACGCGGGATATTGTCAGACCATTTCTGGCTAAGCTGTGCGGTAAGCCGGAGAAGGACATTCTGGTTGCCATGTGCCCGGAGCGGACGCTGGAGGGCAAGGCGGTCAATGAATTGACCAATCTGCCGCAGATTATCAGCGGGAACAATGAAGAGTCGATCAGGATTGCGCAGGAACTTTTCAGGATGATCACGCCGTGCGTGATAGAGGCGGGAAGTCTTGAAGAGGCAGAGCTCATCAAGCTGTACTGCAACACATACAGGGATATGACTTTTGCGATCGGAAACGCATTCTGCATGGCCGCCCAGGAATTTGGGGTGGACGGCAGCGCCGTCATAGCGCACGCAAATTACGGATATGAGAGAAGCAATATTGCGAAGCCGGGATTTGTGGCCGGGCCGTGTCTGGAAAAGGACGCATATATACTGATCAATAATATGCCGGAGTGCGACAGCAGGAATCTGATCGTCTCCGCGAGAAAGTTTAACGAGTCGATGGATGATCTCGTGGTGAAGTGGGTTCGGGAAAAGATTGGAGAACCTTCAGACGACAAGATCGTGGCGCTGAGCGGGATGGCTTTTAAAGGGCAGCCGGAGACATCGGACTTGAGAGGCTCCAGTTCGGTATATATTGCCGAGAAACTGAAGGCGGTCGGATATAAGATGAATCTGCACGATTTTGTTGCCAGGCCGCATGAGATGCAAGCGCTCGGGCTTGGCAAAGTATGCGGGAGTCTGCAGGAGGCCTGCGCCGATGCGAGATTGCTGTTAGTGCTCAACAATCATAAAAAATATGCGGAGGTAATGGCGTTCCCGGAATTGAGCTGTAAAACGCATCCCTTTGAGATACTGGATGCGTGGGGAGCCTGTACGGAGCTTCAATATTGCGACGATATCCGGATATCAACGCTGGGGAATCTGTTTATCCGGCGAAAGACAGAGAATGGATGATCTGCGAGTCAATGAAAATATATGCGAAAGGTAGAAATGTGTTATGAAAATACTGGTGACAGGATCGGCGGGTTTTGTGGCGGGATATCTTGTGGAAGAGCTTCTGAATGCCGGACACAAGGTGGTCGGGATTGATAATTACAGCAAATACGGACCGATCCAGAAGAGTTATGATTCCCATCCAGATTACAGCTTTGTGGAGGGCGACTGCAAGGATACAGGGCTGATGAAGGAACTGATCGAGGATTGCGATCAGGTAATTGCAATTGCCGCTATGATCGGCGGAATTACTTATTTCCATACGTATGCGTATGACTTGTTGGCGGAGAACGAGAGAATTATCGCGTCGACGTTTGACGCCGCCGTCTGGGCGCACGAGAACAGGCATCTGGAGAAGATAAATGTCCTTTCGTCGTCTATGGTTTATGAGTGCTGTCACGAGTATCCGAGCAAGGAGGGATATGAGCTTCAGTGCCCGCCGCCGCTGTCCACATACGGCTTCCAGAAACTGGCATGCGAATATTTTGCCAAGGGAGCTTGGGAACAGTATAAGCTGCCCTATACGGTGATACGTCCGTTTAACTGTGTTGGGATCGGTGAACAGCGGGCGAAGAATGAGAAGGAGATCATGTCGGGAAATGTCAAACTTGCCATGAGTCACGTGGTTCCGGATCTGGTTCAGAAAATATATAAGGGGCAGGATCCTCTGCATATTCTGGGAAGCGGGGAGCAGATACGCCACTACACGTACGGGGGAGATCTGGCTCAGGGTATCCGCCTGTGCGTGGAGAGCGATAAAGCGGTCAACGAGGACTTTAACCTTTCCACGCCGACTTCCACCACGGTCAAGGAGCTGGCCGGAGTGATCTGGGATAAGCTCGGTAAGAAGAATCCAATCTCTTTTGTGTCGGATCCGGCATATGAGTACGATGTGCAAAAGAGAGTCCCTTCCGTGCAGAAAGCGAAAGATCTGTTGGGATTTGAGGCAAAGACGGATCTTAGCGCCACTCTGGACGAAGTGATTCCGTGGATTTGCCATCAGATTGATCTGGGGAATATTTAAGCCGGCAAAAGAGGGCGGAGATGATGTTGGATATAGTAGTTCCCGTATATAATGAAGAGAGCGGGATATTGCGTTTATTTGAGGAGATAGAGCGGGAAATAAAAACGGATAAGCGTGTGATGATCGTGTATGATTTTGAGGGCGATAACACGATGCCGGTGGTTGAGAAACACCGGGGCGACTATTCGTTTGAGATCGTGCCGGTATTAAATACGCTGGGAAGAGGGGCGTTGAACGCGATCCGAATGGGTATGCAGGAGGCCGAAAACGAGATGGTTCTGGTTATGATGGCCGACTCTTCTGACCGGTTAGACGTCGTCGACTCCATGTGCGAAATGATGCAAAACGGCTATGACCTCGTCTGTGGTTCCAGATATATGAAGGGCGGAAAACAGAATGGCGGGCCTTTTTTGAAAGGGTTGTTCTCGAGAATGGCCGGGCTTTCCCTCCACGTGCTGACGAAGATCCCGACGCACGACTGCACGAACAGTTTTAAGCTATACAGGCGGGACATGCTTCGTGGGATAGATATAGAGAGTACCGGCGGTTTTGAAATAGGGTTGGAGATACTGGTCAAAGCCTATGCGAAGGGGTATAAAATCGGGGAAGTACCGTCTGAATGGTTCGACCGGGAAGACGGAGAATCCAATTTTCATATGTGGAAATGGATGCCGAGTTATCTTCGATGGTATTTTTACTGTATCAGAAATAGCTGGTTTGGCAAAAAAGATCCAGTATAAAGTGCAAACTTTATGCCGGATCTTTCGGTTTTTCGGGTATAATAAACGGAGGTTATGATGTCGCAGATACAAACGAAGAGAGGGAAATATGTATCGGGGGAAAACAATATTATTTGCATTTTTGTTGTGTATTGCGGTCTGCATGACGGGAGGCTGCGGCATGTGGAAGCTGCCGGACCCTGCACCTGCGCCTGAACCGCCGCAGGAGGAAGTGCAGGAAGACGAGCCGGCGCAGGAGGAAGAGAACATTGAATTGCCTGACGAGGGCACGCCTGTTATCGGGGAGCGGACAGAGAGGAACGGGCAGATACAGAGTTATCTGACCGGACAGTGGACAAGCGTTGAACAGGCGCTCAGAAGACCGATTGCGGTCATGATTCCGAATAACAGGCCAGCCATGCCGCAGTATGGTTTGTCTAAGGCGGGCATTATCTACGAGGCTCCGGTTGAGGGGCGCATCACAAGATTGATGGCGGTGTTTGAAGATTTTGATGACCTGGATCGGATCGGCCCGGTTCGTTCCAGCCGCGATTATTTTATCTATGTGGCGATGGGCTATGAGGCGATTTACTGTAACTGGGGATTGGCAAGGCCTTATGTCGAGGAGTTGATCAACAGACCGGAATATTATAATATTAGTATGGGTGTGGCAGGAATCCACAATCCGGCGAACGAGGCGTTCGACAGAGTGAAGCGGCCGGGATATGCCACGGAGTTTACCGGCTATCTCATGACTGACGGCCTGTTTGCGGCGGTGGAGCGCCTGGGATACGACTGGAGCTATGATGAGAAGTATGTGCCACCGTTTCTGTTTGCGGCGGACGGTGCGACGGCGGATTATGAGGACTGCGAGGAAACGAACTTGATTTATCCGGGCGGCGTGTCTGGGGATAATAGCGGCGGATATGGCACATATCATCCATATTTCCGGTATGATGCCGAAGACCGGCTGTATTATCGCTATCAGGACGGCAAGGAGCAGATCGACGAGTATGACGGCGGGCAGCTTGCCGTGAGCAATGTCGTGTTCCAGTACTGCCACGGCGAAGTGCGGGATGATCATGATTATCTGGCGTTCGGCGTGCATGGAGAGGGCGACGCGGTCGTCTTTACGGGCGGCAGAATGATCAGAGGAACATGGTCCCGCTACGACGGGGATTTTACGCCCGCCAGGTTTTACGACGAAGAGGGCGATGAAATCATATTCAATCAGGGCAAAACGTGGATCTGTAATATCTGGCAGGAGTATGGGGAATTTGCGCTCTGTGGAGTGGATGAGGAGCATCTGGCCGCGCCGGTGGAAGCGGATCACGCGGAATCGGAGCATTAGGAGACAGGGACTATGAAGTGGGTAAAATTCAGAATTAAGACGGTTACAGACGCGGAGGATATCATCATCAGCGCCCTCTATGACATAGGACTGGAGGGCGCGCAGATTGAAGATAAGGTTCCGCTGACGGCGCTGGAGAAGGAGCAGATGTTTGTGGACATCCTGCCGGACGGGCCGGAGGATGACGGTATTGCGTATCTCAGCTTTTTTGTGGAAGAGAGGGAGGACGGGAGTCTTGAGGTGAACGGTGTGCCGTCCGATCGGGAGACTATTGTATCGCAGATCAGACAGGAGTTGGGTGAGCTGCGCGCTTTTATGGATATCGGCGAGGGCAGCATCACGGTGACGGAGACGGAGGACATCGACTGGATCAACAACTGGAAGCAGTATTTCCATCAGTTTTACATAGACGATCTGCTCGTCATTCCCTCCTGGGAGGAAGTTAAGCCGGAGGATCAGGGGCGGAGAATATTGCACATCGATCCGGGCACCGCTTTCGGCACAGGTATGCATGAGACGACGCAGCTGTGCATCCGTCAGATCAAAAAATATCTCACGCCGCAGACAGAGCTGCTGGATGTCGGAACGGGAAGCGGTATTCTGGCGATTCTTGCGCTGATGTACGGTGCGGAGCATGCGGTCGGCACAGACCTGGATCCCTGTGCCGTGGAGGCGGTCGAACAGAACATGGAGGCCAACGGCATTGAGACCGGCAAATTCGAGATGATGATCGGCAATATCATCTCGGACAGAGAGATACAGGACAGAGTGGGCTATGAGCGCTATGATATTGTGGTTGCCAACATCCTGGCGGATGTGCTCGTGCCGCTTACCCCGGTGATTGTGCGGCACATGAAGACGGGCGGCGTCTACATTACGTCCGGCATCATTAACACGAAGGAAGAGACGGTCAGACAGGCGGTGGAAGCAGCCGGGCTTACGATCCTCGAGGTGACTTATCAGGGAGAGTGGGTGTCTGTCACGGCGCGCAGGGAACGATAAGATATGGACGACATTGCGGCGACAAAACGGATTCGGCGAAAAAGTACGATAGCGGGTATTCTGGCGATTGTGTGGATGTGTGTCATTTTTGCCTTTTCCGCACAGACCAAGGACGAGTCCAGCGAAGTCAGCACCGGTCTGAGCTATCGCATTGCCAATACGACAGGGCTGCTTTTTCATCTTCATATAGATGAGGAGACAATCCGGGAGATTGCAAATTCCATAGAGAGTTTTGTCAGGAAGGCGGCGCATATGACAGAGTATGCGATTCTGGCGTGTCTGCTTTATGTGTGGCTTGGCAGATGGCAGCGGCCGCGATTGAAAACGGCGTGTATCGCCGCAGTCCTGGCGATGCTCTACGCATGCAGCGACGAGATACACCAGATCTTTGTGGCAGGACGGGCCGGCATGGTGAAAGATGTGCTGATAGACAGCGCGGGCGCAGTAATCGGACTGGCGCTTGTTCTGGGGATCGGAAGCCTCATGAGAAAGGTACGGTAGAACAATCATGCATCATTTTTTTGTGGAGCCGTCACAGATTCGGGATAAGAGGATTCTGATAACGGGCGATGACTACAATCACATCAAAAATGTGCTGCGCATGAAGCCGGGCGAGGAGATTGCGGTGAGCAATGGCGTCGACGGGCGCGAGTATCGCTGCGGCATCGATGAATATACGGAACGGGAAGTGGTCTGCACGCTGCGCTTTGTCAAGGAGGCGGATGTGGAGCTTCCGGCGAGAATCTGTCTTTTTCAGGGGCTGCCGAAGGCGGATAAGATGGAGTTTGTCATCCAGAAAGCAGTGGAACTCGGCGCATATGAGATTGTTCCCGTGGCGGCGGCAAGGTGCGTGGTGAAGCTGGACGACAGGAAGGCTGCGGCCAAAGTAAACAGATGGCAGGGAATTGCGACGGCGGCCGCGAAGCAGAGCAGGCGCGGCGTTATCCCGGCGGTGCGCGGCGTCATGGATATGCGGGCGGCGATTGAGTACGCGCGCGGCATGGACGTGAAGCTCATTCCCTATGAACTGGCGGAGGACATGAGCCGCACGAAAAAGCTTGTGGAGGCAGTCGGCAGAGGGCAGAGTGTAGCCGTGTTTATCGGTCCCGAGGGAGGCTTTGAGGAGAGAGAGATTGAGGAGGCGCTGGCGGCGGGGATAGAACCCGTCACGCTTGGACGGCGCATCCTGCGCACAGAGACGGCGGGACTTGCCGTGCTGTCGTGGCTGATGTATCAACTGGAATCCTAATGACATAAGATGTAGTGAGCGTATAAATATAAGAAATTCCGCTGACGACAGATTGAGAGAAAGGAATGACAGTCATGGAAGTGTATTTGGACAATTCCGCCACGACCCGCTGCTTTGACGAGGTCGCGCAGTTAATGCATAAGATCATGTGTGAGGATTACGGCAATCCTTCCAGTATGCACCACAAGGGCGTGGAGGCGGAGCGGTATCTCAGATATGCCGGAGAGACTCTGGCGAAATTGTTGAAAGTAAATGAGAAGGAGATTCTGTTTACCTCTGGCGGTACGGAATCTGACAATATGGCGCTGATCGGTGCGGCGATGGCAAACCACAGAAGCGGCAGGCATTTGATTACGACAATGATCGAGCACCCTGCCATTTTGCAGCCCATGGCCTATTTGGAGAATCAGGGGTTCCAGGTGACTTATCTCCCGGTGGATCATGAGGGGAGAATATCGCTGGAGGATTTGGAGCGGGCGATCAGACCCGACACGATACTCGTATCGATCATGCACACCAACAATGAGATCGGGAGCGTGCAGCCCATTGCGGAGGCGGGAGCGCTGATCAAGCGCAGGAATCCGTCGACGCTGTTTCATGTAGACGCCGTGCAGGGATTCGGCAAATTCCGCATTCACCCCGCGAGGGAGCATGTGGATATGCTGTCCGTCAGCGGGCACAAGATTCACGGTCCGAAGGGAGTCGGGTTCCTCTATATCCGGGAGGGGGCGAAGGTGCATCCCATTCTGTACGGCGGCGGGCAGCAGAAGGGTATGCGCTCCGGCACGGAAAATGTCGCCGGCATTGCGGGACTCGCCAGGGCCGCGGAACTGGTCTATAAGAATCTGGATGCGGACATGGAGCGGATGTACAGGCTGCGCACGATGTTTGTCCGGGGCGTCGAAGAACTGGAGCAGGTTCGGGTAAACGGCTGTCCGGACGGCGAGGGCGCCGCGCATATCGTGAGCCTTTCGGTGAGGGGCGTGCGGAGCGAGGTTCTCCTCCACGCGCTGGAGGAACGGGGCATCTATGTGTCTGCGGGGAGCGCTTGCTCTTCCAATAAACCGCAGACGTCCGCGACGCTGAGGGCGATCGGTGTGGAGCGGGATCTTCTGGACTCCACCATACGGTTCAGCTTTTCGGTCTTTACAACCGAGGAGGAAATCAATTATACTATACAGGCATTATCCGAGATGATTCCGATGCTCAGAAGATATACCCGGAGATGATTTGCGGAAAGGTACAGGTAATCGGCATGTTTACGGCTTTTTTGATAAAATATGCGGAAATCGGCGTGAAGGGAAAGAACAGGTATCTGTTTGAGGATGCGCTGGTGAGGCAGATTAAATACGCGCTGAAGCGGTGCGACGGTGAGTTCGCCGTGCGCAAGACGGACGGACGCATCTATGTGGATGCGATCTCGGACTTCGACTATGAAGAGACGGTGGCGGCGCTTGGGCGGGTGTTCGGAATCTCCGGCATCTGCCCGATGGTCTATGTGGAGGACGAGGGCTTTGAGAAGCTTGGGCAGGATGTCGTCGCATATATCGGCAGAGTGTACCCGGACAGGAACAAGTCCTTCAAGGTGTCCGCGAGGCGCGCCAGAAAGAATTATCCGCTCAACTCTATGGAGATGAACGCGGAGCTGGGCGGCCTGATTCTCGACGCTTATCCGGAGATGCGCGTGGATGTGCACAAGCCGGATATTCTTCTGAGTGTGGAGGTGCGCGACAAGGTCTATATCTACTCCGAGACGATTCCCGGGCCGGGCGGTATGCCGGCGGGCACGGGCGGCAAAGGCATGCTGCTTCTGTCGGGTGGCATCGACTCTCCCGTGGCCGGCTGGATGATTGCGAAGAGGGGCGTCTGGATCGATGCGGTATATTTCCACGCGCCGCCCTACACGAGCGAACGGGCGAAGCAGAAGGTGATCGATCTGGCGGGAAAGGTATCCGCCTACGCGGGGCCGATCCGCCTGCACGTGATCAACTTTACGGATATACAGCTCTATATCTATGAGAAATGTCCGCACGATGAACTGACGATCATCATGCGCCGGTACATGATGCGCATTGCGGAGCGCATCGCGCGCGCGACGGAATGCCTCGGCCTTATCACCGGCGAGAGCATAGGGCAGGTGGCCTCCCAGACGATGCAGAGTCTGATGGCCACCGACGAAGTGTGCGAAATGCCGGTTTACCGGCCGTTGATCGGTTTTGACAAGATGGATATTGTGGAGATCGCGGAGAAGATCGACACGTATGAGACGTCCATTCAGCCGTACGAGGATTGCTGCACGATCTTCGTCGCGAGGCATCCCGTGACGAAGCCGAATCTGAATATTATCAGAAGACATGAGCACAATCTCGACGAGAAAATCGACGAGCTGGTGCAAACGGCGCTGGAGACTGAGGAAGTGATTACCGTCAGTCAGGCATAGAGAGGCGACGCATAACAAGAAAAACCACCGGCTGAGCCGGTGGCTGTATCTCCTGCGATATGCAGATTACATGATGTACGGCTGTAAGGCTGCGATAACTTCATCAGCGCCGTCTTCCGCGTGGATATTTAAGTCGATAGGCTTGGATAAATCTAAGCTGAAGATACCCATGATGGATTTCGCGTCAATCACGTATCTTCCGGATACTAAATCGAAGTCATAGTCAAACTTTGTGATATCATTTACAAAAGACTTAACCTTGTCGATGGAGTTTAAAGAAATCTGTACTGTTTTCATTCCGGATCTACCTCCTTTAGTTTCTTACCCTCTGCTATAATACTAAAGGCTGGACACGCAAAAGTCAATGATAAATCAACACAAAAAATGCGGAGATTACTATGAAAAGTGTAGCATTACATAATCTTGGGTGCAAGGTCAACGGATATGAGATGGACGTTATGCAACAAAGGCTTCGGGAAAACGGCTATGAAATTGTACCATTTGATGGACCGGCGGACATTTACATTGTCAATACCTGCACCGTGACCAACATCGCGGACCGGAAGAGCAGGCAGATGCTGCACCGCGCGAAGAAACAAAATCCCGCGGCCGTGGTCGTGGCGGTGGGCTGCTACGCGCAGGTTGACGAGGCGGCGGCATGCGGGGACGACGCGGTCGATCTCGTGATCGGCAATAACCGAAAGAAAGATCTGATCGCTATTCTGGAGGATTATTTTCAGGGGCGGGAGAGCAGGGATACGGTCATAGACATCAATCATACGGATGAGTATGAGGAGATGACGCTGACAGGGACGGCCGGACATACGAGGGCTTACATCAAGATTCAGGACGGCTGCAATCAGTTCTGTTCCTACTGCGTGATCCCGTATGCGAGAGGCAGAGTCAGGAGCCGCGGGCAGGAGGATGTGCTGCGGGAAGTAGAGGGGATCGTGGCTTCCGGCTATCGAGAAATCGTGCTGACGGGTATCCATATCAGCTCCTATGGCATGGACAGAGGAGAACCGGGGCTTCTGCGCCTTCTGGACAGGCTGCAGGCGGTGGAAGGACTTAGACGCATACGGCTGGGCTCGCTGGAGCCGCGCATCGTCACCGAAGAATTTGTATCACAGATCAGCGGGATGCCGAAGGTCTGCCCGCACTTCCATCTGTCGCTGCAGAGCGGCTGCGATACGGTGCTGGCCAGAATGAATAGACACTATACAAGCGGGGAATACTTTCGGACAACAGAGCTTCTCAGGAAATATTATCCAAATCCGGCGATCACTACGGATGTGATCGTGGGCTTTCCGGGAGAGACGGAGGAGGAATTCCTCGCGACACAGCAGTTTGTGCGGCGCGTCAATTTCTACGAGATGCATATTTTCAAATACTCCAGACGAAAAGGGACGCCGGCCGCGTCGATGGAAGGGCAGCTTACGGAGGCGGAGAAGAGCAGGCGCAGCGCGATTCTGGCACAGGAGGAGCGGGAAATGTCCCGGGCGTACCGGACAAGCCGGGCGGGGAGTGAGACCGAAGTGCTCTTCGAGGAGGAGAAGGAGATCGACGGGCAGCGGTACTGGGTCGGACATACGCCCCATTATATTATGGCTGCGAAGCGGGCAGAGGGCGATACGGATCTCAGAAATCAAATTGTCAGAGGGACGCTCGACGGTTTTTTAAAAGAGGACATCATGGTGTTAAAATGATTGAATTTTGCCTCTCAATAGAGTATGATAATAAATAATAGGGGTAATATCAAAATCGGCAACAGATAAGGGCGTGAGGCTATGCAGGATTTGGAGAATACACAATTTTTTACCGTAGAGAGCGAACCCGAGACGGGCGTGAAACTCGTGCTGTCCACGGTGTATGAAGCGCTGACGGAGAAGGGATACAACCCGGTAAACCAGATCGTGGGTTATATTATGTCAGGAGATCCTACTTATATCACCAGCCATAAGAACGCGCGCAGCCTGATTATGAAGGTGGAGCGGGACGAGCTGGTGGAAGAGATGCTGGTAGAGTACATCAAAAATTCCCTGAAATAGAAGACGGCGGAAGAACGTATGCGGATTATGGGATTGGATTTCGGCTCCAAGACAGTGGGCGTGGCAGTCAGCGATCCGCTGCTCATTACGGCGCAGGGAATCGAGATCATCAGAAGAAAAGAAGAGAATAAGCTGCGGCGGACGCTGGCGCGTATCGAAGAGCTGATCGTGGAGTACGAAGTGTCGGAAATCGTGCTGGGGCTGCCGAAGAATATGAACGATACGATAGGGCCGAGGGCACAGATCACGCTGGATTTTCAGGAGAAGCTGCAGAGGAGAACAGGGCTTCCGGTCAGGCTGTGGGACGAGCGTCTCACCACGGTGGCAGCCGAGCAGGCGATGATGGAAGCGGGTATACGGAGGGAACATCGCAAAGAACACGTGGACAAGATCGCCGCGGTGTTGATTTTGCAGGGATACCTGGACTATCGGGCGGGCAAGGAGACAGAGTAAGTGGATAAGATCGTTTTTACACCGGAGAGCGGAGAACCTGTCCGGTTTTATGTGTTGGAGCAGACCAGGCTGGGAGGCGTCGACTATATCCTCGTGACGGATTCCGAAGACGGAGACGGAGAGGCGCTTATCCTGCGCGACACTTCCGCGCCGGAGGACGGCGAAGCGGTGTACGAGATCGTGACGGACGATGAAGAGCTGAACGCGGTGGCGGCTGTGTTTGCAAATATGCTGGACGACATTCAACTAACGTAACTATAACAGTATGGAGGATTTTTGATTGAGGAAAAATGAACATGGGAAACCGGCGCCCAGGCTGAAGGTGATTCCGTTAGGCGGCCTGGAGCAGATCGGGCTTAATATTACTGCCTTTGAGTACGGGGACAGTATTATTGTGGTGGATTGCGGCCTTTCGTTCCCGGAAGACGAGATGCTGGGAATAGACCTCGTGATTCCCGATATTACTTATCTGAAAGAACATGCGGACAAGGTCAAGGGCTTTGTCATCACACACGGACATGAGGATCATATCGGCGCGCTGCCGTATATCCTGAAGGAACTGAACGTACCCGTCTACGCGACGCGCCTCACGATGGGGATTATTGAAAATAAACTGAATGAGCATGAACTGCTCGGCGTGACTGAGAGGAGCGTCGTCAGCTTCGGCGAGAGTATCACGCTGGGGCAGTTTCGCATCGAGTTTATCAGGACGAATCACAGTATCGTGGACGCGGCGGCATTGGCGATCTACTCCCCCGCGGGAGTCGTCATACACACGGGAGATTTCAAGGTGGATTATACGCCGGTATTCGGCGACGCCATCGATCTGCAGCGCTTTGCGGAGCTGGGGCGCAAGGGCGTTCTAGCGCTGATGTGCGATTCCACCAACGCGGAGCGGCTGGGCTTCACGGCTTCCGAGAAGACGGTGGGAAGAACCTTTGACAGCCTCTTCGCGGAGCACAAGGACACGAGGATCATCATTGCCACCTTCGCTTCGAATGTGGACCGCGTGCAGCAGATCATCAACTCGGCCTACAAATTCGGACGCAAGGTTGTGGTGGAAGGCAGAAGTATGGTGAATATCATCGAGACCGCCGCCGCGCTGGAGTGTCTGCATATTCCGAAGAATACACTGATCGACATAGAGCAGTTAAAGAACTATCCCAACGACAAGACCGTGATCATCACCACCGGCAGTCAGGGGGAGAGCATGGCGGCCCTGAGCCGTATGGCCAGCAATACCCACAAGAAGATCTCCATTCTGCCGGGGGATACCGTAATCTTCTCCTCTCACCCGATACCGGGCAACGAGAAGGCGGTCACCAATGTCATCAATGAGCTGCAGATGAAGGGCGCGGACGTGATTTTTCAGGACGTCCATGTGTCAGGACATGCCTGCCAGGAGGAGATCAAGCTGATTTACAGTCTGGTGAAGCCCACCTACGCGATTCCGATTCACGGAGAGTACAAGCACAGGAAGGCGCAGGCGAAGATCGCCGAGGAGCTTGGGATCCCCAAGGATCACATTTTCATGCTGCAGTCCGGCGATGTGTTGGAGATGAGCCGCAAGAAGGCGGAGGTGATGGGCAAGGTGCCGGTGGGCGCGATCCTGGTGGACGGCCTCGGCGTCGGCGACGTGGGAAATGTGGTGCTGCGCGACAGGCAGCATCTGGCGGAGGACGGCATCATAATCGTGGTGCTGGCGCTGGATTCCTACAGCGACCATCTGGTGTCGGGACCGGATATCGTCTCGCGGGGCTTCGTCTATGTCAAGGAGTCAGACGAACTTCTGGATGAGGCCAGACTGCTGGTGGATGATGCTATACAGTTATGCTTAAGCAGAGGCCAGTCTGACTGGGGTAAGCTGAAGGCCACGATCAAGGATGTGCTGAGCGAATTCGTCTGGAAGAAGACGAAGAGGCGGCCTATGATACTGCCGATCATTATGGAAGTATAGAACGGAAGAAAAAAGTACGCCGATACAAGCTGCGATTCGGATAAATTTTGATACCATATACTTAAGGAGGAACGGCACAATGTCAAATGCTCAGATTGAGGAGGCGACCAAGAAATTCGCCGCCTATATTCAGGAGTCCGATACCTATAAGGAGTATTATCATCAGCGGGAAAAGCTGAAGAGGCAGCCGGAACTGTACGAGAAAGTAAATGAGTACCGACAGAGAAACTTTGACCTGCAGAATGAGACGGACAGCGAGGATCTGTTTGACAGGATGGAGGCCTTTGAGAAAGAGTATGCGAAGTTCCGCGAGAATCCGCTTGTGGAGGATTTCCTGCGGGCGGAGCTGGCTTTCTGCAGACTGATGCAGGAGATCAATGTATTGCTTACGGCGGAGATCGACTTTGAATAACGGTCGGATCGGAGAAAAACATGAATCTGAAAGAGATTATCGGAGCGACAGCGCAGCTCATCATAAAACTGGTTCTGTTTGCGTTTATCATTATGTACATTATCAAGGCGGCGACGGCGGCGTATGACTACGGATACCGTGTGTTTACGGAGCCGCCGATGTCTTTCGGCGACGGCAGGATTATCAGCGTCTCCGTGGCGGAGGACGCCTCGGCGCTCGACGTGGGGAAAATGCTGCAGGAGAAAGGACTGATCCGCGACGGCAGACTTTTTATGATCCAGGAGCTTCTGTCGGAGCAGCACGGCAAAATACAGCCGGGCATATATGACCTGAACACAAGCATGACCGCGCAGCAGATGCTGGAAGTGATTGCGCCGGATCCGGAGGAGACGGATACGGATGAGGAAGAATCGCAGGAGTAGGCGGAAAGGACGTATTTGATGATAACGGACGAGCGCATGAGCGCGTTTATCGATTCTCTGGATACCGGCAATACGCCCTGGCTGGATCAGATAGAGAGCGAGGCGAGGCGGGACGGGGTGCCGGTTATCCGCGCGCAGACGCAGAGTCTGCTTAGGCTTCTACTCGCGGTCAAAAAGCCGGCTTCGATTCTGGAGGTCGGCTGCGCCACAGGATTTTCCGCGCTGCTGATGAGCGAGTACGCGCCGGAGAACTGCCATATCACGACTATCGAGAAGTACGAGAAGAGGATACCCGTCGCCAGAGAGAATTTCAGAAGGGCTGGCCGGGAAGATAAAATTACGCTTTTGGAAGGAGACGCCGCCGGGATTCTGAGAGAACTGCACGGCGCTTTTGATTTGATTTTCATGGACGCGGCGAAGGGGCAGTACATTCATTTCCTGCCGGATGTGATGCGGCTTCTCGCCGCGGGAGGCATTCTGGTGTCGGACAATGTGCTGCAGGACGGAGATATTCTGGAATCCCGCTTTGCCGTGACCAGAAGAAACCGCACCATACACAGCCGTATGCGGGAGTATCTGTACGCGCTGAAGCGGGATCCCGCATTGGAGACGGTGATTCTGCCTGTCGGCGACGGGGTGACGATCAGCGTCCGGAAAAGCGGAGAAGCGGTTCCGCGGACAGACGCCGCGCATGGCGGGGACAGACGGGAGTGTGGGGATTAGAGTGTGGACATTAACATGAGGAAAAAACCGGAATTGCTGGTTCCGGCAGGCAGTCTGGAAGTGCTGAAAACCGCCGTGATGTTTGGGGCGGACGCGGTCTATATCGGCGGCGAGGCGTACGGCCTGCGCGCCAAGGCCAAGAATTTTACGATGGAAGAGATGGCGCAGGGGATTGCCTTCGCGCACGATCACGGGGTGCACGTTCACGTGACGGCGAATATTCTCGCGCACAACGGTGATCTGGAAGGCGCGGAGGCTTATTTCCGCGAACTGAAGGAGCTGCAGCCGGACGCGCTGATCATTGCCGATCCGGGTATGTTTGTGCTGGCGCGCAGGATTTGCCCTGGGATTGATATCCATATTTCCACGCAGGCCAACAACACCAACTACATGACCTGCCTGTTCTGGCATGAACAGGGCGCGAAGCGGATTGTCTCCGCCAGAGAGCTGTCCCTGACGGAAATCAGGGAGATCAGGCGGCATATACCCGATGATTTGGAGATTGAGAGCTTCGTGCATGGCGCTATGTGCGTTTCGTATTCCGGCAGGTGCCTGCTCAGCAATTATTTTACCGGGCGGGACGCCAACCGGGGCGCGTGCACGCATCCCTGCAGGTGGAAATATGCGGTAGTGGAAGAGACGAGACCGGGGCAGTATATGCCCGTCTACGAGAACGAGCGGGGAACGTATCTCTTTAATTCCGGCGATCTGTGCATGATCGGACATATTCCGGAATTGATCGACGCGGGGATAGACAGCTTCAAGATCGAGGGACGCATGAAGACGGCTCTCTATGTGGCGGTGGTGGCGCGCACTTACAGACAGGCCATCGACGACTATCTGGAATCCGAAGAGAAATACCGCGCCCATATGGACCGGTATCTGGCGGAGATCGGAAAATGTACGCACCGCCCGTTCACCACGGGCTTCTACTTCGGAAAGCCTGATGAGAGTGGACAGATCTATGACAACAGCACCTATGTGAACGAGTATATCTATCTGGGAACGGTGGCGGAGATCGTGACCAGGGACGGCAGGATGTGCGCCCGCATCGAGCAGCGCAACAAGTTCTGCGTGGGCGATGGGATCGAGATCATGAAGCCCGACGGGAGGAACGTGCCCGCAAAAGTGCTTGCCATGTACGACGAGCAGGGACAGCCCGTGCAGTCCTGTCCTCACGCGAAGCAGATCGTGGACGTATGCCTGTCGGTGGAGCCGGAGGTGGGCGATATATTGAGAACTGAAACCGCATCAGATTAAAATTCATGTCTCAGAAGTTCGGGTTTTCCTATACCTTGCATTGCTCCGTTTCGGCTTATGTCAGCTATAAGGCCATTTATCCGTTTTAGTGTTTTGCGATCTTGTGTCTGCCAGTAGATATATTGCTCCATCGCCTTCTCGGTGAATGTAAAATTTGCCATAGGCTTAGCCTTTCTTTTGCGCGCCGTGTTTTCTCTCGAATTCAAGAATTTTTTCTGTCGGCTTCCAGTTATCAGCTTCCATAGCACGCAATTCCTCCAGCGTTAAAGAAATTGTTTCCCCTCGTTCAAGTTGAGAAACGCTTTCCTCTATCATAGCGAGATACTCCGCGTTCCGCTTTGCTTTCTGCAGGGCGTTATATTCGGTTTCGTTTATCATGTAGATATTTTCGTTGTGAGGTCTTGAAATGACAACGGTTTCCCCCATGATGATTTTGTCGCACCATTCTTTGAAGTTGTCCCGAACATTAACAGATTTTACTGCCAACATGGTTCCTTCTCCTTTCTTAAAAACGTACATTTTTTTGTATTTATTCTTGTATTTATTTTTGTGTTCTTATTATATTCGCAGTATACCCGTGTGTCAATAAAAACAAAAAGGAAAGAATTTCCGTGCAAAAAAAGAAAAATTATGCTTGCATTTTCAGAAAAAGTAGCGTATTGTTAAAAGCAGAAATTGTATACAGGTATTCAGAACGATGGCGTTCCAAAAAAGGGCTTTTTTTGGAGCGCTATTTTTGAAAGAGAATGCCGGGATGGAGGAAAGAGTATGAGTGAAGTATTTAATGTGGAAGAGATCTTCGGACAGAACGTGTTCACCCTGGGTAAAATGAAGGAGCGCCTGCCGAAGAACGTGTACAAGGAAGTGGTCAAGGTCATGGATCAGGGCGGCGAGCTCTCCATGGAGGCCGCGAACGTCGTGGCCATGGCGATGAAGGAGTGGGCGGTAGAGAATGGCGCAACCCACTACACGCACTGGTTTCAGCCGCTCACCGGTATCACGGCGGAGAAACATGATTCTTTCGTGGCGCATCCCGACGAGATGGGTAAGATGCTCACGGAGTTTTCCGGCAAAGAGCTGATCAAGGGCGAGCCCGACGCGTCTTCTTTTCCTTCGGGCGGTCTGCGCGCCACATTTGAGGCGAGAGGCTATACGGCATGGGATATCACGTCCCCAGCATTTCTGAAGGAATCCGGCTGCGGCGTGACGCTGTGCATTCCCACCGCGTTCTGTTCCTACACGGGAGAGGCGCTGGATAAGAAGACCCCGCTTCTGCGTTCCATGGAGGCGCTGAGCGAGCAGGCGCTTCGTATCGTGAGACTGTTCGGCAACACGGAGGCCACCAAGGTCACCGCGTCCGTCGGTCCCGAGCAGGAGTATTTCCTGGTAGACGAGAAGTTGTACCGCCAGAGAACCGACCTGATGTTTGCGGGCCGCACGCTGTTCGGCGCACCCGCACCGAAGGGGCAGGAGATGGAGGATCACTACTTCGGCGTTATCAGAGAGCGCGTCGGCGCTTACATGAAAGATTTGAACGCGGAGCTGTGGAAACTGGGCGTGACCGCCAAGACACAGCACAACGAGGTGGCTCCGGCGCAGCACGAGCTGGCGCCTATCTATGAGACGGCCAATATCGCCGTAGATCACAACCAGCTGGTTATGGAGGCGATGA
>CANPXP010000019.1 GCA_947586255.1 uncultured Lachnospiraceae bacterium | reverse complement strand
GCTGGCGAAGGCCTATGGGATCACCCTGTGCATCGAGAACCTGTACGACGGGATCGGCGGGCATCTGATAGAGGGGCCGTGCTGTGACGCGCACAAGGCGGCGGAGCGCATCGACCGGCTGAATGGGAAGTATGGGGCGGAGGTCTTGGGCTTCTGCTTCGACACGGGGCATGGGAACCTTGTGGGACTTGATTTTGAACCTTTTCTGAGCCGGCTGGGGAGGCGGTTAAAGGTGCTGCACATCCATGACAACGACGGAATCAGCGACCTGCACCAGATCCCGTTTACCTTCACGAGGTCGCGGGAGAACAGGCCGTCGACGGACTGGGAGGGCTTTGTCAGAGGGCTTCGGGCGGCCGGCTATCAGGGTGTGCTGAGTTTCGAGACGGCGCCGGTGCTGACGGCGTTCCCGGAGGAGATGAAGACGGACGCGCTGCAGTTTATCGCCCGGATCGGGCGGTATTTTGCAGAGAAGATTGAAACGGGCGCTGAATAATCAGCGCCCCAGTTCTTTACGTCTTGCACGGATACCGTTCAGAATGACTTCTTTCTTTTCGATCAGTTTGTTCTTGTCCATCGGCTCTACGCCTTCCAGTTTGTATTTCATGCCAAGCTTTTCGTATTTGGGCTTGCCCATAGTGTGATAAGGGAGAGCGTCCAGGGCTTTTAAGTTGGACAGGCCGCCGATGAAGTAGCCGAGCTTGTAGAGGTACTCGTCGTCGTCCGTGATACCCGGCACAACGACATGGCGAATCCAGACATCTACATGCTTTTCGTCCAGATATTTGGCGAAGGCGAGAATACCGTCGTTGGGCTGAGAGGTCAGCTCTTTGTGCTTCTCGGGATCGATGTGCTTGATGTCCAGCATGACCAGATCCGTCAGTTCCATCAGGTGATCCAGCTTGGCCAGCCATTCGGAATTGGCATTTGGTTTATAGGCAATGCCCGAACTGTCAATGCAGGTGTGCACGCCGTGTTCCTTGGCGATGGTGAACAGGTCAATCAGGAAATCCACCTGCATCAGCGGCTCGCCGCCCGTGACAGTAATGCCGCCGTTCTTATAGAAATCTTTGTTGCGCAGATACTGCTCGAAAATCTCGGCGGGTTCCATCATTGTGCCGCCGTTCATGTCCCAGGTGTCGGGATTGTGGCAGTAGGCGCAACGCATGGGGCAGCCCTGCACGAACACGACGAAGCGTGTGCCCGGGCCGTCTACCGTTCCGAAACTTTCCAGTGAGTGTATTCTTCCCTGCATAATAACTCCTAACCAGACATGAAATGTCTTTTGGTATATGATATTATAGTATAGCTGTTTTTTCTCCGAAAAACAATCAAATTATGAAAAAGGGGGAGCCCGACGCATCCTATTGCAGAAATACAGGATAGACGACGACAGTCATAAAAAGACGGCACATGAATTCCATGCGCCGCCTTTCTGGTTATCTGTTGTCTGCGTCCGGCGTTATAGACACCGGTCATAGCCCTTCCGCAATTAGATGGACTCGTGGAACGTACGGGAGATAACGTCTGCCTGCTGCTCCGGTGTGAGCTTGATGAAGTTTACAGCGTAGCCGGAAACACGGATCGTCAGCTGCGGATAATTCTCAGGATGCTTCTGAGCGTCCAGCAGAGTATCTCTGTTGAGTACGTTTACGTTGAGGTGATGGCCGCCCTTTGTTGCGTAGCCATCCAATAAGGAAACTAAGTTATCTACCTGTGCATTTGATGCTGCCATAGTGAAAATCCTCCTTTTATATTTTTTGTTTGTGGTGTTTCTTCGTGAGCAAGCTCCCGAGAGCTGCCGCGTCTTAAATCGCTATATTGCGCCGTGCACACTCGCAAGCACGCTGCTTCGCAGCTCTCACTTGCTCGTTTACGAGCTGTCGCCCTATGGATTTATGCCGCGTCATCTCTTCGTGAGCAAGCTCCCGAGAGTTGCCGCGTCCTAAATCCGCACGGCTCGATGCTATTTAAAATCGTCCAGGCCCTCGTGGAGAGTCGGTACGCTGCAGGCCAGGGGAGTGCGGGAGCAATCCGTACACCCCATGGTCTGTACATTCTTAGCGTCATCGGAATTGTCATCGACGTCTACATTCACGTGGCCGACGCCCTGCGCCATACCGGAATCCATCATCTTGACAAAATCCTCAATCATCTGGTTGTTATCCATATTTTTCCCTCCTTTCGTCGGGAAAGTCAGTTACTTATTTGTTCAGATCCAGCTCGATGTCGCCGGCGAATACCTTATCCTCTTTGCCGAGAGCGCCCGGGATGATGGTGAAGGTATTGGAGATACCATCCTGCGCATCATTGAACGGAAGCTTGGATACGGAAGACAGGGAAGCGACTGCACCGTGAGTGTCACGGCCGTGCATCGGGTTGGCACCCGGAGCGAACGGCTGGCCTTTCTTACGTCCGTCAGGCGTGTTGCCGGTAGCTTTACCGTAAGTTACGTTGGAAGTAATGGTAAGGATGGACGTTGTAGGAATACCGTTCCTGTAGGTGTGGTGTCTTCTGACTGCCGTCATGAACTTGTGTACGATCATCTGTGCGATCTCGTCTACGCGGTCGTCGTCGTTGCCGTACTTCGGGAAGTCGCCCGTGGTCTTGAAGTCTACGATGACGCCGTCCTCGTCTCTGATCGGCTCAACCTTCGCGTACTTGATTGCGGACAAGGAGTCAGCCACGATGGACAGACCGGCAACGCCCGTTGCGAAGTAGCGCTTAACGTCTCTGTCATGCAGAGCCATCTCAGCTCTCTCATAGCAGTACTTATCATGCATGTAGTGGATGATGTTCAGCGTATTTACATATACGTCTGCCTGCCACTCCATCATGTCGATGAACTTATCCATAACATCGTCGTAGTCGAGCACGTCGCCGACAACAGGGCGGTACTTAGGACCAACCTGTTTCTTGGAAACCTCGTCGACACCGCCGTTTAACGCGTACAGCAGGCACTTTGCAAGGTTCGCACGTGCGCCGAAGAACTGCATCTCCTTGCCGACAACCATGGAGGATACGCAGCATGCGATCGCATAGTCATCACCGTGTACGACTCTCATCAGATCGTCGTTCTCGTACTGGATGGAAGAGGTCGTGATGGACATCTTCGCACAGTACTTCTTCCAGTTCTCGGGAAGTCTTGTGGACCAGAGAACCGTCAGGTTCGGCTCGGGAGAAGGACCAAGGTTCTCCAGAGTGTGCAGATAGCGGAAGCTCATCTTCGTAACCATATGACGGCCGTCTACGCCGACACCGCCGAGGGACTCCGTTACCCATACCGGATCGCCCGCGAAAATCTGGTTGTACTCAGGTGTACGAGCGAATTTTACGCATCTTAACTTCATGATGAAGTGATCGACGAACTCCTGGATCTGCTCCTCGGTGAAAGTGCCGTTTGCCAGGTCTCTCTCAGCGTAGATGTCAAGGAAGGTAGATGTACGTCCGAGGGACATCGCCGCACCGTTCTGCTCTTTGACGGAGCAGAGATAACCGAAGTAAGTAGCCTGGATTGCTTCCTGAACGTTGGATGCCGGCTTGGAGATATCGCAGCCGTAAGATGCAGCCATCTCCTTCATCAGCTTCAGAGCCGTCATCTGCTCGGAGAGCTCCTCGCGGAGACGGATAACATCGTCTGTCATCACGCGGCCCGTGGAATCCTTCTGCTCCTGTTTGTCCTCAATCAGTCTGTCGATACCGTACAGAGCGACACGTCTGTAGTCGCCGATGATACGTCCGCGTCCATATGCATCCGGAAGACCCGTGATGATATGAGCGGAACGGCAGGCTCTCATCTCCTGATTGTATGCGTCGAAGCAGCCTGCATTGTGTGTTTTTCTGTGTGTGGAGAAGAACTCGCTGATCTCGGGATCAACCTCGTAACCGTTGTCGGAGCAGGCCTTCTCAGCCATTCTGATACCGCCGTAAGGCTGTAAGGAACGCTTGAAAGGCTTATCTGTCTGGAAACCTACGATCTTCTCCTTGCTCTTGTCAAGGTAGCCGGGGCCGTGAGAAGTGATGGTGGATACAACCTTGGTGTCCATATCGAGCACGCCGCCCGCCTCACGCTCCTGCTTCTGCAGGTCAAGAACCTGTGCCCACAGATCCTTCGTGTCCTGTGTAGGACCTGCAAGGAAGGACTCGTCGCCATCGTAAGGATGGTAGTTTCTCTGGATGAAGTCACGGACGTTGACTTCTTTGTCCCACTTGCCGCCTACAAAATCTTTCCATTCTGGTCTCATTTTGAAAAGCCTCCTCTGATATTATTTTGTGAATTTTGTGACATTTTTACTAAAATGTCCAAAAATGCTTTTTCAGTACCCATATTATATGTTAAATCGGGCATAAGAGTCAAGTCGGGCTTTGTACTTTTTCGCATACAAAATCCAAAAAATGCAAGAAAAAATTGTGAAAATTGTATGTAAAGTTTGTGAAACACAAAATATAGAAAAAGAAAGAGCGCGATGGCGCGCAGTCTGTGAGCGGCGGCAGGAAAAATGACGGAACGGCTTGCGCGAATGCGGGTTTGGGATTATACTATTGAAGCATAGAGGTATGCAGCGCGCTGCATGCGGACAGAATAAAAGCAAAATAAACGCCCGGCAAGGCCGGAGCGGGTGAACGGAGGTATAAGATCATGGCAGATATCACGAAGGATATGACGATCGGCGAGGCGCTTAACGTAAATCCCGAGATCGCACCTGTGCTGATGGGAATCGGTATGCACTGCCTGGGCTGCCCTTCCGCGCAGGGAGAGACGCTCGAGGAGGCGGCGATGGTACACGGGATCGACGTGGATGAGCTGATGGGTCAGATCGCGGCGGTATAGGCGGGAAGCCGTGCCGGCAGGAAAGTAAGAACAGCAAAAAGGAGTACCGCCGGGCGGCGCTCCTTTTCTGATTTCAACGATAAAGCGACGGACGACGCGACTATATCTGCGCCAGCGCCTCTATCGCATGTTCTTTGATTAACGGCTCATAGTGTTCCTCCAGGTAGGCCTTGGCGGAAAGCGCCGGCCTCTCCGGCCTGCCGTACTCCGAGAGCAGGTTGCAGATGCGGTTGAAGTCCGCGGGGTTCTGGCCGGCGGAATTGATCAGCAGCAGGTAACTGCCGCTGTCCTCATCCTTGTACAGCGTGCTCTCGCCCTTGTACGAAGGCGCGGCCATGTGGGAGATGCGGGTCACGTCGTGCAGCGAGGAGAAGGAGAACAGTCTCACCGCCGGCTGCGCGGGCGTCTCCTCCCGCGCGGGCGCTTTGGGCATCTGCGCCGTGTCCGCGGAGGAGAGAGCGGCTCCGGAGGCAGTCTCCGAAGCTTCGGCGCTGCTCATCTGGCGAAGCATATTTAAGACTTCGTCAGCGCCGTCCGTATAGGCGTCCGCGATATCTTCCTCTTCTTCGTCATAGTCGTCGTCCTCGTGGATTGACGGCGCAAATTTGGAAAAGCGGGTGTCCAGCTCCTCGGGATCCTCCACCTTGGTGATAATCAGAACGATGCATTCCGAGTTCAGCGGAATCGCCTCGATCATCAGGGGAATGTCTTCCGCCTCAAAGCCGCATTCATAGGCCGCCTGCCGCATCATGTCGCGGAACAGCGATTTCGTCTTTTCCGTGCCGTAGGCGAGTTCGCTGATCTTCAGTTCCCTGTTGACAAGATCTTCTCTTGTGAGTATGCAGCGGATCTGCTGCTCGTTTACTTTTTCTATTTTCATGAGATGCTCACGTCCTTTTCGGTTACAATGATTCCATGATTCATACTCGCAATTTCGCGCGTAAACGCTGTGCGCGATTTATTTTACAAGTATCTTATACTTTGCGTCAATTTTAGTCAATAGTGTGCATAAAGTATTTAAAAAAATTTAATTATTTTAGAAAATCCTTGCTTTTTTGTCATATTACGGCTATAATCAAACTACAAGATGTCTCCGGTAATCGGCAGCGAAAGGAGGCAGCGCATAAATTTCATAAATAACATCTTTTTCTCCGCGGCGGCAGCCGCCTGAAGCGGAGGGAGTCTTATAGGCGAAGTGCCTGATCGTAGACCATATCGTATTCTTTCTATATTTCACAATTATAATTCACAAGGAATGGATAGGTTATACAGTTATTTGGGTTTATTTGCACGTCGGAGATGTCTTGGCAGCTATTGTGCTTCCTGTTATATCTTATGCCATTGGTATATCACGAACCTCTTTTTGGCAAACTAAAATTCAGGATAGAGCCGGATCGGTGCGCAACGGTATGAAAAAACATATGTAGAAAACGATGATTTTATACGCAAAACACAGAACGCCGAGGTTTTTCAAAAGTTCCCGCCACGGCACTGCGGCGCGAAGAACGGCGGTTATGGGAAGAAGGAGGCGCCTTTGCAGGATTTTTGGCAAAAAGGAGGCGCAGGACAGGAAATGCCGCGTCTGTGACGAAAAATGTCAAAAAGTAATGACTGAAAGGAAATAGTCTGCTATAATGAGGACGGTCAGAAAGGAGCTGGATACATGAAAAAGGTTATTCCGGTGCTAATCGCGATCGTCCTTATTATCGTGGTTGGGGCAGTAGGTTTTGGGGCAAAGCTGGTGGAGAAATATTCCTATTCCAAAGAGAGAGCGGATCTGGAGGAATATTTTGATGTTCAGGGCAGCGACGATGTGCCGATCATTCTGCAGGATGAGCGGATCGAGGAACACGCGAAACTCTGGGACGGTGTCTGCTACTTTGATCTCGCGACAGTGCATAAGTATTTTAATGACAGATTTTATGAGGATAAGAAAGAGAAGCTTCTTATATATGCGCTTCCGGATGCCATTGTCAGTACGTCGGTCGGCGCTTCGTCCCTGACGGTGGGCGGCGACGCCGAGGAGCGCGATTATGTGATCGCCCGTTATGAGGGGGATACGCTGTATATCGCGGCAGATTTTGTCAAAGAATATGCGAATTTCTCCTATGACCTGTACACGGAACCAAATCACATGCAGGTGTACACTGAGTGGAACGAGAGACAGGTGGCTACGATCAAGAAGAATACGCAGGTGCGCTATCAGGGGGGCATTAAGAGCGATATCCTGACAGATGTCTCCAAGGGCGACCGGGTGGTTGTGCTGGAGGAGATGGAGACGTGGACGAAGGTGAAGACGGAGGACGCGTTCATCGGGTACGTGGAGAACAAGCGGCTGGAGGATCAGACGACGGAGACGCCGACGCCGGTGACCGATTACGAGGAGCCGGAATATGCCTCCAACACGAGAGATCACAAGATCAATCTCGCGTGGCATGCGATTGCCGGAGCAGCGGGAAATGAGACATTGACCGATATGATGGCGCCCACGAAGAACGTCAACGTGATAGCGCCCACGTGGTTTTCCCTGTGTACCGATCAGGGAGATTTCGTCAGTCTTGCATCGGCGGATTATGTGTCGAAGGCTCACGATATGGGTCTGGAGGTCTGGGCGGTCATAGATAACTTTAACGGCGGAGAGGTGGATACCTATGAAGTTTTGGCCGGGACAAGCACCCGGCAGTCTCTCATCGACCGTTTGATAGCGGAAGCACTGGAGTACGATCTGGACGGCATCAATGTTGATTTTGAGAACATCAGTCTGGATGCCGGTGAACCTTTTGTGGAATTCATCAGAGAACTGTCCATCCCGTGCAGGGAACATGGCATCGTGCTCTCGGTCGACAACTATGTGCCAATGGGTTATACGGATCATTATAATAGGAAAGAACAGGGGATCGTGGCGGATTATGTCGTTATCATGGGCTACGACGAGCACTATGCGGGCAGCGCGGAGGCGGGGTCGGTGGCCTCCATCGACTTCGTGGAAAAAGGCATAGCCGATACCGTGGCGCAGGTGCCCGCGGAGAAGGTGATCAACGCGATTCCTTTCTACACGCGGATATGGGAGCTGCAGGGGACGCAGCTGAGCAGCCAGGCGGTTGGAATGGGACTCGCGCAGCAGTTTATCGCGGATCACGACATCACCACCGTGTGGGATGAGACGGCCTGCCAGAATTACGGCGAATGCCAGTCGGGAGACAGTTATTACCAGGTGTGGCTGGAGGACGCGGAGTCGATCGGCGTGAAACTGAATATCATGGACAAATATGGTATTGCGGGCGTGGCAGAGTGGCGGCTCGGCTTTGAGACGGCGGATATCTGGGACGTGATCGAAGGGTATATGAACCGGTAGCAGGGCGCAGAAGGGCGGCATGTTTCGCGGGACTTCTTCATATGCATTTATAAAGGTTTCAATGTTGGGAATGGGATATGAAGAGGGAAAAGCGGGAAAAACTTGCCGGGGCGCTGCTCCTTCTGGCGGTGCTTGCGACGGTCTGCCTGATTGCGCGCGGCGGCAGACGGCTGATGACGTCGGTCTCTTCGGACAGGGTGGAGACGGACGAGGACAGACCGTGTGTGGTGATCGATGCGGGACACGGCGGTCAGGATCCCGGCAAGGTCGGGATAGACGGCAGCCTGGAAAAAGATATCAACCTGCAGATCGCGCTGAAGCTGCAGAAATTTCTGCAAATGCAGGACGTCGACGCGGTGTTGACGCGGGACTCCGATCGGGGCCTGTACGATGAGAACGCTTCCAACAAGAAGGTGCAGGACATGAAAAACCGCGTGGCGCTCATCGAGGAACATCAGCCCGCCCTGGTGGTGAGCATACATCAGAACAGCTATCATGAGGAGTATGTGCACGGGGCGCAGGCTTTCTACTATGCGGGCAGCGAGCGGAGCAAAGAGCTGGCCGAGCGCATACAGCGCGTCATGGCGGAGGAGCTGGATAAGGACAACGCGAGGCAGGCCAAGGCGAACGACAGCTATTATCTGTTAAAGAAAACCTCCGTGCCGATTGTGATCGTGGAGTGCGGCTTTCTATCGAACTATGAGGAAGCGCAGAAGCTGGCCTCGGATGCCTATCAGGAGCGGGCCGCGTGGGCGATTCACCTGGCGGTCATGCAGTGGCTGAACGGACGGACGGAGTGAGAAGGATACAGACGTGGAGACAAAACTGGTCCGAATAGACAAGAACAATATCGACGCAGCGCTGGTGCGGGCTGCCGGTGATGTGATCCGGGCGGGCGGGCTTGTGGCTTTTCCGACGGAGACGGTGTACGGCCTGGGCGGGGACGCCCTGAATGCCGCCTCCTCCGAGAAGATCTATCAGGCGAAGGGCAGGCCCTCCGACAATCCGCTGATCGTACATATTGCCGATATGGAGGCGCTTGCCGCTATCGTGCGGGAAATACCGGAGAGCGCGGTGAAGCTGGCCGGGAGATTCTGGCCGGGTCCCCTCACGATGATCTTCTATAAAGCAGAGCTGGTGCCCTATGAGACGACCGGCGGGCTGGATACGGTGGCAGTGCGGATGCCTGTCGATCCCGTTGCGCGGGAACTGATCCGGGCGGCGGGCGGCTATGTGGCGGCGCCCAGCGCGAACCGTTCGGGCAGACCGAGCCCGACGGTGGCGAAATATGTCATAGAAGATCTGGACGGCAGGGTCGAGATGATTGTGGACGGCGGCGATGTGGAGATCGGCCTGGAATCTACGATTGTCGATCTGACGGAGGAACCGCCGACGGTGCTCCGTCCGGGCTATATCACAGTGGAAATGCTGCGGGAGGTTCTGGGCGATGTGGCCGAGGACCGCACGATGCTGCGGGACGACTCCGGACAGGCCCCGAAGGCGCCGGGGATGAAGTACAGGCACTATGCGCCGAAGGGGGAACTGACGATTGTGGACGGAGCGGAGCAAAGTGTGATAGAATATATCAACAGCCGCATAGACCGACACCGGCGGGAAAATAAAAAAACAGGCGTTATTGCAACTGACACGAGTGTGAAACGCTATCGGGCCGATGTGTGTAAGAGCGCGGGGGACCGGCGCGATGAGGCGACGGTCGCGCGGGAGCTGTACCGCATTCTGCGGGAATTCGACGATGAGCAGGTGGAGGTTATCTATGCGGAGTCGTTCGATACCGACGGTATCGGGCAGGCAATCATGAACAGGCTGCTGAAGGCGGCCGGGCACAGAATCATTCATGTATCATGACAGAAGACGGAGGGAAAAAGATGATAGCGATTGGAAGCGACCACGGCGGATTTGACTTGAAGGAGGCGGTTATCGCCCATCTGAAGGAGCAGGGAATTGCGTACAAGGACTACGGCTGCTATGATAAGAAATCCTGTGATTACCCGATTTACGGGCGCGCCGTTGCCGAGGCTGTGGCCGGCGGGGAGTGCGAAAAGGGCATTGTGATCTGCACGACGGGAATCGGGATTTCCATCACGGCGAACAAGGTGCGGGGCGTTCGGTGCGCGCTGTGCGCGGACACGCTGTCGGCCAGGATGACCAGGCTGCACAATGACGCGAACGTGCTCGCTCTGGGCGGCGGCATCGTGGGTCCCAATCTCGGAATCAGTATTGTGGACGCTTTTCTGAACACGGAGTTTTCCGCGGAGGAGAAGCACGTGAGAAGAGTGGGAATGATCGAGCAGTAATCTATACCGGTACGGAGGATATCTATGAGGGGCAGGCGAAAAGCGGCCGCTGTGATGGCGACGGCTCTGCTGTTGGGCTTTACGACCGTCACCGCACAGGCGACGGAGGAGACGCGCCGGCAGCTGGAAGAGGCCGAAGAGGAAAAAAAGGATACGGAATCCGCACTTGAGGGAACGAAGGAGAACCTGGATAACCTGAATGAGCAGAAGAATTCTCTGGAGGGTGCGCTGACAAATTTAAATACGGAACTCTCACAGGTGAGCAGCAATCTGAATGATCTGGAAGATAAAATCGGCGATAAAGAGTCGGAGATCGAGGCATTGAACGCCGATATCGCGCAGGTGCAGAGTGATCTGGACGAGGCGATCCGCCTCAAGGACGAGCAGTACGACACGATGAAAAAGCAGATCCGTTTCATGTATGAGCGGAGCGACTACCTCTACCTGGAATTGTTTTTTTCGGCGGGCAGCTTTTCCGATTTCCTGAACAAGAACAACTATATTGAGCAGCTGTCCTCCTATCAGCAGAAGGTACTGCAGGATTACAAGGACGCGCAGGCGAGGATGGAAGAGAAGGAAGCCGAGCTGGAGCGGGATATGGAGCAGCTCGAGGCGGACAAGAAAGACCTGGATGAGTACAGGGTGCAGGTGGTGGCGGAGCAGGGCCGCGTGTCGGGACTGGTCAGCCAGACGTCACAGTCCATCAACGCCACTGCAGGACAGATATCGGAGGCGGAAGCGCAGGCGCTCGCCTACGAGCAGCAGATCAAGGAGCAGGAGGAGAATATTTCGGTTCTGAGAGCGAAGCTGGCGGAGGAAATCCGTATGGCGGAGCTGGCGGCGCAGTCGAGCTGGAGAGATATTTCGGAGGTGTCCTTCGCGGAGGGCGACAGGTATCTTCTGGCGAATTTGATTTACTGTGAGGCCGGCGGCGAACCCTATGTCGGTCAGGTGGCGGTGGGCTCCGTCGTCATGAACAGAGTGCTCAGCTCCGTCTATCCGGATACCGTGACGGGGGTTATTTACCAGTCCGGGCAGTTTTCGCCGGTGGCCAGCGGCAGACTGGCGCTGGCTCTGGCGGAGGGCAGAGCGACGGCGAGCTGTTATCAGGCCGCGGACGAGGTGATGGGCGGCACGACTAATGTTGGCAACTGCGTGTATTTCAGGACGCCGATCGATGGGGTGACGCCCAAGTACACCATCGGCGGACATATTTTCTATTAAACGAAACGATTTGTGGGATTTAGAGCGAAAAGCGGGGCGGCTGCACGGGATGCAGCCGCCCTGAAGTATGTCAGGGTTTAGTTTCTCTCCGCGATGATCTGCTCGATCGGCGCCTGCAGTCTGTCAAACTTGCCGGCATAGATGATTTCCAGAAGGCTGTTCAGATTGCGGAGGGAGGTTTTCAGGATATCTTCGGAGATCAGCCTGTCGTCCAGAGCCGTGACAAGCTCGTCGAGATCTACGACTCTGACGAAGCCGTCGGGATAGACGATCACATCCGCCAACAGATCGGTCACGATGTAGGTGTCCGGATCTTCGCGGTGTTCGTAGGTTACAATGTCGCAGTACCAGTACAGGAGGGAATTGTCCTCGCGGTAGAATTTGCTGACCTTGAAGCCCTCCCTCAGATAGTAGCAGGAATATCCGTGGTGCAGATCCCTGCGCGGTTTGATGGTGTTCCAGCCGGTGATGATTTTGTCGTCGTCCCGCAGCAGAATGCGGTCGTCTTTCAGCAGGATACATTCTTCAGGGATCAGTCTTTTGCGGTAAAGGATCGGATCTGCCATAGCGCCTCCCGGGAATCGTGCCACGTGGGTATTCTCTGTTCTTATAGGTTACGTTACACTGCCGATAGTGAAAAGTCAATGTAAAACAGGAAGAAATATCCTGTTTTTTATCTATTTTACACAATAAGACTGGACATAAGTACCAGAAATGGTTATAATTTTACTCGTAGGCTGTCTGCGGCACATGGCCTGTCAGCGGCGGACGGCGGTGCGAAGGTTTCTTGTGAGAAGGGGAATGCGGTGAGATATAACAAGAATGTATACCATGCGCTTATGATGATAAGTCAGTTTGGTATCAACATGCTCGTTCCTATTTTCCTGTGTTCTTTTGCCGGAATGTTCCTCGACCGGAGATTCGGCACTTCTTATTGGACGGTGGCGCTGTTTTTTGTCGGCGCGCTGGCAGGCTTTACCAACGTGTTCAGATTTGCAAAGAAAATATATGACGTCCCTGCACAGACCCGCAGGCGCGGCACGAAGAGACAGAGTGATGAGAGTGAAGAGAGCGCTTATGAAGAAGAAAATTGACCCGACCCTGTTCGATCTGTGTCTGGGGATTCTCCTGTACGGCGTTGTGTTTCAGGCCGTGCTGCTGTGCTTTTCGAGGCGGGCGGACTACAGCCTCGGCCTGTGGATCGGCGTGCTGCTCGCGGTGGCGGGCGCGATACATATGTGGTGGTCGATAGACAGAGGGATGGACCAGGCGGCGAAACAGGCGGCGAAGACGGTCGGCACGAATAATCTGCTCAGGTATCTTGTGCTGGTGATCGTCATGTTGATATTGATCTATACGGATTTTGCCAATCCGATTTTTATGTTTTGCGGATATATGGGTATGAAGCTTTCGGCTTATCTGAATCCGTGGCTGTGCAAGATCCGTTCAAAGGTAATCAAAATATAGGATGGAGGAGGTGATAGCATGGGGCAAGGTGTTCTTTTGACTTCCGGGGCGGCCGATATTGACTTTATGGTCCACGGCGTTTTTTCCTATGAGCTGTTTGGACAGACCATCTGGATCACGACGACGCACGTGTGCGTGCTGATCGTTATGCTGGTGATTATCGGCTTCTGCATAGCGGCAAACCGTGCTGTCAAGCATGCGACGGATGTCCCGGGGACATTCCAGAATATCGTGGAGATGGTTGTGGAGATGCTGGACAACATGATCGGCGGCGTCATGGGAAAGTTCAGCCCGAAATTCCGCAACTATATCGGGACAATCTTTATCTTTATCCTGCTCAGCAATATATCCGGACTGTTCGGCTTGAGACCGCCGACGGCGGATTACGGCGTGACGCTGGCGCTGGGCCTGATGACGTTCACGCTGATTCATTTCAACAAATTTAAGCACAAGAAGGTCAGGGGCGTTGTGGCGGAGCTGTGCGACCCGTGGCCGTTCTGGGCGCCGATCAATATTATCGGCTGGGTGGCGGTGCCGGTTTCTCTTTCGCTTCGTCTGTTTGCGAACGTTCTGTCCGGAACCGTCATGATGGCGCTTATTTACGGACTGCTTGCGAAGATCGCGGTGGTCTGGCCGGCGGCGCTGCACGTATATTTCGACCTGTTCTCCGGTGCGATCCAGACGTATGTGTTCTGTATGCTGACGATGACATACATTACCGACGCCTGCACGACGGATGAGTAGGTTCAGGCACTGACAGGAAAATACCATTTTTAAATTTTATAAGACTAAAGGAGGAAATAAAAATGGGAGAATTTAACACAAACTTTATTTTAGGTTGTTCCGCGATCGGCGCGGGTCTTGCGGTTATCGCAGGTATCGGCCCCGGTGTCGGCCAGGGTATTGCGGCGGGCCATGCGGCGGCGGCGGTCGGCAGGAATCCGGGCGCTAAATCCGACGTGACTTCCACCATGCTTCTGGGCCAGGCGGTTGCCGAGACGACAGGTCTGTACGGCCTGCTGATCGCGATGCTGCTCTTGTTCGTTAAGCCTTTAGTACCCTAAGAGGACATGCGAATGTGTTCTTAAGACGATAGAAAGGAGGATAAAGGCTTGAGTACGTTAGCGACACAGATGGCGTTGGCCTCCGCGCAGATGGAGCCGAGACTGTTTGACCTGGACTTTCAGCTTCTGCATGACGCGGTTCTGATGATCATAGCCGTTTTCGCGCTGTTTTTGATCGCGTCGCATTTCCTGTTCAATCCGGTCAGGAATATGATGCAGAACAGACAGAATCGGATCAAGAACGAGCTGGACAGCGCAGCGGCGGACATGGAAGACGCGCGCGCGCTGAAAGAAGAGTATGAGGCGAAGCTCAGGGATATCGACAAGGAAGCCGAGGCGATTCTGAGCGAGGCGCGCAAGAAGGCGCTCGCCAATGAGAATAAGATCGTGGCGGACGCCAAGGAAGAGGCCGCGAGGATCATCGAGAGAGCGGGCGTGGAAGCGGAGCTTGAGAAGAGCAAGGCGGTCGACGAGGTGAAGCGCGAGATGGTTGTACTGGCCTCCATGATGGCGGGCAAAGTCGTGAATGCGGCGATTGACACGACCGTTCAGGACAGTTTGATTGAAGAGACGTTGAAAGAAATAGGTGAGAGCACATGGCTAAGCTGATTTCAAAGACATACGGAGACGCGCTGTTCGAACTTGCGGTCGAGAGAGATAAAGTAGATGTATTGCTGGAAGAGATGGAGCAGTTAAAGCGGGTGCTCTCCGAGAACGAGGAGTTCGGCAGGCTGATGAATCATCCGAAAATCATCAAGGAGGAGAAGGTTCAGGTTGCCAGAAACATTTTTGAGGGAAGAGTGTCCGAGGAACTCCTGGGCTTTCTCACGATCGTCATCTCCAAGGACCGTTATCGGGATATCGACGCGATTATCGATTATTTTATTGCGGAAGTGAAGCGGTACAAGGGAATCGGCATCGCGACGGTGACGACCGCGGTTCCTCTCAGAGAAGAGCAGCGCCGGGAGATAGAGCGAAAATTGCTCGATACGACGCAGTACAGAGAGATGGAGATGCATTACCGGGAGGATGCGGCGCTGATCGGTGGCATGGTCATCCGCATCGGTGATCGGGTTGTGGACAGCAGTATCAGAACGAAGTTGAGCGAAATGCAGAAAGAATTACTGAAGGTTCAGCTTTGACGAAGGCCGAAAGGGACCGAATCGGGGCTGGAATCAAAAAATAAGAAGAAAGGTGCGTATGATCCATGAATTTAAGACCAGAAGAGATCAGTTCAGTCATTAAGGATCAAATCAAGAGATATGCGTCCGATCTGGAAGTGTCCGACGTCGGCACGGTCATCCAGGTTGCGGACGGTATCGCTCGCGTGCACGGACTTGAGAATGCTATGCAGGGAGAACTGCTGGAGTTCCCCGGCGAAGTTTACGGTATGATATTGAACCTTGAGGAAGACAACGTCGGTGCGGTGCTTCTCGGAAGCCAGCACAGTATCAACGAGGGCGATATCGTAAAAACCACAGGGCGCGTTGTGGAGGTGCCTGTGGGCGATTGTATGCTCGGCCGTGTTGTAAATGCCCTTGGACTGCCGATTGACGGCAAGGGGCCGATCCAGACTGACAAGTATCGTAAGATTGAGAGAGTTGCCTCCGGCGTTATCACGAGAAAATCTGTGGATACGCCGCTGCAGACCGGTATCAAGGCGATTGACGCCATGGTTCCGATCGGCAGAGGACAGCGTGAGCTGATCATCGGCGACAGACAGACCGGTAAGACGGCAATCGCGATTGACACGATCATCAACCAGAAGGGACAGAATGTGAAGTGTATCTATGTCGCGATAGGACAGAAGGCTTCCACCGTCGCTTCGATTGTAAAGACACTCACGGAGTATGGGGCAATGGCTTACACGACCGTGGTTGCGGCGACGGCGAGCGAACTTGCGCCGCTGCAGTACATAGCGCCGTATTCGGGCTGTGCGATCGGTGAGGAATGGATGGAGAACGGCGAGGACGTGCTGGTGATCTACGACGATCTGAGTAAGCACGCAGCCGCATACCGCACACTCTCCCTGCTGCTCAGAAGGCCGCCGGGACGTGAGGCGTATCCCGGCGACGTCTTCTACCTGCACTCCAGACTGCTGGAGCGCGCGGCGAGAATGAACGAGGAGTACGGCGGCGGTTCGCTGACGGCTCTGCCGATCATCGAGACGCAGGCGGGCGATGTGTCCGCATATATCCCGACGAATGTCATCTCCATCACGGACGGACAGATCTATCTGGAGACGGAGATGTTCAATTCCGGCTTCCGGCCGGCGGTCAATGCGGGACTTTCCGTATCCCGTGTGGGCGGTTCGGCGCAGATCAAGGCGATGAAGAAGATCGCGGCGCCTATCCGTACGGAGCTTGCGCAGTATCGTGAGCTGGCGGCATTCTCGCAGTTTGGCTCCGAGCTGGATGCGGATACCAAGGAGAAGCTGGCGCAGGGCGAAAGAATCAAGGAGATTCTCAAGCAGCCACAGTACCAGCCGATGCCGGTGCAGTATCAGGTTATCATTATTTTCGTGGCCACGAACAAGTATCTGCTGGACATTCCGGTGGAAGACATCACGAGATTCGAGAAGGAGCTGTTCGAGTTCCTTGACACCAAATATCCCGAGGTGCCGGCCGCGATTGCGAAGGACAAAGAGATATCCGACGAGACGGACGCCAAGCTCAGAAAAGCCGTCGAGGAGTTCAAGGCGCAGTTCAAGTAGAGATAAGCTAGAGGGAAGAGGGTGACGCTATGGCCTCAATGAGAGACATAAAAAGGCGTAAGGGCAGTATACAGAGTACGCAGCAGATAACCAAAGCCATGAAGCTTGTTTCTACCGTAAAGCTGCAGCGGGCAAAACAGCGCGCGGAACAGTCCAAGGCATATTTTAACTGTATGTACGAGACGGTGACCTCCATGCTGGCGAAGACCGGCGGCCTGAACCATCCGTATCTGAAGCCGGGCGACTCAGAGAAGAAGGCGGTCATTGTGATTACCTCCAACAGAGGACTTGCCGGAGGCTATAATTCCAATGTGGTCAAGCTGATTACCAAGGGAGATTTCAGGAAAGAGGATCTGGAAATCTACGCGATCGGCAAGAAGGGCAAGGATGCGCTGCAGCGCTATGGCTACGTGATCAAGGATGAAAATTCGGACATCATCGAGGAGCCGTCCTATGTGGACGCCATGGAGATCAGCCGCAAGCTGCTGGCGTCTTACGCGGCGGGGGAGATCGGCGAGATCTACCTTGCGTACACGGGATTTAAGAATACCGTCGTGCATGAGCCGACGCTTCTCAAGCTGCTTCCCGTGGAGGCCGCCGAAGAAAAGGCGGCGCAGGAGACGGGCAGCAAGGCGATGATGAATTTTGAACCCGAGGACGACGAGGCGCTCAACATGATCATTCCGAAGTATGTCACCAGCCTGATTTACGGCGGTCTGGTGGAGGCGTGCGCGAGTGAGAACGGTGCGAGAATGCAGGCTATGGACTCTGCGACGACGAACGCCGAGGAGATGATAGATCATCTGTCCCTGATGTACAACAGGGCGCGCCAGGGATCTATTACGCAGGAATTAACAGAAATCATCGCAGGTGCAAATGCCATCTCATAGCGAGCGGGCGTGAGCTGAACTGTGAAAGTAAATAAACATGAGTGAAAGGAAGAAGAGATGGCAGAAGTAAAGACAGGTGAAAACCTTGGAAAAATTACTCAGATCATCGGTGCCGTACTGGATATCAAGTTCCCGGCAGGGAATCTGCCGGAGATCAACGACGCGATCAAAATTCCGCTTAAGGGCGAGGGAGAGCTGGTCGTGGAGGTGGCACAGCATCTGGGCGACGATACCGTGAGATGTATCGCTATGGGTTCTACCGACGGGCTTGTGAGAGGTATGGATGCGGTCGCGACGGGCGCGCCGATCACGGTGCCGGTTGGCGAGAATACGCTGGGACGTATCTTCAATGTCCTCGGCGAACCGATCGACAATAAGCCGGCGCCCACGGACGTGGGATACGAGCCGATTCACAGACCGGCTCCGGCCTTTGAGGAGCAGTCCACGGCGACGGAGCTTCTGGAGACGGGTATTAAGGTCGTCGATCTGCTGTGCCCTTATCAGAAGGGCGGTAAGATCGGTCTGTTCGGCGGTGCCGGCGTGGGTAAGACCGTGCTGATTCAGGAGCTGATCCGCAATATCGCGACGGAGCACAGCGGCTATTCCGTGTTTACCGGTGTAGGCGAGCGCACCAGAGAAGGCAACGATCTGTATCATGAGATGATGGCGTCGGGCGTTATCGACAAGACGACGATGGTCTTCGGTCAGATGAACGAGCCCCCCGGAGCGAGAATGAGAGTCGGACTGACGGGACTTACGATGGCCGAATATTTCCGCGACAAGGGCGGCAAGGATGTACTGCTGTTCATCGACAATATTTTCCGTTTCACGCAGGCGGGTTCCGAGGTGTCGGCGCTGCTTGGCCGTATGCCTTCGGCGGTTGGTTATCAGCCCACACTGCAGACAGAGATGGGCGCATTGCAGGAGAGAATCACTTCCACGAAAAGCGGTTCCATCACATCCGTGCAGGCCGTGTATGTGCCGGCGGATGACCTGACGGACCCGGCGCCTGCGACAACCTTTGCTCACTTGGATGCGACGACGACGCTGTCCCGTTCCATCGCGGAGCTGGGTATCTATCCTGCGGTTGATCCGCTGGATTCCACGTCCCGCATTCTCGACCCGAGAATTGTCGGACAGGAGCATTACGAAGTGGCCAGAGGCGTGCAGGAGATTCTGCAGAGATACAAGGAACTGCAGGATATCATCGCGATTCTCGGTATGGATGAGCTCTCCGAGGAGGATAAGCTGGTTGTCTCCCGTGCGAGAAAGGTACAGAGATTTCTGTCTCAGCCCTTCTTCGTGGCAGGACAGTTCACCGGCCTGGAGGGCAAGTATGTGCCGATCGCCGAGACGATTCGCGGCTTCAAGGAGATTCTGGAAGGCAAGCACGACGATATTCCGGAGAGTTATTTCCTGAACGCGGGAAGCATCGACGACGTAGTCGCCCGCATGAGCAGTAAGGCGTAAGACAGGCGATTTCGTAAGGAGCGGTAGCGTATGGCTGATGAGAACAGAAATTTTACATTAAAAATCATTACACCGGACAGAGTCTTCTACGAGGATGAGGTATCCATGGTGGAGTTCAATACGGTGGAGGGCGAAGTCGGCATCTATAAGGATCACATACCGATGACGATGATTATTGCGCCCGGTATCCTGACCATCACCAGAGGCGACGAGGTGAAGGAAGCCGCGCTTCACGCGGGATTCACCGAGGTATTGCCGGATAAAGTCACGATTCTTGCCGAGATCATAGAGTGGCCTTCGGAGATCGATGTGACGCGGGCCGAGGAGGCGAAATCGCGGGCCGAGGAGAGGATCAGGGAACACGCTCCGGGAACGGATATGAACAGAGCGGAACTGGCTCTGAAGCGCGCTGTGGCGCGGATTGAGAGCGTGAGGGAATAAGCAATACAGAATGTGAAATGTGAGGAGCGGTGCACCATCCGCTCCTTTTTTCATATGATAGGATAAAAAGGCATGAAGCGGGAGCGCGGTATGAACCAGTCCAGAATACTGCCGTTTTACATGGCATATCCCCTGCCCTTATACTATCAGCAGGAAGACAGCGTCACGAGAGATCTGGAGTACTTGCAGCAGATGTACCCTGTGCAGGCCAGGAAATATCAGAAAATCATAGCGGAGACGCTCGACTGTATGGATTACGAGGGCAGTATGATTTATGATGAATATCCCGACAAATGGCAGCTTTATCGATTGACGCAGATTATCTCAGACAAGATCAGGGAGGCGGAGGGCGAAGCCTGCGATGCGGACGACAAGAGGATGAACGAATTTATCCAAATTCTCGTGTTCTACGAAATCTACAGAAAGCGACATACAAACCGCAGAGGAATCTTAAAATTTTAGTTGTGGTTTTATGGCAATCTTATTAAAATAGAGTCAGAGCGTTTGGAAACGCGGAAAACAGCCGTTTCAGAATGAGGTACAGAATGCAGGAAGAACTGGCGCTTACGGCGCTTTTGCGGGAAACCGTTGACGAAGGACTCTATCAGATCATTTTGAGCAATCCGAGAGAAAAAGAGAAGGCGCACAAGATCAAGGTGCGGCCCGTTATGATCAGGGGAAAGCTCCTCTTTCAGAAGACGGTCTATGCGGGGACCCAGGTATTCCACGAGAATCTGGAACAGGAGGAGCTCATCGGGCAGATAGAGCGGCTGCTGGCGCAGGATTTCAGACAGGGAGAGATAGAACACAGGCGGTGTAAAGCGGTCGTCATGGTCAGCAAAAAGGGAAAGACCACAATCAAAAGAAAACGGACAGACGATACCGGAACGACGACGGAGGCGGACAGAAGTATGCGGCTTTCCCATAACAGGGTAAAGCGATATATTCTGGAGGAGGGAGTTCCGGTCCGTTTTTGGTGGATCTGGGTGTGCAGACGGATGAGGGAAAAATTGTCCGCGCGCGTTACGATAAGTTTAAGCAGATCAACCGTTTTCTGGAATTTATCGAGGATATTCTGCCGACACTCTCACAGGAGAGGACTGTGCGCATCATAGATTTCGGCTGCGGCAAATCTTATCTGACTTTTGCCATGTACTATTATTTGCATGAATTGAAGAAATATGATGTGGAGATCACGGGGCTGGACTTAAAGGAGGATGTTATCGACCGCTGCAATCGACTGCGTGAGAAGTACGGTTACCGGAAGCTGCGCTTCGTCAAAGGGGATATCGCCTCCTATGACGGGCAGGAGGCTGTGGATATGGTTGTGACGCTGCACGCGTGCGACACGGCCACGGATTATGCGCTGGACAAGGCTGTGAGATGGGGCGTGCGGGTGATTCTGTCTGTGCCGTGCTGTCAGCATGAGGTAAACGGACAGATACGGAACGATGAACTGGCGCCGCTTCTCAAATACGGGATCATTAAGGAGAGGATGGCGGCGCTGGTCACGGACGCCATGCGCGCGAATCTGCTGGAGGCGGCCGGCTATGAGACAAGCATCCTGGAATTTATCGACATGGAGCATACGCCCAAGAATCTGCTGATACGGGCGGTAAAGAGAGAGACGCGCAGCGCGGAGAGAGAGCGGGAAATCAGGCGGCAGGCCGACGAGACCGCCCGGTTTCTGCATATAGATCCGACTTTGAAGAGGTTATTATGAAGAAGGCGATTATAAAGGGAGTTTTGCTGGGCGTGATCTTTGCGGCGGCGCTTGCGCTGATCAGCAGAGTCATGAACCAGGGAAATACCGATATGACAACCGAGATGAGCGAGGCGACGTACCCGATTCTGTCCCTGTATGCGGAGGGCCATCTCGTCAACAGTCTGCATGGCTATGCGCAGAGTATGGATACGGCGCATCTGCGGGATACCATTCAGCCTGTCGGCAGCGACAGAAAAATCAATGCGCGGATTGAAACATACGGAGAACCGGTTGGCAGCATCGCGTTTGAGGTCAGAAGCATCGACGGAAGCCGGCTCGTGGAGAACACCGAGGTGGAGGAGTATGAGCAGGGCGAGACGGCGATCGATTTCAGCATTACGCTGAAGGACCTGATCGACAGTGATACGGAGTATATGCTTGTGTTTCTGGTGACGCCGGAGGGCGGTTCCCCGATCCGGTATTACACCCGCATTGTGTTGAGCGATTCCCTGTACGTGAGGGATAAGCTGGATTATATAGTGGATTTTCATGAGAAAACCTTTGACAAGGAAGCGGCCAAGGAACTGACGAAGTATCTGGAGTCCAATGCCGAGGGAGACAACACGACCTTTCAGAAGGTGACGATACACAGCAGTTTCGACCAGATCACGTGGGGAAATCTGCGCGTCGAGCGGATCACGGAGCCGGATATTGCAATCATGGATCTGTCGGAGCAGATGGGATCCTTCTCCATGCAATATTTCGTCTCCGTCAGGGACGGACAGACGAACAACCGCTACCGGATCAGAGAATATTACCGCGTGCGTTACACGCCGGACAGAATGTATCTGCTCGACTATGAGAGGACAATGGATCAGATCTTTGACGAGACGGCGGACGGCTATGTCAACGACAAGATCATGCTGGGCATTGTCGGCGAGGGAGTGAAGCTGTCCGAGAGCGACGGCGGCAATGTGTTCGCCTACACGGTATCGGATAAACTGTACGCCTACAATGTGACGGACAATAAGCTGGCCAGACTTTTCAGCTTCTACGGGAATACGGAAGGCATATCGGATGCGAGAGACATGTATGACCAGCACAATATACAGATTCTGTCTGTGGACGAGACAGGTAACGTGACATTTCTCGTGTACGGCTATATGAACAGAGGGCGTCATGAGGGCAATGTGGGCGTGGCCGTGTATTACTACAGCAGTATGACAAACACGGTGGAGGAGTTGATTTACGTTCCCTACGACAAGCCCTATGAGCTGCTGGCGGCGGATCTGGAACAGCTGTCCTACGTGAACAAGGCGGGGATTTATTATTTCCTTCTGGAGGACAGCGTCTATGCGGTGAATCTGGAATCGAAGGCCTGCCAGACGATCGTCTCGGGACTGCGTGAGGGCAGCTACCGGGTGTCCGATTCCAATAAGATGCTGGTATGGCAGGCGGAGGATGGCAGCAGTCTGTCCATGATCAATCTGAGTACACAGCGGCGGGATGACATCCGGGCGAAGAGCGGCGAATCTATTTCCGTGCTCGGCTTTATGGAGGAAGATCTGATATACGGATTGACCAGAAAGGCCGATATTGCGGTAAACAATGCGGGCATATCGACCTTCCCGATGTATTGCGTGCAGATTCAGAGCGACGACGGGAGCATTCTGAAAACCTACAGCAAGGAAGGCATTTACGTGACGGACGGAGTGATTGAGGGAAATCAGATCACACTGTCCAGAGTCGCGTGGGATGAGGCGAGCGGGACATACAAGCCGGCGGCGGACGATCAGATCATGAGTACGGAGCAGGTCAGGCAGGGCAGCAACCTGATCAGTTACGTGGTGACGGAGAATTTTGAGACGATCGCGGAGATCGATGTGAAGGATGAGATCGATGCGAAGGGGCTGCAGCATTTGTCCCCGAAAGAGGTGCTCTTTGAAGGGAACAGGACAATAGCGCTTCAGGAGGAAGAAGAGCGGACGATGGCCGCGCGCTGCTATGTCTATGGGAAGGACGGCATAGAGGGTATCTATGCCGATCCCGGTGAGGCCGTCGCGCTGGCTTACGACATATCGGGCGCCGTGACGGATGACGACGGGGGATATCTCTGGAAACGCGTCGTGAGAAGCACGAGGAATCAGATTATGGCAATCACGGAGGCGGAGGCGACGGAGACGGAGAGCTCCCTTGCGGTGTGCCTCGACACCATTCTGAAATATGAGGGAATATCCAGAAGCACACAGCGAATGCTGGATCGTGGTGAATCCGTCTTTTCCATCCTGGAGTCGGATCTGGAAAACTGCACGGTCCTGAATCTGTCAGGCTGTACATTGGACGCGGTGCTGTACTATGTGAATCAGGATATTCCGGTGCTTGCCCTGTTGGACGACGGAAACGCGGTGCTTATCACAGGGTTTAACGAGCTGAACGTCGTCGTGATGGATCCGGTCACGGGGACGCTGTACAAAAAAGGCATCAACGATTCCACAGAGTGGTTCGCCGAAAACGGAAACAGGTTCATCACTTATGTGCGAAAAGAAAACTGACGGCGGCGGGGCGCGCGCCGCGACGAAGGAGAAAACTTGATGTGCAGGACGGATGCGGTTGTTTTTGATATGGACGGGGTGATCTTTGACAGCGAACGCCTGGTGCTGGAGTGCTGGGAGAAGACCGGCGAAACATACGGGCTTTCGGATATGCGGGAGACATTTCTTCCCTGTATCGGGACGAACAGTGCGAAAACCAGAGAGATTGTTCTGGAGCGCTACGGAAAGGATTTTCCCTATGAAGAATTCTGCGGCAGGGCTTCCGCGCTGTTCCACGGGATTGCGGACCGGGATGGCCTGCCCGTGAAGGCGGGCGTGCGCGAGCTGTTGGAATATCTGCGGGAAAATGATGTGCCGATGGCGCTGGCGTCCTCCACCAGACTGGCGGTTGTCACGCAGGAGCTCGAGCAGGCCGGATTATATGAATATTTTCGCGTAGTGACGGGCGGCGACCAGCTGGAACACAGCAAGCCGTCGCCGGACATCTATCTGATGACATGTGAAAAAATGAATGCGGAACCCAGTCGCTGTTATGCGATAGAGGATTCTTACAACGGTATTCGCGCCGCGCACAGCGCCGGCATGAGGCCGATCATGGTGCCCGATATGCTCCCGCCGACGGACGAGATGCGGGATAAGAGCGTGATTGTGCTGGATGATCTGTTTCAGGTCAGGGATTGGCTGAACGCCTTGTATTAGCGTCTGTGCGGGCGGAATACGGCTTGGTGAAAGCGGCGTCAGCCGTCGCCGAACAGCGTGCCGCGGTATTTTTCCAGCGCGAACAGCAGTATCATGCCGAGGATGCCGCAGGAGATTACCTCGCCTGCGCCCACGGTCAGGCAGTAGTAGCCGAAGCACTGCAGGGTAGACAAACCCTCAATCAGCAGACCGTAACCGTAGATCAGAACCAGCGGGACAATGATTGTGTTGGCGAGAATCGGACAGAGCGGCGCGCACCATCTGCGGCTGCGCAGCGCATACGTGCCGAGCGCGCCCAAGAGCGTCGCGATGCTGCCGAAAATGATGTCGGGCAGTGCGCAGCCTGTCAGAAGATTACTCAGCAGACAGCCGATAAAGAGACCGGGAATCGCGGCGGGAGTGAAATAAGGCAGAATCGTGAGAGCCTCGGAGAAGCGGACCTGCACGGCGTAGTTGGCAAGCCCGAAGGCGTTGGCGATAAACGTCAGCACCACATAGATGGCGGCAATCATAGCCGCCTGAGTCAGAAATGCTACATTCTTGTTCTTCATATTCATTTGTCTCCTTTAGTTTTGTTTTACGTGAGGAAGGTCTCGAACTCACGGTATGTCGCTTGCGGGGGTTGTCAGCCCAGCTCTCCCGCATGATATCTCGCCACAATCGACTGGATACGCTCCACGGGATTCAGCAGATCGCTGATGGAAGTATCGTGATTTAAGGTGTCGATGATGTAGGCGATATACTTGCTCAGGTCACAGTCGATGTACCATTCGCGGGCAAGCAGCTCGGGGGTCTGATAGATCAGGTTGGTCGTCAGCACCCGATAGATTGTGCCGTCGGCGTAGGCTTTGTCAAAGCGGTCCAGACCGGCCGTGAAGAGGCCGAAGGTCGAGAATACAAAGATTCTCCCGGCATTGCGCTCTTTCAAGGCGGCGGCAACCTCCAGGACGCTCTCGCCGGAGGAGATCATGTCGTCTATGATGATCATATCCTTGCCCTCGACGCTGGAGCCGAGAAACTCGTGCGCTACAATAGGATTCCGCCCGTTGACGACGCGGGTGTAATCCCTGCGCTTATAGAACATTCCCATGTCCAGCCCGAGTACGTTGGCGATGTAGATGGCGCGGCTCATGCCGCCCTCATCGGGGCTGATTACCATCATGTGGTCGCTGTCCAGACGCAGATCCTTGACGTGATTCAGCAGTCCCTTGATGAACTGATAAGCGGGCTGTACCGTCTCAAAGCCATGCAGGGGAATCGCGTTCTGTACGCGGGGATCGTGGGCGTCGAAGGTGATGATGTTGTCCACGCCCATGTTGACCATCTCCTGCAGAGCCAGCGCGCAGTCGAGGGACTCGCGGGCCGTTCTCTTGTGCTGTCTGCTCTCGTAGAGATAAGGCATGATTACCGTGATGCGCCGCGCTTTGCCGCCCACCGCGGAGATGATGCGCTTTAAGTCCTGATAGTGGTCGTCGGGCGACATGTGGTTCTCGTGCCCGCAGAGCGAATAGGTCAGGCTGTAGTTGGCCACGTCTACCAGAATATAGAGATCGGAGCCGCGGACGGACTGCTTGATCACGCCCTTGGCTTCGCCGGAACCGAATCTCGGCACGGCGGCTTCCAGAATATAAGTGTCGCGCTGGTAGCCGGAGAAGGCGAGGGAATCCTTGTGCTCGCTTTCCCGCTCAGTCCGCCATTTTACGAGGTAGTAGTCCACTTTTTCACCCAGAGATTTGCAGCCAGCCATGGGGATCAGCCCCAGAGAGCCTACCGGTATGGTCTCCAGATTCCTTTTTTCTTCGCGTCTGGTCATGAGAGAAACCTCACTTTCTGTTCAGCAGTCGTTTCTTGTACATCCTGATGTCTTGTCCTGACAGTTTACAGATCTCATAGTTGCTTGTTATGCGTGAGAAGATACGGTCGGAATATCTGTTTCGCAGTTCCTCAAGAGAGAGGTTGGTGGAGATGATCGTCGCCTTTTTGCCGATATGGCGCTCGTTTAAGAGGGCGAACAGCTGGGATGCCACAAACTGGTTTGTCATCTCCGTGCCCAGATCATCCACGATGAGCAGATCGCACTGATACAGATCGGCGCACGTCTCACGCAGCTCTTCCCGGTTTTTGTAATCAAAGGAATATCTTGACAACAGATCGAACAGACCGGTTGCGCTAAAATAAATTACGGAATGTCCGCTCTCAATCAGATCCTTTGCAACACAGCCGGATAGAAATGATTTCCCCGTACCCACTGTACCATAAAAAAACAGATTGTGGTAGTCAGAATTAAAATTTTTGATAAAATTTTTGCAGGTATTCACTGCATTCTTAAAGCGGGACAGATCTTCGCCCTCGTAATACTCGTAGGAGAGAGTGGTGAAATTCTCCGTCCGGAGCATCTCGCGTATATGGGACTGTTCGTACAGCAGCGTGATCATGGCCTGTTTGAAGCAGTGGCATTTCTGCCCGTCGATATAGCCGGTATCCCTGCAGTCGGGACACTCGTAGACGGGCTCCAGATAGTCGGCCGGAAGACCATAATCCTCCAGAAGCTGCGCTTTCCGGCCGGACAGTTCCGCCAGGGAATCGCGCAGATCCTCCATCGCCTCCGTGTCGCCGGCCAGAAGTTTTTTGCCCTGCTCGACAGAGACGGATGCGATTCTGTCATCCAGATCCCGGTAGGCGGGGATGTGATCGTAGACATACGCCAGACGGCTCTGCGCCTGCTGTCTGCTTCTTTGCTGCCGCAGCTCATATTGATGAATAATCGTCTCGTATTGAGCGTTTGTCAGTGACACGGTCCGACTCCTTCTCTATTCGCTGTGCGGAAAGGCTTTGAGCGCGCTCAGTTGCTCAAAATCTCCTTCTCCAGCAAAGCGAAGTCATACTGGTTCTGCGTAAACTGATTGAAGGAATTGCCGCCGGAGGAAGTGTTCTTTTTCGTCCTGCGGTAGTTCTCGTCTGCGAGTTGGATATCGCTCTTGTGATGTACGCCGGCCTTGTACCAGCTCTCCAGAATGCTGTCCGCGTATTCGAAGCGATGTTTGTCCGTGGCGAGCACGGTGCGCTCGCACGCCGTATATATGACGTCGGCCTCAAAACCGAACTCTTTGGTCCAGCGTGTGATATAGGCGGCCTCTGTCTGGGTCGGGACGCTGGTTTTGCCGAGCGCCTTCATGATATCGTATACGGATTTATCGTATTTGCCGGCAAGCGCTGCCGCCTGCTCAGGGGTGGAAATACCCTGCTGCGCCCAGCTGATCGCAACCTTTTCGATGTAGCGCATATCTTTCTTGTCTCTGTCTACGCAGTACTGGATCAGATAGTCGATCAGATCCTCGGAGAAGCCGAGCTTGTCCGAGATAAACAGTATCGTGCGGATCTCATTGGGACTCAGCGTCTTCCTGAGATACTGCTCCGTGATAAAGAGCACCCTGGAGGTGGCCTCGTCCGACTTGAAGGCTCTCAGTTCGTCCAGCGTATAGTTGGGCTTGACGTAGGAATTTTCCCTGGAGGAAATCGGCACGACGGAGGCCAGCGGCGCGGCGCCGGCAGCAGACACCGTCGGTACGGGCGCCATAGCCGGAACGACCGGCAGAGGCGCGAAGTCCATCAGATGAATGCCGGTAACGTTTTTGCGCTCGTCGTATTCCAGCGACAGGAGCTTCTGCTTCTCCCAGTATTTGAGCGCGCGCATCACGTCCTTCTCGGTATAGTTGAATTTGTCGGCGATATCGGAAATGCTCGTGGACAGCCTCGCGCTCATCATGCGTATCAGATATAAGTAGATTTTGAGCTGCGCATCGTTGGCAGCCTCCATGTATTCGTCGATAAAACGGTTGGAAATAACCGTAGAATTCACATAATTATCCTGATAAATCGTCACATGCCCCATAATTGTACCACCCCTCGGTTCCATGAAAGAACACTTTGCGCACTCCATGAAGAGTACATGATGCATTATAGCATAGCGGCGTGCAAAATGATATAGGCAAACTGCCATAAACGGAGAACGGGCAAAAGACGGGCCGATGTGGATAATGTGGATATTCGTCTGCAGCCGTTGAAATTTCCGGCTGAATTTTACACAGAAATATCCACAGAACGGCGGCGTGGAGAAGGCCCGCATCCTGTGGATATTGTGCATAATTATTTTTGGAGAAGATTTTCGCCGATTTTTACGACGTCTCCGGCCCCCATAGTTATCAACAAATCATCCTTTGTGCAATTTTTCAGAAGAAAATTTTGTATCTCCTCAAAGGAAGGGAAGTAGTGGCAGGCGTGCCCGAGCTTCTCGATTTCCGCCTGCAGTGTCCGGGAGCTGACGCCGAGCGTATCCGTCTCTCTCGCGGCGTAGATATCCGCCAGCACCACCTCGTCCGCCAAAGACAAGGCCCGGGCAAATTCCGGGAGGAAGGCTTTGGTGCGGGAGTAGGTGTGAGGCTGGAACACACACCATATTCTGCGGTGCGGATAGTTCGCGGCGGCCAGAAGCGTGGCGCGGATCTCCGTCGGATGGTGGGCGTAGTCGTCGATGACGGTGACGCCGTTGATCTTGCCCTTGTACTCAAAGCGCCGGTCCGTGCCGCCGAAATGCATAAGCGCCGCCGCGGTCACATCGCTCGCGACGCCGAGCAGGTCGGCCAGCGCGATGGCGGCGAGGGCGTTGTACACATTGTGCTCGCCGGGGACGCGCAGAGAAAATGCTTCTTCTTTGCTGTCCGGCCGCATAAGATGAAAAGAAGGACAACCCGCTTCGTCGTAGACGATATCGGACGGGTGATAGTCAAAGTCATCGGAAGGCCCGTAGGTGATTACACGGCAGGGAAGGCCGGCGGTCAACTCCTCGACGCGTTCTATGGCGCCATTGATGATCAGCGCGCCGTCCGCGGGAATCAGCTCGGCGAATTTGCGGAAGGAATTGCGGATATCGTGAATATCTTTGAAGAAGTCGAGGTGGTCTTCTTCTATATTAAGTATGATGCCTATCTTCGGGTAAAAACTCAGAAAGCTGTTGGTGTACTCGCAGGCTTCCGTGACGAAGCGGTCGTTTCCGCCAACGCGGATATTGCCGCCGATCGGCCGGTAGATGCCGCCGATGGAAAGCGTGGGGTCGTCGCCGTTTTCCAGAAGGATCTGGGAAATCATGGAAGTGGTGGTCGTCTTGCCGTGCGTGCCGCTGACGGCGATCGGCGTTCTGTAATTTTTCATGATCTGTCCCAGAAGCTGAGCGCGGGTCAGCGAGGCAATGCCCAGCTTCGCCGCCGCGATCATCTCCGGATTGTCCGGCTTGATGGCGCTGGTGTACACGACGAGATCGATGTCGGAGGAGATATTTTCCTCCCGCTGTCCGTAGAAGATCCGTGCGCCCTGCTCTTCCAGCCTGCGGGTGAGCGGCGACGGCGCTCTGTCCGAACCGGATACGCGGAAATGTTCCGACAGCAGGATCTGCGCCAGACCGCTCATGCTGATGCCGCCGATTCCGATGAAGTATATATGAATTGGATTCTGAAAATTGACCTGATACATGGACGTCTCCCTGATACACTTTTTTATTAGTATTATACTCATTTCATCTAAAAAAACCAATAGAAATTACAGCACATGTTAAAAGTGAACAAATATATTGAAATTTGAGGCGAAATATTGTATATTATTAACATGAGAAAGAGAATCTCATGCGAATAAATTTGGCAAATTATATTCACTTTCCCGAAAGACTGTGTTATAATTATGAAACAATACAAGTATACATGAGCGGATATAATTTATATTTATATTAAAATATATAGAAATAAGAGGTGATATGATGGTTAAGAAAGAAATGATTGCCATGCTGCTGGCTGGCGGTCAGGGAAGCAGATTGGGTGTGTTTACGTCAAAAGTAGCGAAACCGGCAGTGTCTTTTGGCAGTAAATATAGAATCATCGACTTTCCGCTCAGCAACTGTATCAATTCCGGCGTCGACACCGTAGGTGTGCTGACCCAGTACCAGCCGCTCCGGCTGAATACTCATATCGGTATCGGTATTCCGTGGGATCTGGACAGGAATATCGGCGGTGTGACGGTTCTGCCGCCCTATGAGAAGAGCGCGAACAGCGAGTGGTATACGGGAACGGCCAACGCGATCTATCAGAATCTGGATTACATGGAAAGCTTTAATCCCGAGTATGTTTTGATCTTGTCCGGAGATCATATCTATAAGATGGATTACGAGGTGATGCTGGACTTCCACAAGCAGAACGGGGCGGAAGTGACGATAGCGGTTATGCCTGTGCCGATGGAGGAGGCGAAGCGCTTCGGCATCATGATCACGGATCAGGATCACAAGATTGTGGACTTTGAGGAAAAACCGGCCAATCCGAGAAGCAATCTGGCGTCTATGGGTATCTACATCTTCAGCTGGAAGACGCTGAAGGAAGCGCTGCTCACGAACGCGGAACAGCCGGGACTGGATTTCGGTAAACATATTATTCCTTACTGTCATTCCAAAGGATCACCTCTTTACGCTTATGAATTCAACGGTTACTGGAAGGACGTCGGAACGCTCAACTCGTACTGGGAGGCCAATATGGAGCTGATCGATCTCGTTCCGGAATTTAACCTGTATGAGGAATACTGGAAGATCTATACGAGAAGCGAAATCCTGCCGCCGCAGTATCTGGCTGCCGATAGCGTGGTGGAGAAGAGCATCATCGGCGAGGGCTCGGAGATTTACGGACAGGTGTACAACTCCGTAATCGGCTGCGGCGTTACAATCGGCGCCGGCACGGTTGTCCGGGACTCCATCATCATGAACGAGACGAAGATCTGCGGCAACTGCGAAGTGTATAAGGCGATTATCGCCGAGAATGTTCTGGTGGAGGACGACGTCAAGATCGGCGTTGGGGAGGAAGTACCGCATGAGACGGATCCCCATATTTACAATCACGGGCTCGTGGCGATCGGAGAGAAGAGCGTGATTCCGAAGGGCGTTACCATCGGTAAGAATGCCGTCGTTTTCGGCGAGACAAGCGCGGAGGACTATACAAACGGCAGTCTTCCGAGCGGAAAATCTTTGATTAAGGCAGGTGATAAACAGTGAGAGCGATTGGGATTGTCTTAGCGGGTGGTAATAATCATAGAATCAAGGAGCTCACGCAGAAGAGAGCGGTGTGCGCGATGCCCATTGCAGGCAGCTATCGAAGCATCGATTTCGCGCTGAGCAACATGTCTAATTCGCGTATCAATAAGGTGGCGGTGTTCACGCAGTACAATGCGGGCAGCCTGAATGAGCACCTGAGTTCCTCCAAGTGGTGGGATTTCGGACGTAAGCAGGGCGGTCTGTTCGTGTTCACACCGGCGGTGACGGCGGAGAGCAGCGTGTGGTACCGCGGTACGGCGGACGCCATCGCACAGAACCTTGCGTTCCTGAAGAACAGCCATGAGCCGTATGTGGTGATCTCCTCCGGCGACTGCGTATACAAGATGGATTACAATGAGGTTCTGGAGTACCACATCGAGAAGAAGGCGGATATCACGGTGGTCTGCAAGGATATGGCGCCCGACGTCAACGTGGACAGATTCGGTACGATCAAGATGAATGAGGAGTGCCGTATCGAGGAGTTTGAGGAGAAGCCCATCGTGGCTAATTCCAACACGATTTCCTGCGGTATCTATGTAGTCAGGAGACGTCAGCTGATCGAGATGATCGAGAAGTGCGCGGAGGAGGACAGATATGATTTTGTCAAGGATATCCTGATCCGTTACAAGAATATGAAACGTATCTATGGATATAAGATTAAGGATTACTGGAGCAATATCGCTACGGTGGAGGATTACTATAAGACTAACATGGATTTCCTGCAGCCGGAGATCAGAAATTATTTCTTCCGGCAGTACCCCGACATTTACTCCAAGGTAGACGATCTGCCGCCCGCAAAGTACAATACGGGAGCGAGCATCAAGAACAGCCTGATCTCCAGCGGCTGTATCGTGAACGGCAAGGTGGAGGATTCCGTAATCTTTAAGAAAACCTACATCGGTAACAACTGCTACATTAAGAATTCCATCATTCTGAACGATGTGTATATTGGGGATAATACACATATTGAGAACTGTATCGTGGAGAGCAGGGGAACGATACGGGCGAACTCCTACCATAAGGGAGAGAACGGGATCGAGATTGTAGTGGAGCATAATGACAGATATGTGATTTAATCTTATGATGGAGGGCGGTTGCTATTATCGATACCAAGTATTGTGTAAGAGGCATGGGGTTATTGACTAACTAAATGTTTATTACAAGCTACGTGGCTTGATGAGTATGACTTGTGTGGAAAAGCTTGTGAAAACCGGCAGGTTCCTGTCCGGTATCATATAATAAGGAGGCTGAGCTCATGAGAATTACTGATGTCCGCGTGCGCAAAATGACTCAAGACAGCAAAATGAAAGCAATCGTCTCAATTACTCTGGACGATGAATTCGTAGTACATGACATTAAAGTGATTGAGGGTGAAAAGGGTCTTTTCATTGCAATGCCCAGTAAGAAGGCGAATGACGGTGAGTATCGGGATATTGCTCATCCGATCAATTCAGAGACTCGTGACAAGATCCAGAGAATTATTCTGGAGAGTTATGAGAAGGCTTTGTTAGAACCTGATGATGAGTAGCAATGCATAGTGTGGAAGGAAAAGGGGCGCCTGCGGGGCGTCCTTTTTCCTGCGTAGAATTATTTCTTGAGAAAATAGAGAAATATTGATAGAATGAAAATCACAGCGGGCAGCTCCGCGCGGGAAACACTGTAAGGGCAAGAGGACGAACCATGTATATCATAGTCGGTCTGGGAAATCCGGACGGGAAATATCAGAATACAAGACACAATATCGGTTTTGATGTGATCGACGTGATCGCCGGCAGAAATCACATCGCGGTCAATGAGCGGAAACACAAGGCGCTGATCGGCAGGGGAATCGTGGGCGGACAGAAGGCCGTTCTGGTCAAGCCGCAGACCTATATGAATCTGAGTGGTGAGAGCGTCCGGGAAGTCATAGACTTTTATAAGGCGGATGAAAAGAGCGAACTGATCGTGATATCGGACGATATCAGTCTGGATGTGGGGCAGATCCGCATCCGCAAAAAAGGGAGCGCCGGCGGGCACAACGGGCTCAAAAATATTATCCTCCACCTGGGCCACGACGAATTCCAGCGCGTGCGCATGGGCGTCGGCGGGAAGCCGGACGGATATGATCTGGTGGACTATGTGCTGGGGCATTTCCCGGCGGAGGAGAGAAAAATCATGGATGAGAGCGCCGGCCGTGCGGCCGAGGCGGTGGAGATGATGATTGCCGAGGGCGCGGACGCGGCGATGAACTGTTTTAATCAGAAGCGCGGAGGTTTGATGTGAGGGCATTGCTTGCTCCCCTGGAGGAATTGGGAGCTTATGAGGAAGTAAAGAAGATGCTGGCGAAGAATCCTGTTTCGGTGGCGCTCAGCGGCTGTGTGGATTCCCAGAAGCTTCATGTGATCTACGGCTTGGGAGAAGCGTTCCGATACAGGATTATCGTGACGTTCAGCGATCTGCGGGCCAAAGAACTGTATGAGGATTACAAGTTTTATGACAGAAGCGTCATGCTGTATCCGGCCAAAGATTTGATTTTCTTTCAGGCGGATATTCACGGCAACCAGCTGACGGCAGAGAGGATCAAATGCCTGCGGAGACTGGCGGAGGACAGGCCGGTCACGGTGATTACAACCTATGACGCGCTGATGGCGCCGCAGGCGCCGATGGATGCCTGGAAAGCGCAGGTGATCCACATAGACACGAAAAGCCGCATCGAAGAGAGCGAGTTGGCGTCACGGCTTGTGGAACTGGGATACGAGAAGAATTATCAGGTGGAAGCGCCGGGACAGTTCAGCATTCGCGGCGGCATTGTGGATATCTTTGATCTGACGGAGGAAAATCCTTATAGAATAGAATTGTGGGGCGAGGATGTGGAGTCCATACGGAGCTTTGATATCCTGAGCCAGCGGTCGATCGAGAAACTGGAGTCTATCTCGGTTTATCCCGCGACGGAACTTATTCTGTCGAAGGAGGATCTGCGTGCGGGAATCGGCAGAATCAAGGCGGAGTGCAAGACCCACGCCGCCGCGCTTCGCAAAGGCGGGAAACCGGAGGAGGCGCACCGCATTGAGACGCAGGTGCGGGAGCTCGCCGAGCAGCTGCTGGAGCTGGGGCTGTCGCGAAACGCCGTAAATCTGGACAGCTTCCTGCGCTATTTCTGCCCTGATCTTTCCTCTTTTCTGGACAGCTTTGACAGGGATAAGCGCTGTGTTTTCATCGAGGAGCCGCTGCGCGTGAAGGAACATGCGTCGGCGGTGGAACTGGAATTCCGCGAGAGTATGACGCAGCGTGTGGAGAAGGGCTATATCCTGCCCGGGCAGATGGACGTCCTGTACAGCGCCGAGGAAACCGCCGCGGGGATCGCGCGCGGCAGAGTAGTTTCGCTCTCCATGATGGAGGGCAGGAATCCGCTTTTCAAGCCGGAGGCCAAATTTGACATGCAGGCCAGAGGCCTGTCCTCATACAACAACAGCTTTGACGCTCTGGTAAAGGATCTGCAGAACTATCGGAAAAGGGGCTACCGCATACTGCTGCTGTCGGGGTCGAGAACGCGTGCAAAGAGGTTGGCGGAGGATCTGCGGGACCAGGAGATCAGCGCTTTTTACAGCGAGGATCCGATGCGCGAGGTGCAGCCGCGCGAAGTGATGACCTGTTACGGCAGGGTGCTCAAAGGCTTCGAATATCCGTTGATTAAGTTTCTGGTCATATCGGAGAGCGATATCTTCGGGGCGGAGAAGAAGAAAAAGAAGAAGAAAAAAATCTATCAGGGGCAGAAAATCAGTGACTTCAACGATCTGCACGTGGGGGACTACGTGGTGCATGAGAGCCATGGACTCGGTATCTATCAGGGCATTGAGAAAGTGGAGGTCGATAAGATCGTAAAGGATTATATCAAGATTTCCTATCGGGACGGCGGAATCCTCTATGTGCTCGCCACGGGATTAGATGTGATACAGAAGTATGCCTCGGCGGATTCCGGCAGCAAGCCGAAGCTCAACAAGCTCGGATCGCAGGAATGGAACAAGACGAAGTCCAGAGTGCGCGCCGCGGTGGACGAGGTGGCGCAGGATCTGGTGGAACTCTATGCGGTCAGACAGCAGAGCCGGGGATATCGGTATGGTGCGGATACGGTCTGGCAGAAGGAATTTGAGGAGATGTTTCCCTTCGAGGAGACGGAGGATCAGCTGAATGCCATCGCCGCCACGAAGGCGGATATGGAGAGCGACAGGATCATGGACCGCCTGATCTGCGGCGACGTGGGATACGGCAAGACGGAGGTGGCGCTCCGGGCGGCGTTTAAGGCGGTGCAGGAGGGAAAGCAGGTCGTCTATCTCGTGCCGACTACCATCTTGGCGCAGCAGCACTATAATACTTTTATACAGAGAATGAAGGACTTCCCCGTGCGCGTGGAGCTGCTGTCCAGATTCCGCACGGCGGCCGAGCAGAAAAAGACCGTGGCGGATATCCGAAAAGGTGCAGTTGATATTGTGATCGGCACCCACCGCGTGCTGTCTGCGGATGTGCAGTACAAGGATCTGGGGCTTCTGATCGTCGATGAGGAGCAGCGTTTCGGCGTGGCGCATAAGGAAAAGATTAAGAAGATGAAAGAGACCGTGGACGTTCTCACGCTGACGGCGACGCCGATCCCCCGGACGCTGCACATGAGTCTGGTCGGTATCCGCGACATGAGTGTGCTGGAGGAGGCGCCCGAGGACAGACTGCCAATCCAGACTTTTGTCTGTGAGTACAATGAGGAGCTGGTGCGGGAGGCGATCGTCCGGGAACTGTCCAGACAGGGGCAGGTGTATTACGTCTATAACCGGGTCAACAATATTGCGGATGTCACCGCCTCGATCCAAAAGCTCGTTCCGGAGGCCAATGTGGCTTTTGCCCACGGACAGATGAAAGAGGCCGAGCTGGAGCGCATCATGTATGATTTTATCGACAGAGAGATCGATGTGCTGGTGTCCACGACGATTATCGAGACAGGACTGGATATCTCCAATGTGAATACCATGATTATACACGATTCGGACCAGATGGGTCTGGCGCAGCTGTACCAGCTCAGAGGGCGTGTGGGACGCTCCAACCGCACGGCGTACGCCTTCCTGATGTACAGAAGGGACAAGATGCTCAAGGAAGTGGCGGAGAAGCGGCTGGAGGCGATCAGGGAATTTACGGATCTGGGCAGCGGTTTCAAGATTGCCATGAGGGATCTTGAGATACGGGGCGCGGGCAACCTCCTGGGGGCGCGGCAGCACGGCCACATGCAGGCGGTGGGCTACGATCTGTACTGCAAGATGCTGAATGAGGCGGTCAAAAACCGAAGAGGCATCTCCACAATAGAAGATTTCAACACGAGCGTTGATCTGGATGCGGACGCCTATATTCCGCCCGCGTATATCGTCAATGAGGTGCAGAAGCTCGATATTTATAAGCGCATTGCGGGGATCGAGAACGAGAGAGAGTGCGAGGACATGCGGGAGGAGTTACTGGATCGCTTCGGCGAAATTCCCAGATCCGCGGAGAATCTGCTGCGGATTGCGATGATTCGCGCGCGCGCGCACAGGCTGTACATGTCTGAAATAAAGGGTAAGAATGAGGCGATCCAGCTGGTGATGCGCCCGGACGCCCCGGTCAGGGTGGAAAACATACCGCAGCTGCTGCAGCTGTATGCGGGTAAGCTGAGGTTTGATCCGAAGGGGACGCCGGAATTTCGGCTGCGCTACAAAAAGTGCGGTGTGATCGAGAAGGACGAGGAAACGCTGTTGGCGGCTGCAGAGGCGGTGTTGCGGGATATGGAAGAGCTGCTTTTGGATCAAAAAGAGGAGACGCGGATATGATTTACCTGGATAACGCGGCCACGACGAGAACGGCACCGGAGGTTGTGGAGGCCATGCTGCCGTATTTCACGGAATATTACGGAAATGCGGGAGGAATCTACAGACTGGGAGGCGAGAGCAAGCGGGCGCTCATGCGGGCGCGGGAGACGATTGCGGAGACACTCGGGGTGCAGCCCGGCGAGATTTACTTTACCTCGGGCGGCACGGAGTCCGACAACTGGGCGCTCAAGGCGGCTTACGAGGCCTGCCGGGACAGGGGCCGTCATATCATCACTTCCGGGATTGAGCATCACGCGGTTCTGCGCACATGCGAATACCTGGAGCAGAGAGGGGCCGAGGTCACCTATCTGAACGTGGATGCCGATGGGATGATCGATCCGGAACAGCTGAAGCGGGCGATACGTCCCGACACGATCCTGATCTCGATCATGTATGCCAACAACGAGATCGGCACGATTCAGCCGATCAGGGAAATCGGGGAGATTGCCGCCGAACACGGCATCCTGTTTCACACCGACGCTGTGCAGGCGTACGGGCAGCTTCCGATCGACGCGGCAGGGTGTCGCCTGGACATGCTTTCCGCCAGTGCGCACAAATTCAATGGTCCCAAGGGCGTCGGTTTCCTCTATATCGGGCAGAAGACCAGGCTTCGCTCCTTCCTGCACGGCGGGCAGCAGGAGCGGGGCAGACGCGCGGGAACCGAGAATATTGCGGGTATCGTCGGCATGGAGACAGCGGCGAGACGTGCGCACCGCTTGATGGAGGAGAAGGCAGAAAGGGAGATTTCGCTGCGCGATCATCTCATTGGGAGAATCCTGCGGGAGATCCCGGGGGCGCAGCTGAACGGACATGCCGGGAAACGGCTTCCGGGGAACGTCAATGTCAGTTTCGCGGCGGTCGAGGGGGAGACGGTGCTGATCATGCTGGACATGGAGGGAATCTGCGCCTCCAGCGGCTCGGCCTGCACTTCCGGTTCGCTGGATCCCTCCCATGTGCTGCGGGCCATCGGCCTGACGCCGGAGATGGCGCGCGGCTCTCTGCGGCTGACGATCGGGGAGGAAAATACGATGGAGGAAATGGATATCGTGGCGGAGACGCTTGCACGTATTGTCAAAAAAATCCGTGACACCAGGATATAGAGTCCGGAATATAGGACTCTATTTTTTATATCCTTATACCAGAACAAGAGTTCGATCAAGATTCGGGAAGGAGATAAGGATATGAAAGGTTATGCGGTAGACAGCGGTTATATGGGATATGTGGACGGAGAGTACATGCTGTTCGCGAGCGAGGAGGATTACGAGGATTATGTGGAGATGTAATTCGTTGCATATTTTCACAAAATAGGGTACACTTTCTTCATATGTGGGATTTTTTGCACAGGAATTTGCGCGGAGCACTTTTTGCGCAGCGGACGGCATAAACATAATTGCCAAAACAGGGGCATAGGTATATCATAGTAATGTCCGGTGTGCGGGACGGTTGGAGAGAGCGTGGTTAAGAAGATTGATTCGATAGCGGTGAACTATATAGACGAGGGAGAGGGCGACGCGGTGCTGCTCTTGCATGGCTGGGGAGCGAATGTTACGCTGTATGCGGGGATCATTCAGGTGCTTGCGCAGAATCACAGAGTGATCGCGCCGGATATGCCGGGGTTCGGCAGGACGCCCGAGCCGCCCGAGCCGTGGTGCGTGGACGATTACGTGGACTTTATCATCAAGTTTATCGCGTCCTTTGAACTGCGCAGATTCAGTGTTGTGGTGCACTCCTTCGGCGGCAGAGTGCTGTTTAAGCTGAACGCCAGAGAGAAGCTTCCCTTTACAATCGAGAGAGCGGTGCTGATCGACAGCGCGGGTATTCTGCCGAAGAAAACGCTCGGGCAGCGGGTGAGCCTCAGATGCTACAAGGCGGCCAGAGCTTTTATGAGCACGAGAGTATTGCGTTTCCTCTATCCCGACGCGGTGGATAATATGCGCCGCAAACGGGGATCCGCGGATTACAACAGCGCGACGCCGACGATGCGCGCGACGCTGGTGAAGGTTGTAAACGAAGATCTGGAACCGTTAATTCCTCTGATGAAATGTCCGACGCTTCTCATCTGGGGAGATCAGGATACGGCGACACCGCTTGCGGACGGCAGGCGGATGGAAGAATTGATTCCCGACGCGGGGCTGGTTGTCTGCGAAGGGGCGGGTCATTTCTCCTATGCGGAACAGGCGCCGAAGGTACATGGCGCGTTGACGGCTTTTTTTGCCTCATAGAACGGCGTGACAGAACAGGATCGGATGGGAACACTATTTATGACGGATATGTTTGACGCGATTCTCGCGATGGTATGGTTTCTTCTTTTGATTGTGGGAATCATGCGGTATGAGCGATATATTGTGCACATGTTTCAGGAGAATTCCTACAAGCCGACGGAGTATGGCGAGTGGCTCCGTCTTCACGGCAATATCGGAAGACTGCTGGGGAAGAGTCTCTATGCAATGATTGCGCTGCCGCTGGTATTCATCGGCAATACCGGCTGCATGATCGCCGCGTGTCTGATGAATGTAATGACTATACTGGTCAACAAAGCGCAGCCGGCCAAAAAACCGCTTGTGTACACCAAACGGGTGAAGAGAATGCTCGTCACTTCCGCGCTGATTTGTGCCGCGGCGATCCTGGCGTCGTTGTTTTTCGGAACCCACAGGCTGCAGGCCTGCATGTGTATTCTGCTGATACTGTTTCTGGCGCAGCCCTATTTGATACTTCTGGTGAATCTGCTCAACAGTCCTGTCGAGCGGGCAATCGACCGCTATTACATCAATGACGCGGCGCGTATCCTGCGGGAGATGCCGAATCTGAAAATCATCGGCGTGACCGGCAGCTACGGCAAGACCAGCGTCAAATATTTTCTGAGTACGCTGCTCTCGGCGCAGTACAATGTGCTGCACACACCGGGGAATTACAATACGACGCTGGGCGTTGTCAGGACGATTCGGGAACAGCTCAGGCCCTATCATGAAATCTTCGTCTGTGAGATGGGCGCCAGGGAGGTGGGCGACATCAGGGAGATCTGCGACCTGGTGCATCCCGATTACGGCATTATCACTTCCATCGGCCCGCAGCACTTACAGAGTTTTCACACGATCGAGAACATTATTGCCACCAAGTTTGAGCTGGCGGATGCCGTTCCGGCGGAGGGAAAGGTCTTTCTGAATTATGACAATGAGTATATCCGCGCCCACGGGATGGATGAGCGGGTGGTGAGCTATGGCATCGCGGGGGACGACATAACGTTCCGGGCTTATGATATCGCGGTGTCGCCAAGTGGCTCATCCTTTAAGATGCGGGATGAGAGGGGAGACGAGTACGAATTTCACACCCGTCTGGTGGGCAGCCATAACGTACAGAATATTGCGGGCGCGATCGCGGTGGCGCACACGCTGGGGATTCCCATGGAGAAGCTGCGCCATCCGGTGAAGCAGCTGGAGAGCGTGCCGCACAGGTTACAGCTGATCAGGCAGGGGAACCGCATTCTGTTAGACGACGCGTACAATTCCAACAAGAGCGGTTTTAAGGCGGCGCTGGATACACTGGCAATGTTTAAGGAGCTGCGCATTCTGGTGACGCCGGGTATGGTGGAACTGGGAGATAAACAGTACGACGAGAATAAGGAAGTGGGCGCGTATGCGGCCGACAAGTGCGACTATGCCGTGCTGGTCGGCAAGGAGCAGACGAAGCCGATTCAGGACGGTCTGAAGGAGGCCGGTTTTGCGGGGGGCCGCATGATTGTGGTGAATACGATTCAGGAAGCCTTTCAGATGGTGAACGCGATTCCGGACGAACGGCAGAAGATCGTTCTGATCGAAAACGATCTGCCCGACAATTACGCGTAGGCGGATCAGAGGCAGAACGCTTTAGAGCGAAAGTGGAGGAAAATATGAAAATTCGAGTAGGTGTATTCTTCGGCGGCAAGAGTGTGGAACACGAGGTGTCCGTCATCTCGGGACTGCAGGCGTACAATGCTTTTGATCGGGATAAGTATGAACCGATACCGATCTATATCACGAAAGAGAACGAACTCTATACGGGCGAGGCGGTCGGCGATATCGCCAACTACAGGAATATTCCGGAGCTGCTTAAGAAGAGCGTCAGAGTCTTCTTTCTGTGCGAGCAGGGGCAGCTGCAGCTGATCCGTTATCCCGTGAAGAAGATGGGAAATTCCGTCGTGGCACAGATAGACGTGGCGTTTCCTGTAGTGCACGGCGCCAATGTGGAGGACGGTTCCCTGCAGGGTTTCCTGCGGCATTATAACATCCCGTTTGCGGGCTGTGACGTGGCAGCGTCTGCGGTGACTATGGATAAGTATGTGATGAAGACCGTTCTCAAGGACAACGGCATACCGGTGCTCGACTGCGTGACGCTGAACGCCAGGGAGTATGAGCGCGGCGAGGCGGCGGCCTGTGACAAGGTGGAGAAGAGAATCGGCTATCCTGTGATTGTCAAGCCTGTCAACCTCGGCTCCAGCGTGGGAATCAAGGTGGCGAAAGACAGAGAGGCGCTGGCGGAAGCGCTGGAGTACGCATTTACGTTTGGGCCGAGAGTGCTGGTCGAGCACGCCATCATGAGCCTGCGGGAGATCAACTGCGCGGTGCTGGGCGACTACGAGCACGCGGAGGCGTCGGAGTGTGAAGAGCCTATCTCCAGCGACGAGATTCTGAGCTATGAGGATAAATATGTGGCGGGCGGCAAGAGCGGTTCCGAAGGGATGCGCACCGCCAGACGAGAGCTGCCTGCGAAGCTTACAGCCGAGAAGAGAGAGGAAATCCGGCAAATGGCGGTAAAGACTTTTCGGGTTCTGAACTGCAGCGGCGTGTCGAGAATTGACTTTATGATCGACCGCGACACGGATCAGGTGTATGTGAATGAGATCAATCCGATTCCGGGGTCGCTGGCCTTCTATCTGTGGGAGGCGCTGGGCAAGCCCTACGCGGAACTGCTCGACGATATGGTGAAGCTCGCGCTGAAGAGAGAGCGTGAGGAGAAGAGCGTGCTGACTTCCTTTGACAGCAATATCCTCCAAAACGCGAATTTGTCGGGGGCAAAAGGCGTCAAAAAGTAAGCGATTTTTTGATTTGGGTATACTTCTTCTCGGGGATGGGGAGCTGTGTCCCGTCTGACAGAGTCACACAGAAGCGGCGGATTTCCCGCACATAATCGGGATTGATCATGTAGCTGGCGTGGATGCGCAGAAAGAATCCCGGATATTTTTTTTCAAGTTCGGGCAGCGTCCCGTTTATGGTGAGCGTTTCGCCCCGCATATGTATCTGCAGCTTTGCGGAGCGCTTGACGGTTTCGATATATAAAATATGATCAGCCGCAATGCGGTGCGTACTCTGATCGGACGCTTTTGCGATGATGTAGTGATCCGGCCTGGCGGGGAGAAGCGCCAGACTCTCGGCGTGGACGGGATAAATAGTGTCTCGGCGGTCATACTTCCACAGATTGCTGATATGCAGCATGACGATTTCGGGACGGCGTTCCCAGCCGGCGGAAGTCTTCACACGCTTCTCTCTCCAGGTATAGTGCAGCTGCTGGTCGTGCAGGTCCGTATTGCCGCTGGGGTAATGTGTGCAGATGTCGTAATGTAAAAGAACCTCCTTCACGCGTGCGTGAGGCGAGACGCACAGGGCTGTAATGTTGTATATTGTGAAGGTCAGAGAATGCTTTTCTTTCGCCCAGGTCTGAATCAGCGCTTCTTTGCCCTGTATCTGCTGCCGCTCGGCGGGACCAAGCCACAGGATGTCGTCGCTGACGCTCTCAAAGAAGGGCGTCAAATTGTTTTTATAGTATTCGGTAATAATGTAAATAGAGCGGCGGATCAGATCGTCTGTTTTCATGAAATCCCTCCCAGGCAAAATAAGCGGACTGCCTTCTACATCATATCGCATAAGAAATGTAAAAACAAGTGATATAACAAAAACGACAAGCGTTTGGGCGTAAAGTCTTGAAATAAACGGTGTCAGGATTTACGATATCGTATGTGCGTTCGGCATGAAAAGCCGCGCCGCCATGAAAATAAAACAATCTATTTTAGAGGAGGATTTTTACTATGAAAAAGGAACCTATTACTACATTTTTAAAGGTTATGTCGATCATTACGCTGATCTGGAGTGTTCTCGGCGTTCTGATCAGCGCACTTGCCGTCTTTGTGGCGCCGCTTGCGGAAGAGACCACGGGCGAGGCATATGGGATGATGACCTGGATAACGCTGGCCGTAACCGCGATCTGCGAGATCGTCAACTTTGTTCTTGCGATTATGGCTCTGCAGCACAAGAAGATTGATCTGGTGTACAAAATTTCTACATTTACGCTGATGGCCCTAATCGTGTTCAATGTTGTCGACGGAGGCGGTATCGGCGCATATCTCGCGACGATTGCCGGTGCGATCATACCTGCTCTGTTTGCTGTCTCCGCGGGCGGACAGAATAAGATCGATCAGGCGCAGTGAGGAAGACAGCTCGAAATCATGAGCGCAGCGGAATATTCGGATTGAGGAGAAATATATGGATATACAATACTTGTTGTTTTTGCAGAATATGAGAGATGCTATGGGAGGGGTGCTGAACAGCTTTTTCCTGCAGATCAGCGATCTCTCCTACGGAATTTACATCTGGCTTCTGGCATGTATCCTGTTCTGGTCCGTTGACAAGAAGAGCGGGCGGTTTCTGTTTTTGAATATCGGCTTTGCCAGATATTTCATGCAGCTGCTCAAGCTGACCTTCTGTGTGTACCGGCCCTGGATCCGCTCCGATCAGATTGTACCGGTGGAGACTGCCTCCGGCTACTCTTTTCCCAGCGGGCACAGTATCACGGCCACGGCTAATTACGGAACCGTGATGGAGCGCAACCGGAAGCATAAACCGCTATTCATTTTCATGGGCTTTATGATTCTTCTGACTATTTTTTCCAGGAATTATATCGGCGTTCATACGCCGCAGGACGTGATCGTGGGAACGTTATTGGGCGCAGTGGTCGTAGTGGGAGGCGCGAAGCTCTGGGGCTGGATCGACGAACATCCGGAGAAAGACTGGCTGATCCCATGCGCTGGTATCGTGCTGACCGTATTGTTTTTGATTTATATTTCCGTCAAGTCTTACCCGATGGATTATGTGGACGGGAATCTTCTGGTAGATCCCGAGAAGATGAAGGTGGACGGCTTCAAGGATGCGGGGCGGCTCCTGGGCGTGACTCTGGGATGGTTTTTGGAGAGATATTTCGTGAGGTTTTCCATGGACGTACCGGCGGTTCAGAAGGTGACCAGGGCCGGCGTGGGAGCGCTCTTGCTTATCTTTATTGAAAAATGCCTGACACCCGCAGTGACGGGAGCATTTTCCTCTCCCTGGATGAACTGCCTGATGACGTTTATAGAGTTAATCCTTCTTATGGTAGTCTATCCGCTGTGTTTTGCCAAGCTGGAAGGTTCCGGCAAGGAAAGCCTGTCTTCCCGATAGGGATCCGCGCAGGCGAAGAACGGTTTCAAACCACTTGAAACGGAATGGTGGCACTTCACGCTGGAGAATGAGCCGTATCCGGATACATACTTCACATTCCCCGTGGAGTCGGAATCTGTCACGAAGCAATAAGGAGCATAGGAGGAAACCTGAAATGGAGAGAGTAGTCAAATTTTTACAGGAGGCGGGAACCTATTATCTGGCGACGGTGGAGGGCGACCAACCGAGAGTGCGCCCGTTCGGAACGGCCCATATTTTTGAGGGAAAGCTCTATATCCAGACGGGCAAAGTAAAGAATGTATCCAAACAGCTGCACGCGAATCCGAAGGCGGAGGTGTGCGCTTTCAAGGACGGCGAGTGGCTTCGTATTGCCGGAGAACTGGTGGAGGATGACAGACGGGAGGCAAGGCAGTCCATGCTGGACGCCTATCCGTCCTTACAGGATATGTATTCCGCGGATGACGGCAACACGGAAGTTTTTTATTTCAAGAATGCAACGGCGACCTTTTCTTCTTTTACCCACGCGCCGGAAGAAGTCAGGTTCTGACTGAGCTGACAGATCGCCGAAATCCTTTTTCATCATGCATATAATTTCCTTCTTTACAAATAATAGTAAAAGCGAAAATGAATGAAAAAAAGTGACGCGGCCGGACGGCCGCGATTGACAGACGGAGGTTATATGTATGAAGGCGACAGGCATAGTCAGAAGGATAGATGATCTCGGGCGGATCGTGATCCCGAAGGAGATTCGCAGGACGCTGCGGATCAGGGAGTCAGATCCGCTGGAAATTTTTACCGACAGGGAGGGCGAGATCATCCTCAAGAAATATTCTCCCATCGGAGAGATGGGAACATTCGCGAAGCAGTACGCGGAGAGCATGGCGCAGGTATCGGGGCATGTGGCGATGATTTCCGACAGGGATCAGTTTATCGCGGTGGCGGGCGGCATGAAGAATATGCTCGGCAAGTCGATCAGCAGGGAGCTGGAGGAGAAGATCAACCACAGAGAGAGTGTCGTTGCGGCGAAGGGCGACAGGAATTTTATTCAGGTCAGCAACGATCAGGAGGATATCAGCCATGAGGCGATCAGCCCGATCATCTGCGAGGGCGATGTGATCGGGTCGGTGCTCCTTCTGGAGACGGATCACAAGTCCAGGATGGGCGAGGTGGAGCAGAAGTTGATTCAGTCTGCGGCCGGCTTCCTGGGGCGGCAGATGGAACAGTGATGAGAGCAGAAAAATAAGAAGAGGCGGGCTGCTGCAAAATAGATGAGTCATCTATGGAGCGGCAGCTTTCTTTTTGCGCCGGAAAGCGGAAAGGCAAAGGAGCCGGTCCGTTTGGCTTGCAATATCATGCAGTGCTTGTTATAGTAAATATGAAATTCAGAAACAGATATTATGCAGAAAAAAGGCGGAGGCTGCCTGTGAACATCAATAACATCAATTTTACATCGTTTATGCGTGTGGCGGAGGCCGGCAGCTTTAATAAAGCGGCAGAGGATCTGCACATCACTTCCACCGCGCTGATCAAGCAGATCAATCTGCTGGAAAGCGATCTGGAAATACGGCTTTTTGACCGGACCCACAGGGGGATCACGCTGACAAAGGCCGGCGAGTCGCTTTATCAAGATGCGAAGTACATAACGGAATACTGCAGGGAAGCGGTTGACCGCGCCAGAAGCGCGGAACGGACGCAGGAACAGGTGATTCGTATCGGAACTTCTCCCATTATGCCGGCGCAGATGCTGATGGATCTGTGGCCGAAGATTCATGAACACTGTTCTGATGTGAGCTTTAAGCTGGTTCCTTTTGAGAACACATCGGACAATGCAAGAGAAATCCTGAAAAATCTGGGGCAGAATATCGATGTGGTGACCGGTTTTGTGGACGAGCTTCTGATGGAGCAGAGAAATTGCAGCGGCCTGCTGATCGAAAATGAACCGATCTGCTGTGCGGTGCCGCTTTCCCACCCGCTTGCGGGGAAGGAGAAACTTTCTGTGCAGGATCTATACGGGCAGGACCTGATGATGATCCATCGGGGATGGTGCCGCAACATGGATAATCTGCGGGACGACCTGACGGAACACCACCCGCAGATCAACCTCGTGAATTTTGACTTGTACGATGTGGGCATTTTCAATCAGTGTGAACAGAATCAGGATATTCTGGTCGTGATCAAAAGCTGGAGCATGGTACATCCGCTGATGCGCGTGATTCCGGTAGAGTGGGACCATGTCATGCCGGTGGGAATTCTGTATTCTCCGCAGCCGGCGAAGGTCGTCAGCCGTTTCCTTTCCGCGTTGGAAAAGGTGCTGGCTTCTCTCAGACAATAGAAAACGCGCCTGAGTTGCAACCTCCGGTTATAACTGATAAACGAATCGAGACTTCTCCGGGAGCCTCGGTTTTTTTATGATGGAATGCAGAGGTGATGGCAATGAAACGGCTTTTTGAAATGGGTCTGGAGGCCTTGTTCCTTATGATTTTCGTGTGTGCCTGCGGCAAATCTGCCGCAGATGAAGAAACAGGAGTGGTTGATATGGAGATTCCACAGACAGGCTGGACCGAAGCAGTACCGGCAGAATATTCACAGGCGTCCGATGAACAGGGCAGGGTCGTCCGCCTTGACTATGAATCAGAGGATTATGTCCGAGGCGGTTCGCCTATCACAAAAACAGCCTATGTATATACGCCCTATGGCTATGATGAGAACGATGCCGAAACGCAGTACAACATTCTCTACCTCATGCATGGCTGGGGCGGTCACGCCGGAGAATATTTTGAATATACGGAGACAAAGAATCTGTTTGACAACCTGATCGCAAGCGGAGACATCCCGCCGATCATCATCGTGTCAGCGACTTTCTATAATGAAAACAGCAGCACAGATTTTGGCAGCTCTATCGAGGAATTTCGAGCCTTTCATCAGGATTTTGAAGAACACCTGATGCCTGCGGTAGAGGGTCAGTTCCATACTTATGCCGAATCCACTTCTCCGGAAGATTTGAAAGCTTCCCGCGACCACCGGGCGTTCGGCGGTTTCTCGCTCGGCTCGGTCACAACATGGCTCCAGTTCTGCTATGACTACGATTATATCCGCTGGTTTCTCCCGATGAGCGGTTCCTGCTGGTACTACGGAACCTACGGTGATTTCCGCTTTGAGGACAATGTGGACTTCATCGAACAGCTCGTGAAGGACGAAAACCTTGACGAGCGCGGGTACTTTATCTATCATGCTGTGGGTACTCAGGACGCGGTCAAGAGCCAGTCGATCAATATGGCGGAGGAAATGCTGTCGCGGGAGATCTTCACGCCGGATCACTATGTATTCTATCAGAAGGACGACGGCTACCACGACTTCAACGCCGTGCAGGAATATCTCTACAACGCGCTTCCGCTGTTCTTCCGGGAGAAAAATGATGTTTCCGAAAATATGCTGCCGAATGGTCAGTCTTTTACAGCCGACACCGCCATTTCGGACGTGATAAATGATCCGGCTTTCGGAGACTATGGACGGCTGATCTTCCCTGTGGATACCGGATATTATAGCGGCAGAACGCTGGGTGACCTTCGCCTGACGTGGTATTCGAATATCGACCCGGACAAGACGGTGGAGGTCGCAAATTACATGAAAACGCACGCACAGGCGGACGAGACGATCTTTTATGATATTTATACCGATGAGGAAAAGGCGGCAGACCTCGGCAAGG
>CANPXP010000018.1 GCA_947586255.1 uncultured Lachnospiraceae bacterium | reverse complement strand
CAGACAGCATGAATTTATGCTGATGTTTATACCAAACAACAGCGCGGGGAATTTAGTGTGTTGTTAAGCAGTCATTATTTATTGAACGTTTCGGCAAATATGTGCCGAAGGACTATCCGGCGGATGTACAGAGGATCAGCGTGTACTGTGATGACTCCCAGTCTGTATATGCGGCGCTTTCCAAGGCATACGCAATGGCGGTAAACGAGCTGAATGAATATGAAAGCATCGGTGCGAGGGCGAATGTTTCCACCAATGAATTTTCTTATGCGGATTACAGAAAAATGCACGGCACGATACCGAAACAGCTGCGAAGCTATGACGAGGATATTGATTTGGAATACGGGGATACAAGACTGCCTCTTCTGAAAGATTACGCATGGGTCTATGAACACAGCGGCGAGATCATGGAAGTCATCAAAAGTTCGGGCAAAGAAGATGTCATCCCGGCGCTCCGGGAAAAATGAACGGAACGAGAAGGGTCGAATATATTATTCACTTGAGAAATAAGATACGGGAATGCAGACAGGGGCGGAGCAGGCAGGAAGAAAAGCTGAAACGGTTGGAAGAAGATCTGGAATTCTATCAGACAAGTCTGGAGGAAGAGGAACAGGCGGCCGCAGACGGGGAACAGTGATATACAGGCGGCGGATACAGGAGACAAAAGCGTATTCCGTGTGCCACAGGAGGAACTGGACTGGCTTGCTTCTGCCTGGAGACGGGAGAGCGGTTTTATATGTAAAGCAAAACTGAAAAGCGCTGTAGTAGAGTGAGGAGGACTTATGAAAACAAAAGAACCGGAAAACAAAGATTTCATCGATACATTTGTTCCGTCCAGGGACACGCGGGCGTATCTGCACAGCATCCGGCACGAATTTACCGATTTGGAGAAAGCGACGATCGTGGCGAATCACCGGATGATTTCCAATGCGGAGAAGGTCGAATGGCTGACGGCATTTGCGGACGAGGTTGCGGATGAGGCGCTTAAGAGCCGGATCCTTGCTTCGGCGTCGGAAATAAAGGAAAGCGCGTGGGAAGGATACGCTTTCAATGAGGAACTGTTTGATTTTGTCTATATTCCTCATGATTTCCGACATGGCGACATCGTGCGGGGACTGTGCGATGATTTTCAGACAGAGCCGTATCTGGAGACGGTGGGGATCATTTTAAATTATTTTGATGAGAATTATGAGCGTTACAGAACCAGAGGCGACCGGGGCGGAGATTATTCGGACGTACAGTTATGCGTGAATATTAAATTTGACGGGGTGGATTATCAGGGCGAATTTCACCATGAGCATATCAATCCGATCTATATCGAGCGGTTGAAACTGCAGGAAAACGATGAGCGGCAGGCATACCTCGATTATCTGGTCAATGTCTGTACAAGGAAATATTATGACAAAAAGCATTCCGCGGATCAAAGGCGGGACAAGCCGGCTGACGATGAGAATGAGCAAAAACCGGAGTATGCGGACGGGCCGCAGGACGCATTGGAGCAGAAGTACCTTGGGTGTTATCTGCCCGTATATGATTCGGAGAGCGGGAACTGGTGCGTGCAGACAAGCCACGGCTTTGAATACGGTCCCTTGGAATATGTGGCAGGTGAATTTTCCGGCACAGGGCTGATCTATCATTTTAAGGAAAATGGTGAGGTCGATCATGTGCATGGATTCGACGCGGTATTGGAGAGGCTGATTCAGTCGGAAGGCAGTCTGGAGCCGGTTACGGATTACGGAGAATATTCCGCGCAGGAGCTTGACATGATCGAAGGCATGAAAAAAGCGTTTGCATTTGTCAGGCAGCGCCGCCGTCCGATGACGCAGGGAGAGCTGCGCGGAAAGGACAGAAGATGAAGCTTTTCGCGGAACAGTGGTTTTCTCGGAAAGCTCTGGCTTTGACGGCAGCTAAGATTTTGTTGCGTAACCCGCGTAATCGGTTATAATATAGTTGATTTTTATCAATATCTGCTGAGCGAGGGAATCAGGCGGAACCGGAAGAACTGCTGGATTATCTGGAAGATGTTTTTTTGATTTTCTGTTAAAGCCTGACAGCCCGGAAACCTGATTCATGCGAGGACACCGATGATACTTAGCGCAAGCAGAAGGACAGATATACCGAACTATTATGCGGATTGGTTCCTGCACAGAATCAGCGAGGGCTTCCTGTATGTGCGCAATCCGATGAATCCGCATCAGATCAGCCGGATTGCGCTGTCTCCGGAAACGGTGGACTGCATCGTGTTCTGGACAAAAAATCCGGCGAATATGCTGGACAGACTGGATGTGCTGCGGGATTATGCCTACTATTTCCAGTTCACGCTGACAGGGTACGGCAGAGATGTGGAACTGGGCCTTCCGGATAAGAAAAAAGTGCTGATCCCGACCTTCCGGCGGCTCTCTGAACTTGTCGGCAAAGAGCGGGTGATCTGGCGTTACGATCCGATTCTTTTGACTAAGCGGTACACGGCGGCGTACCATGCGCGGGCCTTTGCGCAGATTGCGGAGGAACTGGCAACCTGCACGGAGCGGGTCGTGATCAGTTTCGTGGATTCCTATGCCAAGATACAGAAGAATCTGTCGGCGCTGGGCGCAAGGCAGCCTTCAGGAGAAGAGATGCTGGAGATCGCTGCGCAGATGGCGCAGATTGCGGCGGCACATCACCTGACGATCGAGTCCTGTGCGGAGGAGATCGACCTGCAGGCGGTCGGCGTCTCCCATGGCAGCTGTATTGACAGGGCGTTGATTGAGCGGCTGACAGGCTGTATGCTGCGCGGATCAAAGGACGGAAACCAGCGCGCCGCCTGCGGCTGTTTGGAGAGTGTCGATGTGGGAAGCTATGATACCTGTCTGAACGGCTGCAGATACTGTTATGCGAATGGCAGCGACGCGAAAGTGCGGGAGAATGTGCGGCTTTATGACCCCGGCGCGCCGCTTCTGTGCGGTGTTGTCACCGCGCAGGATCGGATCACGGACAGACAGGTGAGGTCACTGAAAACGACGAATCTAAAGTGAGACTTCCGGAGAGGTATGGAGTGCTGCTCTCACCGAATAAAAGTTGACGACAGAACACAGGAGGACAAAAATGTTATTTGTATGGTATCCGAAATGCACTACCTGCCAGAAGGCAAAGAGATGGCTGGAAAAAAACGACGTTTCTTTTGAGGAGCGGCATATCAAAGAGGAGAATCCGACGATCGACGAACTGCGGGAGTGGCACAGGCTGAGCGGCGTGCCGCTGAAGCGCTTCTTCAACACCAACGGTCTGCGGTACAAGGAACTGCAGCTGAAGGACAGGCTCGCCTCCATGAGCGAGGAGGAGCAGTATGCGCTTCTTGCCTCGGACGGACTGCTGGTGAAGCGTCCGATTCTGGTAAGTCGGGAGTTTGCGCTGGTTGGCTTTAAAGAAGAAGAGTGGGAAAAGGCGTTTGCGGGCAGCAGGGGTTAAGCGCGGATGAGAGACATGACTTCCGGACCGGCGTGGGGCCATCTGTGGCGCTACGCGGTGCCGATTCTGCTGGGAAACTGGCTGCAGCTTGCATACAATGCGGTGGATTCCATGATTGCCGGGCGGTTTATCGGCAGAGACGCGCTGGCGGCGGAGGGCATCGCCGGCCCTGTGATGAATCTGGTGATTCTGGCGATCACGGGGCTATGCATCGGAACGGGGATTCTGATGAGCGAGTTTTTCGGCGCGGGCGATCTGGGGCGCTACCGGGAGAGTCTGGGAACCACCATCAGTGTCGGAACGGCTGCGAGCGTCTCGATGATGGGAATCTGTGTTCTGCTCACGCCCTGGCTGCTCCGGCGGATGGCTGTCCCGGCGGAGATTTTTGACATCACGGTGCGGTATCTGCGGGTTATCTTCGCGGGAATGCCGTTTACTTTTCTGTATAACGCGCTGGCCACGGGTTTAAAGAGCGCGGGGGATTCTCGGACGCCGCTTAAATTTCTGGCGTTTTCTTCGCTGTTAAACGTGGGGCTTGACCTGTTCTTTCTGGGAGTGTTTCGCTTTGGCATTGTGTGCAGCGCGGTGACGACTGTCGCGGCGGAAGCGGTGTCTTCACTGCTGGTGGCGGTTTATCTGCGCAAAAAATTTCCGGCGCTTTTCCCGAATCGGGGAGAGTGGCGGGTAGACAGGGGGCATCTGAGGAAGATTCTGCAGTATGGCGGCCCCACGGCCTTTCAGCAGGCGGTACAGCCCATCGGCAAGCTTCTGATTCAGGGGCAGGTGAACGCGCTGGGCGTGACGACGATCGCGGCTTTCAACGCGGTGACGCGGGTGGACGAGTTCGCCTTTATCCCGGAGCAGGGAATTGCGGCGGCCATCGCGACCTACATTGCGCAGAATCGGGGCGCCGGCAGAGAAGAACGCATTCGGCCGGGCTTTCGCGCGGGGCTGCGGCTGGAGGTGTGCTACTGGGTTCTGATCGGCGCGGCGACGCTGCTTTTCCGGACGCCGGTTATGAGCCTTTTTGTGGCGGGCGAAGGCGCACGGGAGGTCGTGCGGACGGGGAGCCGGTATCTGGGGCTTATGGCTTTTTTCTATCTGTATCCGGCGTTCACCAATGGATTTCAGGGCTTTTACCGCGGTATGGGAAAGATGTACACAACGATTCTGGGAACGGCGCTGCAGATTTCTATGCGTGCGCTGGGGACTTTCGTCATGGCGCCGCGGATGGGGATCGTCGGCATCGCCTATGCGTGTGTCCTGGGCTGGACGGTCATGATGCTGTTCGAGGTGCCGTACTATTTCCGCACCGTGCGCGAGCGTGCGCTGCCGCGGTGACGGCGCTGCGGCTTTTGTAAAAAAGACAGCACAGCCTGCGGAAGATATGATATACTTATGAAAAGTCCGGAGAAACGGCTGCCCGGGAGGTATTCGCATGAAAGCTGCGCTGGTGGCCTGCTCCGATCCGATGCTGCTGTATCAGCGGGAGGATGTGGAGCGGCTGAAAACTCTGATAGAAAAAGAGAATGTCGAGGTCGTCTTAAGTCCGCATCTGTTTGACCGCGTTGAGGAGCTCTCCGAGCGGGAGAGAGGCGATGATCTGACGGGATATTTTCGCGATGGCGATATGGATTTTATCTTCGATATCTCCGGCGGCGATATCGCCAATTCCGTTCTGCAGGAACTGGATTATGAGGCGATTTGCCAAAGCAGGGCGGTGTTCTGCGGCTACAGCGATCTCACCACCGTGCTGAACGCCGTCTATGCGAAGACGGGCCGCGTGACGGTCAACTATCAGATTCGGAATCTGCTGTACGATCACGGTGAGGAGCAGAGCGCCTATTTTCGGGAGCATATTCTGGCGGGAAACGTCACGGAGCGCGATCTGGGATGCCGCTTCCTGCGCGGCCACTCCATGAGCGGACGGGTGTTCGCCGGCAATATCCGTTGTTTTCTGAAGCTTGCGGGGACGCCCTTTTTTCCCGATCTGAGCGGAGCGATCCTGCTCCTGGAGGCGTACAGCGGCACGCCCATGAAGATGACGACTTATCTGCACCAGCTGAAACAGCTCGGTGTGTTTGAGAAGATAAACGGTATTCTGCTCGGCCGGTTTTCCGAGATGGAGAAAAAGGAATATACGCCCACTATGCGGGAACTGGTCGAAAAGATAGCTCCGCCTGAGATCCCGATCGCGGTGACGCCTTATGTGGGACATGAGACGGACGCGCGGGCGATCTGCATCGGGCGGGAATATTTTCTGGAGGAGGGCTGACGGATGAGGCATATGGGAACAAGCGATCTGGAGACAGACCGGCTGATTCTCAGGCGGTTTACGCTGGCGGATGCGCCGCTCATGTATCAAAACTGGGCGTCCGACGACAATGTCACGACATACCTTACGTGGCCGACCCACACGAGTGTCGGCGTGACGCGGAGCGTATTGCAGGAGTGGGTTGCAGGGTATGGCAAGCCGGATTTTTATAACTGGTGCATTGAGTTGAAGGCAATCGGTGAACCCATCGGCAGTCTGTCGGTCGTCTCACACGATGACGCGACGGATGCCGCAACCATAGGCTGGTGTCTGGGAGCACGCTGGTGGGGACGAGGACTCATGCCGGAGGCGGGGAGAGCCGTACTGCAGTATCTGTTCGGCGAGGTCGGTTATAACAGGATCATGGCGAAGCATGACGTGGAGAACGGCAAGTCGGGCAGAGTCATGCAGAAGCTGGGCATGGTGCGGGAGGGAACGTTCCGCAAAAGCGGCAGGAACAACCGCGGCATCGTGGACGAGGTGGTGTACTCTATCCTGCGGGAAGATTACGAGAAGACCCAGGCAAAGAATGTACAGCTGACCTGGAAGCGGAAATCATAACAGTCCCGGCGCGTAAAGGAGATATGAAAATGAATCATCAGGCGGTATGCACGGCGCCGGAAGCGCTGGAGAAACTGAAGGCGGGCAACGCACGGTACATAGACGCGGAGACAGGCGAGGGGAACGTGTCCCCGGCGCTGCGGCTCAGGACCTGTACGGAGGGACAGAATCCCTATGCCATTGTCATCACCTGCTCGGATTCCCGCGTGATCCCGGAGAGCATTTTCAGCGCGGGGATCGGGGAACTCTTCGTGATCCGCGTGGCGGGCAACGTGATCGACGATCACCAGCTCGGCAGCATCGAGTACGCGGCGGAGCACCTGGGGTGCAGGCTGGTCCTGGTCATGGGACATGATCACTGCGGTGCGGTGGATGCGGCGATCCATCACGAGACGGAGAATTACATCAAGTTCATCACGGATGAGATTAAGCTTGCCATAGGCGGCGAGCAGGACGATTACCGGGCCTGCTGTCTGAATGTGCGCCACAGTATCAGAAGGATAGAGGAGAGCCTGGAGATTCGTCAGGAGGAGGAGCACGGACTTCGCGTGTGCGGAGCGCTCTATCATCTGGCGGACGGCAGGGTGGAGTTTTTATCATAATATTATATTAAGGAGGAATGCGTTATGATCTACACGGAATTTCAGGGAGAGAAACTGTCGGCGCTCGGCATGGGCAATATGCGTCTGCCGGTAATTGACGGGGACGACGCGAAGATCGATGTGAAAGCGGTTGAGGAGATGTTCGCCTATGCCATGCAGGCGGGCGTAAACTACTATGACACGGCCTACGGATATCACGGCGGCAACTCGGAGACGGTGGTCGGTGAAGCGCTGCGGAAGTATCCGCGGGACAGCTTCTATCTGGCGTCCAAGTTTCCGGGCTACGATCTGACCAACATGCCGAAGGTGAAGGAGATTTTCGAGGAGCAGTTAAAGAAATGTCAGGTGGAATACTTTGACTTCTATCTGTTCCACAATGTCTGCGAGATGAATGTGGACGCCTATCTGGATCCCAAGTACGGGATATACGATTATCTCATGGAGCAGAAGAAGAACGGACGCATCCGGCATCTGGGCTTCTCTGCCCACGGCGACATCGACTGTATGAAAAAGTTCCTGGACGCTTACGGCAAAGACATGGAGTTCTGCCAGATCGAGCTGAACTATTTTGATTACAAATTCCAGAATGCCAAGGGCAAGGTGGAACTGCTGGACGAGTGGAACATACCGATCTGGGTGATGGAGCCGGTTCGCGGCGGGCAGCTTGCAGCGCTCTCCGACGAGTTTGCTGCGAAGCTTAAGGAGGCCAGACCGGACGAAAAGATACCGGCGTGGGCGTTCCGCTTCCTGCAGTCGATCCCGCATGTGACGATGACGCTGTCCGGCATGTCGGATATGCAGCAGCTGCGGGATAATATCGCGACCTACGAGGAATTAAAACCGCTGAACGAGAAGGAGATGGCGCTGATTCTCAGCGTGGCGGACGACATGATTGCGAAGACCACCGTCCCCTGCACGGGCTGCCACTACTGCGTGAGTCACTGCCCGAAGAAGCTGGATATCCCGTTCCTCTTGAAGCTTTACAATGAGGCGATGGTGGCGGGTTCGGGAGATTTCATCGCGCCGATGGGACTCTCCTCCGTGGAGGCGGACAGACAGCCCGAGTGCTGCATCGGCTGTCACAGCTGCTCGAAGGTGTGCCCGCAGACGATACAGATCCCGGAGACGCTGCATCGCTTCGCCGAGAAGATGGGAAGAGCGTAAGCCTTTTCCGAACGGAAAAAAATTGGTATTGTACGCGTAAATAACAGCCGGAAATCCAGATGAGATTTCCGGCTGTCTCTGTCAATAAAACGTCGATCTGTACTTATGCCTTGTCCGTGATCTCCGCGTGCAGATCCTGCAGGGATTTCACTTCGCTGTCCCCATGGGATTTCACGTACCGGATGCCGCTGGCGGTTGCCTTCGCCGCAGCGATGGTGGTCATGTAAGGAATCTTCGCTTTGATGGCGGCCTTGCGCAGATAGCTGTCGTCGTGGACGCTGTCCTTGCCGACGGGGGAGTTGATGATCAGGTCGATCTGGCCGTTGGTGATCAGGTCGAGGATGTTGGGTCTGCCCTCGTACAGCTTGTTGACTTTGTCCGCGGGGATGCCGGCTGCGGTGATCAGCTCGTAGGTCGTGCCGGTGGCGATGATGTGGAAACCGCAGTCCGCGAACTGCTTCGCCACTTCGACGACTTCCTCCTTATCCTTGCGGTTGACGGAGATGAGCACCGTGCCCTCCAGCGGGAGCTTGGACTGGGTCGCCTCCTGCGCTTTGTAGAAAGCTTCGCCGTAGGAGCGGGACAGGCCCAGCACTTCGCCCGTGGAGCGCATCTCGGGGCCGAGGATCGGGTCGACCTCCGGGAACATATTGAAAGGGAACACGGATTCCTTCACCCCGTAGTTCGGAATATTCTTTTCTTTCAGAGACGGCACGGGAGATGGTTTCCCGGTCAGCTCGGCGGTGACGATCTCCGTCGCCAGAGGCACCATGCGGATGTTACAGACCTTGGACACCAGAGGAACGGTGCGGGACGCGCGGGGATTGGCTTCCAGCACGAACACCTTGCCGTTTTCGATGGCGTACTGCATGTTCATCAGCCCCTTGACGCCCATTTCCTCCGCGATTCTGCGGGTGTATTCCTTGATGACAGCCACGTTCTCGTCGGAGATGTGAACCGAGGGAATGATGCAGGCTGAGTCGCCGGAGTGGATGCCGGCCAGCTCGATGTGCTCCATCACCGCGGGCACGAAAGCGTGCGCGCCGTCACTGATGGCGTCCGCCTCGCACTCCAGCGCGTGGTTGAGGAAACGATCGATCAGGATCGGCCGGTCCGGCGTCACGCCGACGGCCGCGTTCATATATTCGGTCATGCTCTCGTCGTCGTAGACTACCTCCATGCCGCGGCCGCCCAGCACATAGGACGGGCGCACCATCACGGGATAGCCGATCCGGGCGGCGATCGCCAGTGCCTCCTCCACGGTGGTAGCCATACCGGATTCCGGCATGGGAATATCCAGCTTCTCCATCATGGCGCGGAACCGGTCGCGGTCCTCCGCCAGATCGATGACGGACGGGGAGGTGCCGAGAATTTTTACGCCGTTTTTCTCCAGATCCGCCGCGAGATTTAAGGGGGTCTGGCCGCCGAACTGAGCGATCACGCCCAGAGGCTTTTCTTTTTTATAAATGCTCAGCACATCCTCCAGTGTCAGCGGTTCGAAGTAGAGTTTGTCAGAGGTGTCGTAGTCCGTGGAGACGGTCTCGGGGTTGCAGTTGACGATGATCGTCTCGAAGCCGAGCTTCTTCAGGGCGAGGGAGGCGTGAACACAGCAGTAGTCGAACTCGATGCCCTGTCCGATGCGGTTCGGCCCGCCGCCGAGGATCATGATCTTCGGCTTGTCGCTCACGGGATTTTTGTCGGCAGCGTTGTAGGTGGAATAGTAGTAGGCGCTGTCAGGCGTACCGCTCACGTGAACACCCTCCCAGGCCTCCTCCACGCCGAGACTGATGCGGCGCGCGCGCACGTCGCTCTCCGGCACTTCCAAGAGCAGGCTCAGGTACTTGTCAGAGAAGCCGTCCTTCTTCGCGGAGATGAGAAGTTCGTCGGACGGCAGGGAGCCTTTGGACTGCAGCAGCTGTTCTTCCTCCTCCACGAGTTCCTGCATCTGCTCGATAAACCATTTTTTCACATGGGTGATCTCATGAATCTCCTCCACGGACGCGCCCTTGCGCAGCGCCTCGTACATGATGAAATGGCGTTCGCTGGAGGGTGTGATCAACAGTTTGAGGAGCGCCTCTTTCGACAGCGTATTGAAATTCCGGGCATAGCCCAGTCCGTAACGGCCCGTTTCCAGAGAGCGGATAGCTTTCTGAAAGGCCTCCTTGTAGGTCTTGCCGATGCTCATGACTTCGCCCACGGCGCGCATCTGGGTGCCCAGCTTGTCCTCCACGCCCTTGAATTTCTCGAAGGCCCAGCGGGCGAACTTGATTACCACGTAGTCGCCGTCCGGAACATATTTGTCCAGCGTGCCGTACTTGCCGCAGGGGATGTCCTTCAGGGTGAGACCGGAGGCCAGCATCGCGGACACCAGGGCGATGGGGAAACCTGTCGCCTTGGAAGCCAGCGCCGAGGAGCGGGAGGTGCGGGGATTGATCTCGATGACGACGATGCGGTCGCTCTTCGGATCATGGGCGAACTGCACGTTGGTGCCGCCGATGACCTGCACCGATTCCACGATGCGGTACGCCTGTTCCTGCAGCTTCTGCTGCGTCTCCTCGGAGATGGTCAGCATGGGAGCGGCACAGAAGGAGTCTCCCGTGTGGACGCCCATGGGGTCGATATTTTCAATGAAGCAGACGGTGATCATGTTGCCGTCCGCGTCGCGCACGACCTCAAGCTCCAGCTCTTCCCAGCCAAGCACGGACTCTTCCACCAGAACCTGACCTACCAGACTGGCCTGCAGTCCTCTCGCGCACACGGTCTTCAGCTCTTCGCGGTTGTACACCAGCCCGCCGCCGGCGCCGCCCATCGTGTAGGCGGGGCGAAGCACCACGGGATAGCCCAGCCTGTCGGCGATTGCGAGGGCTTCGTCCACGCTGTAGGCGACCTCGCTTCTCGCCATCTCGATGCCGAGCGCGTTCATGGCGTTCTTGAATTCGATGCGGTCCTCGCCGCGCTCGATGGCGTCCGCCTGCACGCCGATTACTTTGACGTTATATTTGTCCAGAATTCCCTGTTTGTTCAGCTCCGCGCACAGATTCAGGCCGGACTGGCCGCCGAGATTCGGCAGAAGGGCGTCGGGGCGCTCCTTGGCGATGATCTGCTCGAGACGATGTACGTTGAGCGGTTCGATGTAAGTCACGTCCGCGATCTCCGGGTCAGTCATGATTGTGGCGGGATTGGAATTGACCAGTACGATCTCGTAGCCCAATCTGCGCAGGGCCTTGCAGGCCTGTGTGCCTGAATAGTCAAATTCGCACGCCTGCCCGATGATGATGGGGCCGGAGCCGATGATGAGTATCTTGTGGATGTCTTCTCTTTTTGGCATTTGTTTCCTCCTGAGTCTGAGTCTGGATTTCCGCTGTTATTTCTATTATATCGGAAACGGAGAAAAGCACAAGAATAATGTTCGCGCGGGCCGCTACACACGGGCCGCCACGTACAAGCCGCTGCACACGGGTCGCTGCAAAAATCTGCGGAGGTTGTTTTCAGAAGATATCCATCACAAACAGATATCCGACCGTCACCAGCAGGCCGATACAGAACAGAAGCAGGCCGAAGGACATACTGCGGGAGATCACAGCGGTATTCTCGCTCCACTCTTCATGGCGCATTGCAAATTTGTGGTCGTAGTCGACTGCCCGCGGCCGTTTTCTGTGCCATGTCCGGTTGCCGAGTCTCTGGAAAGCCTCCGCGATGCAGGCGGCCATGTGCGTGAGGGGCGTTCCCTCGGGAAGCTCCTGTGGCAGCTTGCTGTCCCGGTAGAGGGTCCTGCGCAGGATCACGACGACCGTGTCTGTGAAGCTGTCGCATATGCGGCACAGGACGCCGAATGCGAAGGGCAGCGCTTTGAGAAGTATGGGGCGGTAGACATAGTCTTCCAGATCGAGATAGCGGTACCAGCGGTTCACGTACCGGCCATCCTTGACCATCCACAGTCTCACAATTACAAGGTAAACGATCGCGCCGATGATCAGCGAAATCGCAGCGCCTTTCAGATTTTCCGGGGAGAAATATGCGATTTCTTCAGCGGAGCCACCGGAGCCGTATGTCAGCAGGAAGCCCTGCCCCGCGTCGGCGATCCTGTCCATAACGATATGCGGCAGGAAACCCATGAGCGGCAGCAGCGCGGCGCTCAGCGTCAGTGCGAAAGCGCTGACTTTGTTCATGTAGCGCCCCTTCAGGGCGTCAAACTTCTCCTGCACGGATGCGTCCTGATTTTTTTCCACAAAAATCGCCACATACAGCTTCGTCATATAGGCGACGGTCAGGCCGCCGCTGATCAGGAAGAGCCACTCCACGGCCTTCATCAGATCCGGGCTGAAATACAGCTTCGTGTCAGGGAGAAAGGAGGAGGCCAGCAGCTGTTCGGTGTATGCCACGATGCTCTCATGGATCAGGGTCTTGCTGATATAGCCGTTCCAGAGAGGCACGCCGCCGATGCCCAGGGCGCCCATCAGGAAGATAAAGTGCAGTAACGGCTTGCCGTGCCCGAAGCCGCGGATGTCGTTGAGATTCAGCTTGTGCACGTTCATAAAGATTACGCCGGCCGCCATAAAGAGCGCCAGTTTGATCAGAGAGTGATTGACCATGTGAAGCAGACTGCCGCGGATGGCGGTCAGATTGTCGGCCGTCTGATAGCCGAGCAGCACGCTGTTTGCGGTCAGAAGTCCGGTCATGCCTACGCCTACCAGGATGAAGCCGATCTGGGAGACGGAGGAGCAGGCGAGCGTTCTCTTGAGATCCACGGAGAACAGCGCCAGCACCGCGCCGATCACCATCGTGCACACGCCCAGCAGAAGAATCAGACTTCCCCAGGCGATATCGCCGCAGAAGAGATAGGCGGTCAGGATCAGAATGCCGTACATGCCCGCTTTGGTCAGAATGCCGGACAGCAGGGCAGAAGCCGGCGCGGGCGCTACGGGGTGCGCCTTCGGCAGCCAGATGTGCAGCGGGAAAGCGCCCGCCTTGGCGCCGAAGCCGAACAGCAGGCACAGACCGGCAGCCATCAGCTGTGTGCCGGCTGCGCTGTCGGAGGAGAGCAGGCCGTAAGTGAAGTATGCGCCGGTCAGCTCGTCGAAGAACAGGGTTCCCGTCACATCGTACAGCAGGAAAATTCCCATCAGCATCACGAGGCCGCCGATCACCGCCACAGCCAGATAGGTCGCCGCCGCGCGCAGGGATTCACGCCGCTCGTCCTGCGCCACCCACACATAGGAGGTGAAGGACATGATCTCGAAGAAGATGAATGTCGTGTAGAAGTCGGCGGAGAGGAACACGCCCTCCGTCGCGCCCAGGGTGAGCAGCAGGAACAGATAATACCGGTTGCGGTTGCGGTAATGGGTGAAATACTCTCTGGAGAACAGTGTGCTCATGAACCACATAAAGGCGGCGACCATGCTGTACAAGGCGCGAAAGCCGTCCAGGGTAAAGTGCAGGCCCATGCCGCAGACGCCGGGGATCTCCAGAATGGGCGCCCGGTAGAGGAGCGGCAGTTCTGCAAGCGTCTTCTGCGCATCTGTCGACATCGCCAGGAAGAACAGGCCTACGGACAGGGCAAAGGTGATGCCGGTCACGACATCCGCGAAGCGGCAGCGGGCGGTCTTGCTGCGGCGTCCTACAATATAGCTGAGGATGGCGGCCGCCATCGGCCCGAATACGATAGAGCATATCAATCCATTCATGAGTAGATCCTGCCTTTCCGAGCGGGCATAAGTCCGCTCAAACAGTAATGGGTAAAAGTAGTTGTAAGCGGTCCGTCCGGCGCCGGCGTCATAAGCCGATAGCCACGGCGTACAGGAAATCCGCGAGCGGCTGGGAGTACAGGCCGAACAAAACGATAAAGAAAGCAAAGATAAACAGCGGCACAAGCATCATCCAGTTCGGATCCTTGACGCCGCTTAAGGTGCCGTAGTCAAAGTCCCTGCCGGGAAAGAAGGCGCGCACCACGACCGTCAGCATATAGATGGCCGTGAGAAGCGCGGAGATCAGCAGGCAGACGATGCCGAAGCAGGCGACAGTGCTGCCGCTCTCCAATGCCGCCGAGGCGAGATTCCATTTGCTGATAAAGCCTGCGAGCCCCGGCACACCCATCAGGGCGAGCGCCGATACGGTGAAGACGCCGAAGACGCAGGGCATCTTATAACCCATGCCGTCCAGTTCATGCACGTAGTAGCGGTCCGTCTGATGAATGATCGCGCCCGCGCAGAAGAAGGAGGCGATCTTCATCACCGCGTGGAATACCAGGTGCAGGAGAGCCGCCGTCATGCCGAGAGGCGTCATGAGCGTCGCGCCGAACAGGATGTAGGACAGGTTGCTGATGGTGGAGTAGGCGAGCCGCCGCTTTAAGTGCGTCTCCTTGACGGCGCGGCTGCAGCCGTACACGATGGTAAACATGGTGACGAGCATCACGAAAGTCTGCGCCCATGTGCCGCGCAGGAAATCCGTGCCGAAGCTGTAGTAGGTCAACCGGATGATCGCGAAGGCGCCGGATTTGACGACGGCGACGGCATGGAGCAGAGCCGTGACCGGGGTGGGCGCCACGCCCGCCTGGGGCAGCCAGGAGTTGAAAGGGCAGACCGCGGCTTTCACGCCGAAACCCATAAAGGCCAGCACGTAGATGAAGCGCAGCACATTGGTGCGGTCTCCGATTTTGGCCAGATCCAGCACGCCGCCGAGCACGAAGTCGGTGGAGCGCCCGTAGACGATAATCATGATCAGGCCGATAAAGGCGAACGCCGCGCCGCCGAGCGAATAGTACAGGTACTTCCGGCTTGCGAGGATGGCCTCCCTCGTCAGGGTGTGCATGACGAGCGGCACGGTGACCAGAGTGAGCAGCTCATAGAAGAAATACATGGTCAGCAGGTTGGCGGCCAGCGCGATGCCAAGCGTGACGCCGTAAGTCATCGTGTAGAACAGGAAGAAAATCTTCTCATGTTCTTCCTTCGTCATATACTCGAAGGCGTACAGCGTGGCCAGTGGCCACAGGGCGGAGACGAGGCCGGAGAAAACCATGCCGGGGCCGTCCACCCTGAAGCTGACGGACAGATTGCCCGTAAAATGCGCCAGCAGGAAGGTGTTGCCGGAATGATGGAGCAGCAGGTACCACACTAGGATGCTGTTCAGGGTGACGGCGCTTTCCAGAAAAATCTCCCAGGATTTTCTGTTGCGGAAAGGGAGCCATACCGAGAGGGCCGCCGCTATAAAAGGAATTAAAATCACTAATAGAATCATATTTTCCTCCGTCGTTGTGAAGCGTTATATGTCACAGCCTATCATTACAGGATGCGGGCGGCCAGACGCGTCAGCCAGTCCGTAAGCTGCGCGGGGAACAGACCGATCAGCACGGACAGGATGGTCAGCACCGCGATCGGTATCGTCATCAGAGGGGACGGTTCCCGCTTCTTCAGGTGTTCGTAGTCATAGTCCGCCCCCGGCAGAAAGCCCTGAATCGTGAGGGGCAGCAGGTAACCGGCGGTCAGGAGGGCGCTGACGAGCAGGATGACCGGGCCGAGCCAGCGAAACACGGGTATGGCGGACTGAAGGCTCCCGATTGCCAGGTGCCATTTGCTGACAAAGCCGCCGGTGGGCGGAATGCCGATCAGTCCCAGAGATACAATCGTATAGCACCACATGGTGAAGGGCATTTCCTTGCCGATGCCGCGCAGTTCGTCCACACGCGTTCTGCCCGTGGTGAAGATGATCGCGCCGGCGCAGAGGAACAGCGCCGTCTTGATCAGGCCGTGGGCGAGCACATGCAGGAGGGAGCCTGTCACGGCTTCCGCGCCCATCACGGCGAGGCCGAACAGGATATAGGAGAGCTGGCTTACGGTGGAGTAGGCCAGCCGCTTCTTCAGAACGGGCTCGCGGTAGGCCAGCATGGAACCCATGAATACGGTAATCAGCGTCAGGATCAGCCATGCGGTCTGTACCCATGTGCCGCGCAGGAAATCCGCGCCGAAGATGTAGTAGACGGTGCGGACAACCGCCAGGATCCCCGCCTTGACGATGACGGCGGAGAGAACCGCGGACGCGGGCGCCGGAGCCACCGGGTGAGCGGTCGGCAGCCACGCGTGCAGCGGGAACATACCCGCCTTGACGCCGAAGCCGACGAGCATGGCGAAGGCGGCGGCAAGCAGGAGACCCGCTGAGGGAGAACCGGCTGCCGCGTGCAGTATGCCACCGGTGCTGAAGGTCAGCACAGCGCTGTTATGGCTGACCACAAAGACGCCGAACAGCGCCATGTATGCCCCGCACATGGAGAAGAACAGATATTTCAGGCTTGCCATGATCGCTTCGTGGCTGCCGTTATGCAGCACGAGAGGCATGGAGGTCAGCGTCAGCATCTCGAAGAAGAGATAGAAGGTGACCAGATTCCCGGCAAAGCACAGGGCGTTCAGCACACCGAACACAATCAGATAGAAGCCGTAATAGCGTTTTTCCTTCGTCTCGTGCTTCATGTACTCGAAGGAGAACAGGCCCGCGCACAGAAGGACGATGACCGTCAGGCAGGAGAACAGCACGCTCATCTCGTCCACCGCAAAGGCGATGGGCAGACTTTTCGTCAGATAAAACAGCGTAAAGGATGAGCCGTAGGCCGCGGTGAAGGACGCGACGGCGAGCGCGCCGGTCAGGACAAGACCCGCGCACGTTGTCGCGAGCAGCCGCCCGCGCGACGCGTATTCCTTTCTGACAAGTAGATAAAGACCCATGAGGATCGGTATAAATATGGATAAAAGGATTAGATACATGTCGTCTCCTCCTTACGCAAACATGGCGAGTCCCTGTCGGATCATATCGACGACAGGCTGGGAGCTGACGCCCAGCGTCACGTTCAGTATGATAAAAGCCACGAGCACAACGGCGTATAAGGGCATATTCCGAAAGGTCATGCTCGGGTAGGGCGTATCTTCCACGGGCGTGTAGATACGGATCACGGTTTTCATAAAGTAGATCGCATTCAAAATCGTACTGATGCCGAGGACGATGAGCGCGGGCAGCATCTTGGTGTTGTTCTGCACGGCGGCCTGCGAGAAGAGCAGCTTGCTGATAAAGCCGGAGAACATCGGCACGCCCACCATGGCGAGAGAGCCCACCGTGAAAGCGGCGCCCGCCCATTTGTTTCGGTAGCCGGCGCCGGTCAGCTCGATAAACTGGCGGTTGCGGCCGGATACATCTGTGAGGCCCACCGCCGCGATGAACAGCAGGGACTTGGTCGCCGCGTGGGACAGAATGTGGAAGACGCTGGCAGTCATGCCGGCCTCTGTGCCCATGCCGAAGCCCATGTAGATGTAGCCGATCTGCGCCACGGAGGAGAAGGCGATCATCCTGCGGATATCGTTTTCCCGAATGGCGCTCAGAGAGCCGAAGATCATACCCATCAGACCGAATACGAACAGGATGTCGATAATGCGCGAGTCGCGGTATATCTCGAATCCGATCACACGGTAGATGATCTTGATGAGCAGGAAAATATATCCCTTCGACACCAGACTGGACAGCACGGCGGCGGAGGAGACTGTGGAGTATCCGTAGGCGTCGGGCAGCCACGCGTGGAACGGAAAGAGCGCGCTCTTGATGCACAACCCCACAGACATGAGCACGATCGATATGATGAGGGGAATCGTGTACTGCCCCTCCGCCACGATCTGTGCCACGGATTCCTTGATATTGCTCATCAGGAGATGGCCGGTCAGATCGTAGAGCATGCACAGACCGAGCAGCAGCATGCCGGAGCCGAGCAGACTCATAATCATGTATCTGACGGCGGCTTCGATGGTGCGGCCATTCTGGCGTATCATGATCAGGCCGCAGGCGGATATGGTGTTGATCTCCACGAACACGTACGCCGTAAACATATCGTTGGTGTAGACGAGCGCCAGCAGAGAGCTGAGCAGCAGATCCATCAGTACATAGTAGAGATACAGTTTGCCCTCCTCCACGCCTTCTATGAGCTTATGCCTGCCTCCGAAGAGGGAGAGCAGCATAATGATGCAGAAGAAGAGAGCCATCAGGGACTCCAGCACACCGGCGCGGATCTCGTTGCCCCAAGGCGCCGGGAACTGTCCCATCACGTAGACGAAGGACTCTCCGGCCGCGAGGGTATAGGCCAGCGTGCATGCGCTGAGGACTGTGTTGGTCACGAGAAGAGCGGCGTTGACCAGCATGGCCGCTTTGCCGCGAAGCCCCGAGCTGATGATGCCGGCGAACAGGCACAGCATGATAGAGATACAGGGGAAGTTCCGCACAAAATCCATCACAGACCCTCCTTCCGCAGCTGCTTGGAGATCTCGTCCAGATCCAGGGTGTGATAGCGCCTGTAGAGACGGATTGTGAGAGCCAGCATCAGCGCGGACACGGACACGGACACGACGATACCTGTCAGCACAAGACCGCTGGGGATCGGATTGATGTATGCCTCCATGCTCTGGACGCCGTTCGCCACGATGGGAGCCACGCGGCCCTTGATATAGCCTTTTTCCGCGAGAAAAAGGTAGATGGCGGTGTCCATAATATTCAGGCCGATGATCTTCTTGATCAGATTGGGCTGCAGGAGCAGGTTGCCGAAGCCGATGCCGAAGAGGATCATGGCGACCGCCTCACCGTAATTGACAAAAAGGTTTGTTCCCATATTACAGTCCTCCTCTTCTGAACAGCGCGTAGAAAGCGTACATGGTGCATGCCACTTCCAGGCCCACGCAGATATTGATCGGCAGGATGATGCCGCTGCTCAGAATGTGTCCCGGGATGCCGAGCGGAATGTGATTGTCCATGCCATTCGCGCCCGTCATGTAGAAGTAGGTGCCGATCAGGCCGTACATACACAGGGCGGTGATTTTGGCGATCTTGTATATGTGCTCGTCGAAGAATCGCTGTGTTTTCTTGAAGCCGAAAGCCGCCACATACAGGATCAGGCCGGAACCCATAATCGCCCCGCCGGAGAAGCCGCCGCCCGGCGACAGGTGCCCGTTCAGGATAATATAGATGCCGAAGATGAAGATGACCGGGCAGAGGATAAAGGCGACGCCCTGCAGGATCGTGTCGTTTTTCGGCTCAAAGCGGCGGTCGTTTGACACGGCCTCCCGCTTTAGGATGGCGTCGTCCAGCATGAGCAGGATCATGACGCAGCAGGTGGCGATGAACAGCACGTTGGTCTCGCCGAAGGTATCGAAAGCCCTGTAGGTCAGAATCATGCCGGACACGATATTGAGAGCGCCCGTCTCCTGCAGTCCCGATTCGATGTAGCGCTCGGAGACGGTATTGTTGACGGGATTGTCCGCATTGCCGTTCGGCGGCAGACAGGAGACGGCTAAGAGCAGCACACCGACTAGGGCGATGCAGAAGAAGATCGCCACCGCCACATAGACGCGCTGGAACATCCGCGCGGCCCTGTTCGGCGTCTTGTCGTAGATTTTGTCGCGGATCATCTCCGATTCGCGCATACGCTCAATGATCGTCTCCTCGGGGATCACAGTCTCCTGCTGCGCCTGCATTTCCACTTTGCCTACGTAGGGGTCTTTGCTGCCGGACAGCCAGCGGAAAAAGCGGAAAGCGGGAGTCTTCCTGTATTCTTCTTCGGATTTCAGTCTACTCATGCTCTTCCGCCTCCTTTTTCGGCTGTTTTTTCTCGGTGCTGATCGCCTGAATCTTTTTCAGCGTGGCGAAGAAGAGTATACTCGTCACGCCCGCGCCCACCGCCGCTTCCGTGATTGCCAGATCGGGGGATTCCAGACACATCCACAGGATGGCCATCACCAGGCTGTAGGACATATAGATCAGGACGGAATTCAGGAGATCCCTGGAAAAGCTGACGCAGATCGCGCACACGATCAAAAATCCCATCAGCAGACATTGAAACAACGTCATAGCGCACCGCCTTTCTCCTCCGCCTCCAGCGTCTCGAGGTCGGGATAAATCGTGCAGTGTTCCTCCAGATTCTCATTCGTCGAGATCTCCAGCCTCGACAGAACGTGGGAGGACACCGGGGAGGCAAACCAGAGGAATATGATAATCAGCAGCAGCTTGAGGGAAGTAAAATTCAGGCCGGAAAAGATGATCAGACCGACCAGGCACGAGCCGATGCCGAGCGTGTCCCCCATCGCCGCCGCGTGCATTCTGTTCAGCACATAACGAAAGTGAAACAAACCGAATATTTCCGTAAAAAAGATGACGAGACCGCAGATCAGAAACATACACCCCGCGATCAGTCGGATCCAGTCAATAAAGCCCATCGGACGTACCTCCTTCGTCGCTGCCGGCAGCTTCGCCGTCGGCTTCCTGAGATTTGTGCAGACGCTCCTCATACACGCCGATGTACACCTTGGACAGGATGACGACGGCCAGAAAACTGATCATGGCGTAGATCAGGCAGACGTCCACCAGATAGCCCTCATTCAGCATCAGGGCCAGCACGGCGATCATGACCATGACCATCGTGCCCATCATGTTCACGGCCACGATGCGGTCCGCCACGCGGGGTCCCCTGACGGCGCGGATCAGGCAGGCAAACAGCATGAGCGCCAGTATGACGAGCGTTGTGATATAGATGTAGTGGTATATCATCGTGATTCATCCTTTCCGGGGCTGTTATTTAATGTTCTCAATCCGTTCCAGCAGTCTGACAAACACGGAATTGTCGATGTCCCGCGCCAGCTCCTTGTCCAGACAGTGCACGACGTACTCGTTGCCCTTCAGACTCACGGTGATCGTGCCGGGCGTCAGTGTGATGGAGTTGGCGAGAAGCACTCTTGCGAAGCCCGACTGCAGCGTGGTCGTGAAGTGGACGACCGCGGGCTCGAGCTCGTATCTGGCGGAGTAGATCATTTTGAAAACGGTCATATTCGCCTTGAGGATTTCTTTCAGAAGAACAAGGATATAGTGGATCATCAAAAAGAACCTTTTGCATATGATAAGATCGTATCGGGGGCGATAATCCAGAAATTTGCAGAGAAACCAGTACATCGCGCCCGAAATCACGAGGCCGAACGCCGCGATCTCCAAGGTGAACTGTCCGTTAAAGATGATCCAGATCAGGAAAAATATCACAAACATATCCGCGGCCTCCCAGAAAGTTTCTTCCTAATTATAGAAACTTATTGATCGTTGCAATTATATACCTTCGGTAAAAAAAGTCAAGATTTTCGGAAAAAGAATTGACATTCCCGGTCTCTGTGGTAAGATATATATAATTCCTATCTGATAAATGGGAAATATGCAGAAAAGAGAAAGGAATCAGGGAGATGAGTTATCGGACAGACACCGTGTGTATTCACGGGCAGGGGAGCAGAGAGGCGATAGAGACGACAGGAGCGATCAGTTTCCCGATCTATCAGACGGCGGCCTATGCACACCCGGGCGTTGGACGGAGCACGGGCTATGACTATAACAGAGTGCAGAACCCCACCAGAAGGGAGGTGGAGCGGATCGTGACGGATCTGGAACACGGTGCGGACACGATCTCCTTTGCGACCGGTATGGCTGCGGTCAGCGCGTTCATGGAACTGTTTGCGCCCGGAGATCATGTGGTGGCGACGGACGATCTGTACGGCGGCGTGATCAGACAGTTTCATAATATCAACGAGAAGAACGGTATGCGGTTCACTTATCTGGACACCTCGGATACGGCGGCGGTGGAGGCGGCGATCGAGGCGGACACGAAGCTGATCTACATAGAGACGCCGACGAATCCGATGATGCAGGTGACGGACATCCGCGCGGTCAGCGAGATCGCGAAGAGGCATCACTGCCTGCTGGCCGTGGACAATACGTTCCTGACGCCCTATTTCCAGAATCCTATCGATCTTGGCGCGGATGTGGTGATTCACAGCGCCACCAAATATCTGGAAGGGCACAATGACACGCTGGGCGGTTTTCTGGTGGCCGGCAGCGAGGAGCTGGCCGAGAGACTGCGCCAGATGGTGAAGACCACGGGAGCCTGCCTTGCGCCCTTCGACGCGTGGCTGATCCTGCGAGGCATCAAGACACTGTCCGTGCGCATGGAGAAGCACCAAGCGAACGCGCTGATGATCGCGCAGTGGCTCAGGGAACAGCCGAGAGTGCGGGAAGTATTTTACAGCGGGCTGCGCGATCATCCGGGTTATGCGGTGACGCAGAAGCAGTGCAGGGGCTACGGCGGTATGCTGACTTTCCACGTGGATTCTCAGGAGACGGCGCACCGGGTGCTGGAGCGGGTGAAGCTGATTAAATTCGCGGAGAGTCTGGGCGGCACGGAGAGCTTGATGACTTATCCCTTCACGCAGACTCACGCCGATGTGCCGGATGAGAAGCGGCGCGCCAACGGGATCGACGAGACGACGCTGCGCATGTCCGTGGGAATCGAGAACGTGCAGGATCTGATCGCGGATCTGGCGCAGGCGCTCGCGTAGGATCCCGGCGATTGGGATATTGGAGCCGGAAGACGGAGGGGACGATGAGCCATCATTTTGATTTTGACGAGATTGTTGACAGAAGGAACACGGACTGCCTGAAATATGATTTTGCCGCGGAGCGCGGCAAGCCGGAGGATGTGCTGCCGCTGTGGGTGGCGGACATGGATTTCAGGACGGCGCCGGGGATTATCGAGCGCGCCGTGGCGGACGCGAGTTTGGGCATCTACGGGTATACGGAGAGCAAGGACGCCTATTTCCGGGCGGTTGCAGACTGGTACCGGGAATATTTCGGCTGGAACGTGGAGCGGAAGTGGCTGGTGAAAACGCCGGGCATCGTATTCGCCATCGGCGTTGCGATTCAGGCGCTGACGGAGCTGGGGGACAGCGTGATGATACAGCAGCCGGTTTACTATCCTTTCAGCGCGACGATAAGGGACAGCGGCAGGAAGCTCGTCAATAACGAGCTGGTGCTGCGGGACGGGCATTACGAGATCGATTTTGAGGATTTCGAGCGAAAGATTGTCCAGAAAAAAGTGAAACTGTTTGTGCTGTGCAGTCCGCACAATCCAGTGGGCAGGGTGTGGACGCAGGACGAACTGCGAAGGCTGGGAGAGATCTGCCTGCGTTACGGCGTAAAGGTCGTCAGCGATGAGATTCACAGCGACTTCGTGTATGAGGATAGGAAGCACTATGTATTTCCCACGGTGGACCCCGCGCTGAACGAGATCTGCGTCGTCTGTACCGCGCCGAGCAAGACCTTTAATCTGGCGGGGCTGCAGGTCTCCAATATCTTTATCCCGAATCCGCAGATACGGAAGGCGTTTTTGCGGCAGATGTCCGCGGTCGGGTACAGCCAGGTCAACATGATCGGACTGCACGCCTGTCAGGCGGCTTACGAGACGGGGCGGGAATGGCTGGAGGAGCTGAAGGTCTACCTGCGGGAGAACCTGGACTATGTCAGGGATTATCTGACAAGGCAGCTGCCGCAGATCAGGCTGATTGAGCCGGAGGGGACCTATCTGATCTGGCTGGACTTCCGCGCTCTCGGGCTGTCTGAGGAGCGGCTGGAGCACCTGATCGTCCACGACGCGAAGCTGTGGCTGGACAGCGGCGCGATCTTCGGCGCGGCCGGAGCGGGTTTCGAGCGCGTCAATATAGCGTGTCCGCGCGCGGTGCTGCGGGAGGCGCTGCAGAGGCTTCAAAAGGCTGTGAGCGGAATGGGCGCGGTCTGACGGCCGTAAGATTTGGCGTTTCGGAAGAGGCTGCCGCAGGCAGGGAATCTCTTGTCAAACGTGGCGCATATTGGTATAATGAATACGCTCTCCATGCATTTCGAGAGCGGGTATGCACACGAAAGGACGAAACTTCAAATGGCTAGACGGCGTTTAACAAAAATAGCGAAACTGATCTGCATTTCTTCCGGGATCCTGCTTCTTGGCGGCTGCGGACGCGGCGGCGCGCAGAGTGTCCGGCTGGATCCCGACAATCCCACACAGATTACGATATGGCATTATTACAACGGTTCCCAACAGGCGGCGTTCGACCAGCTTGTGGAGGAATTTAACCGCACCGAGGGCAAGCGGCTCGGCATCTATGTGACGGCCAACAGCCAGGGCAACGTGAGCGATCTGGAGAGCAGCGTGCTCGCCGCCTTTAACAAGGAAGTCGGCAGCAGCGAGCCGCCGGATATTTTTTCTTCCTATGCGGACACCGCCTATTCCATCGATCAGCTCGGTATGCTGGTGGACCTGGACACTTATATGACGCAGGAAGAGCTGGACGCCTACGTGGATTCCTTCGTGGAGGAGGGGCGCATCGGTGCGGACGGGGAGCTGCGCATATTTCCGACCGCCAAGTCCAGCGAGATTTTTATGATGAGCAAGACGGACTGGGAGCCTTTTGCGGAGGCGACGGGCGCTGCGCTGGATGATCTGGCTACCATGGAGGGCGTTGCAAAGACCGCCGAGGCTTATTATGAGTGGACGGACGCGCAGACGCCTGATATCGAGGGGGACGGCAGAGCCTTCTACGGCAGAGACGCGCTGGCGAATCTGTTCCTGATCGGTTCCATGCAGCTGGGCACGGAGCTGTTTCAGGTGGAGGACGGAAAAGTCACCGTACAGGCGGACGAAGACATCATGCGGCGGATATGGGACACCTACTATGTGCCGTATGTCAAGGGATATTTTGCTTCCTACGGAAGATTCCGCTCGGATGACGTGAAGCTCGGCGAGATTATCGCCTACACGGGGTCCACGTCATCGGCCAACTATTTCCCGGACGAGATCGAGACGGCGGACGGCACGAAGGCCATCGACTATATTATTCTGCCGGCGCCCGTGTTCGAGGGCGGCGAGCCGTATGCGGTGCAGCAGGGCGCCGGGATGGTCGTCACCAAGAGCACGCCGGAGAGAGAGTATGCGGCGGTGACTTTCCTGGAGTGGTTTACCAGCGAGGAGAACAATCTGCTCTTCGGCTGCACCTCCGGCTATATGCCTGTAAAAAAGGCTGCGCTGTCCGCGCAGATGCTGGATAAGACCATCGCGGACAACAATCTGACAGTGCCGGGAAAGACTTACGAGACGCTGGTTTCCTGCTTCGATACGGCGAAGACTACGACGCTGTACACCAACAAGGCTTTCGACCACGGAGTTGACGCGCGCAATGTGCTGGAGTATCATCTGGCCGACAAAGCCGCTGCCGACCGCGATACCGTTCTTGCGCGGATAGCGCAGGGCAGTTCGCCGGAGGAGGCCTGCGCAGATATGATAAGCGACCGGGCTTTTGAGGACTGGTACGCTTCCTTTACGGCGGCGCTGCAGGAGGCCGTCGCACAGTAGAACTGCAATTTCGGAAGGAGATCACGCGACTTGAGCGGAAGGTCTACACATACTTCAAAACCGAGACGTATATTCTGGCTGTTTCTGGTGCCGCTGCTGTGTCTGATTATCATGCAGGCGGTGCTGTCTTTTGGAACGGTGTTTCTGAGCGGCGCCTTTTCCACGATCCGGAACTATACGCTGGATCGGCTCAGACAGGTCACGGAGACGCGCAGCATTATCCTGGAAAACGATATGACGCAGCGGTGGACTGCGCTGGAGGAGGAATATGAGATCGCGGGGCAGATGCTCGAGGAGCGGCTGGCAGAGAACGGTATGTCCCTCGACGCCTTTCTGCGGGACGCGGAGGCGCAGGAGGACTATTTTACCGAGCTGCTTCCGACGTGGGGATATATGCTGCGCAAAAATTCCACCACGGGCGCCTTCATGATTCTGGGTCAGCCGGACGCGGTGAAGGGCGGCGGTATGCTGAACGCGCTCTACATACGCGACAGCGATCCGGACACCAATCCGGCGGACTATTCTGACCTGCTCCTGACGATAGGACCCTCGCGAATCGCCAAGGACTATAGAGTGCCTTTCGACATTTACTGGAAAACCGATCTGTCCCTGAAGCCGTACGGCGAATCTCACGCGGACGATTTCTTCTATCAGCCCTATCTGACCGCCATACAGAATCCTGACGCGAGGGTGGAGGACTGCTGTTACTGGAGCGCGCCTTTCTGTCTGGAGGGCAGGGAGAACACCGATCCCTATCGAATGATCACATACTCTATCCCGCTGCGGGCCAAGGACGGCACGGTATACGGCGTCATGGGAATCGAGATCTCCCTGACCCGCCTGGCGAGCTGTCTGCCATACAGAGAGGTCAACGCCAACCACGAGGGCGGTTATCTGCTGCTGTCAAAATATACGGAGAACACATATCGGGTAATCTGCGTCACGGGGCTGTACGCGGGGGACAGCGTCGGCGGCGAGAACGAGGTGGAGCTGTCGGAGACGGCGCATCAGGATCTGTATAAAGTCGACTGCAGGGACAGACAGGAACCCATCTATCTGTCGCTCAAGCCGCTGACGCTCTACAATACCAATACGCCTTTCTATGAACAGGGCTGGTATCTGGCGGGGATTGAGACGAGCGACGCGCTGTTCGGCGGCAGCTCCAGACTGACGGGTATCTTCGTTGCGGCAACGCTGTTCGCGCTGGCGGTGGCAATTTTCTGTTCCTATCTGCTTGTCCGGTATATCACCAACCCGATCCGCAGGCTCTCCGCGTGTATCCGGATCAGCCCCGAAAACGAGCTGAAGCCTTTTGACAAGGGTACGATCACAGAGATCGACGAGCTGTACGACACCATCTTTAACCTGACCAATCGCCAGAGAAAAATCGAGTGGGATCTGCTGGAGGAGAGAGAACGCTACCGGCTGGCGCTGCAGAACAATTCCGACATTCTGGTGACTTATGATCCGGAGCTGGATTTGGCGACCTTTTACAATCTGGAGAACGACAACGCGGAGACGTGCGTGGAGCATCTGTTGGAGAAGCTGGAGAAGGGCGATTATATTCACCCCGATGAAAAGCGGGTGGTGCTGGCCCGCATTCGGGATATCCAGACGGAGCTTGTGGTTTCTTTCCGGACGAACTGGGGGACGGAGAGCCACGAGTATGAGTGGTTCGAACTGACGGGACGCATTCTGCCGGATACCGGCGGGCGGCACAAGACCTTTATCGGTTCCATGCACAACATTCATGACCGGAAGGTGCAGGAGCTGGCGGAGCGAGAATCTCTGCACAAGGATTCTCTGACGAGGCTGTATCTGCGTTCGTCGGGCGAGGATATCGTGCGGAGCCAGATCCGCGGCGGACACAGCGGCTGTCTGCTGTTTGCTGACGTGCGGAATTTCCTGGAGATCAACGAGGAGTACGGCATGGTGGTGGGGGACATCATCCTGGAGGAGCTGGGCCGTATGTTCCTTGACTGGAAGCAGAGAAACGAGGCGTTTCAGAGCGCGCTGATCCGCTACGGCGGAGACGAGTTCATGCTGTGGCTGGAGGATTATTCATACAGCCAGGCGCTGGAGGCCGCAGCGGAGTTTGCGCACACGGCTGGACAGTTCTACGCTGACGGAGGACTGGAACTGGAGCTGACTTTCGGCGGAGCGGTGTGCGACGGTCCGGATTACGACAGACTGTGCGCGAATGCGAGAAGCGCGCTTTCCTATGCGGCAGCGCACAATCTGCCCTGCTGTTTCCGCCATGAAATGCCGGAGGGCAGCAACGTCGTGCCGAAGCGCAGCACGCCGATTGAGCATACCAGCGCAGACACACAGAACATCATAACGATCACTTTTGACTTCTTTGACAAGAGCGACAAGATAGACGATATCCTGACCTTCCTTCTGCCGAAGCTGGGCAGACATTTTGAGGCGGAGGAAGTGACGCTCATCGCGGCGAACAGGGCGTTCTCCACGGTGAAAGCGACGCACTGCTGGAACAGCCTGCCGGATATGCCGCGGGATCATGAGCTGATTCATTTTACGGCGCAGGAATTCGACGCGCTGGATCGTCAGCTGTGGGATGAGAAACCCGCCTGGCTGTCCACGGCGCAGCTTGCCGACAGACTGCGGTATTTCCTGCGGATCAAAGAAGGGCGGGAGGGCTATGTGTTCCCGCTCTACGACAACAATAACTACACCGGCGCGCTTCTGTTCCTGCGCGGCGCGTCCGCCCAGACGTGGACGGAGGAGCAGGCGGGAGAGATCCTGGAGGTCGTCAAAATCATCGAGGTCAATATCAACAGACAGCGGTATGACGCCGCCAACCGTGCCAAGAGCGATTTCCTCTCCCGCATGAGTCATGAGATCCGCACGCCGATGAACGCCATCATCGGTATGGCCTATATCGCGCAGACGCACACGGAGGATGCGGCGAAGGTCTCCGAGGATCTGAGCAAGATTACGCAGTCCTCACAGTATCTGCTGGGGCTGATCAACGACATTCTGGATATGTCCCGGATCGAGAGCGGCAAGCTGACGCTGGAGCAGGCTGATTTTGATTTAAACGATATGATAGACAATATCACGACACTGATCAGACCGCAGGCGGAGGCGAAAGCAATCGCTTTCAGGACGGATATCTCCCTCTCCTGTCCGCGCGTGACAGGCGATTCGCTGCATCTGAACCAGGTGCTGATCAATCTGCTCGGCAACGCGATCAAATTTACGCCCGCCGAGGGAAGCGTCACGCTGACGATTCGGCAGGAGACGGACGGAAAGATATTCTTCTCCGTGAGAGATACCGGTATCGGCGTGAGTCCGGAGAATCAGAGCCGCATCTTCGAGTCCTTCGAGCAGGCGGAGGGCAGCACCACCAGAAAATACGGCGGCACCGGACTGGGGCTTGCCATCAGCAGCCGTCTGGTACAGATGATGGGCGGCAGCATCAGCCTGGACAGCGAGATCGGGAAGGGCAGCGATTTCCATTTCGCGATCATGCTTCCGGTCAGCGCGTTGCAGGCGCAGAGTATGGAGCAGACGCAGGAGGAACAGGGGCTGACCTCGGCTGCCGGAATGCATATTCTGCTTGTGGAGGACAATGATTTGAATATCGAGATCGCGCAGACGATCCTCGAGATGTCGGATGCGGTGGTGGATCTCGCCCACAACGGCAAAGAGGCGGTAGACATCTTCCTCGCGAGCGACCCGGACCGTTACGACCTGATCCTGATGGATATTCAGATGCCTGTGATGGACGGACTGGAGGCGACGCGCATCATCCGGCGCTCCGATCATCCGCGCGCGGAGACGATTCCCATTATCGCCATGACGGCCAACGCGTTTGACGAGGATATGAAGAAATCGGTGGAGAGCGGCATGAACGGCCATCTCTCCAAACCGATTGATATCGATAAATTCCTGCAGACGATCTCGGCGTTTGTGACAAAAAACTCTTAGAAGGGAGAAAGTATGAAATACTTGGTAATCGGCGCGGGCGGTACGGGAGGCAGTATCGGCGCGTACATGACGGAGGCGGGCAAGGACGTGACGCTCATCGCGCGGGGCGAGCACCTCAGGCGGATGCAGGAGAGCGGCCTTCACATGGAGACGACGAAAAAGGGAAATTACACCGTGCAGCCCATACGGGCGACGGATATGGAGCACTATGATGAGAGGCCGGACATCATTTTTGTCTGTGTAAAAGGATACTCTCTGGAGGATACGATTCCTTTTATACGGCGGATAGCCAGGGACAGCACGATCGTGATTCCGATTCTGAATATCTACGGAACGGGCGGCAGGCTGCAGGAGAAACTGCCGGGGCTTCTCGTGACGGACGGCTGCATCTATATCGCGGGCGAGATTAAGGAGCCGGGAACGATCCTGCTTCTGGGCGACATCTTCCGCATTGTGTACGGCGTCCGCGACCGGAACGATATCCGGCCGGAGCTGTTCGAGGTGGCGCGGGATCTGAAGGACAGTGGGATCGAAGGCGTTCTGTCGGACAATATCAGGCGGGACGCGCTGCAGAAGTTTTCCTATGTGTCTCCGATGGCGGCCTGCGGGCTGTACTACCATGTCTCCGCGGGGGATGTGCAGGTGACGGGGGAAGCGAGAGACACATTCGTAAAGCTGATGCGGGAGATCGACGCGCTGGCGGTGGCGATGGACGTTCCGTTTCTGGCGGATATCGTGACGACTAATCTGCGGATTCTGGACACGCTGGACCCGGCGGCGAGCACCTCCATGCAGCGGGATATCTATGCGGGGAAGGCTTCCGAGATCGACGGGCTGATCTATGAGGTGGTGCGCATGGGCGAGCGTTATGGCGTGCCGGTGCCGACTTACCGGATGATTGCGGACAAAGCCCGGGCGGAAGGACTGGCTTAAGTAAAGCGGGAACCGCACTGAGAAGGCGGCGTTACGGCAAGTGTTGAACCAAGTGCGGACAGAAAATAAAAAAAGGGTATAGGAGGATTGGACATGACGGCAGACAAGATCAGAGAATTGGTGGGGCAGATGACGCTGGAGGAGAAGGCGGCGATGTGCTCGGGCGCGGATTTCTGGCATACGGAGGCGGTGGAGCGCCTGGGGATTCCGGCGAGCATGGTGTCGGACGGCCCTCACGGACTGCGCAAGCAGGAGCAGGAGGGGGATCATCTCGGCGTGAACGACAGTATCAAGGCTGTCTGTTTTCCGGCGGGCTGCGGTACGGCGGCTTCCTTTAACAGGGAACTGATCAGAGAGATGGGAGAGACGCTGGGCAATGAGTGCCAGGCGGAAGGCGTCAGCGTAATCCTCGGCCCTGCCGTCAACATCAAGCGCTCTCCGCTGTGCGGGCGCAATTTTGAGTACTATTCGGAGGACCCGCTTGTGGCCAGTGAGATGGCGGGCGCTCTGATTAGCGGCGTGCAGAGTAAGAATGTCGGCACGAGCATCAAGCATTTCCTCGCCAACAATCAGGAGACGAGGAGAATGTCCTGCGATTCCCGCGTGGACGAGAGAACGCTGCACGAGATCTATCTGGCGGCCTTCGAGGGAGCGGTGAAAAAGGCGAAGCCGTGGACGGTGATGTGCTCCTACAATAAGATCAACGGCACATACGCGGCGCAGAACCATCAGTATCTGACGGACACGCTGCGGGAGAAATGGGGCTTCGACGGCTATGTGATGAGCGACTGGGGCGCGGTCAACAGCCGGGTGGAAGACCTGAAGGCGGGACTTGATCTGGAGATGCCGGGCTCTTTCGGCGTGAATGACAAGATGATCGAGGGCGCCGTGCTCAGCGGGGAACTGGACGAGAATGTTCTGAATACCGCGGTGGAGCGCATCCTGAACATCGTCTTCCGCTATGAGGAAAACCGCGACAAGACGGCGGTGTTTGACCGCGATAAGGATCACGAGACGGCGCGCAGGGTGGCCGAGGAGACCATCGTCCTGCTGAAGAATGAAGGCGTGCTGCCGCTGTCGGAGAAACAGAAGGTCGCGTTTATCGGCAAGTATGCGAAGACGCCCCGCTATCAGGGTGGCGGCAGCTCCCACATCAACAGCCATAAGATTACCTCCGCTCTGGATGCCGCGGCCGGCGTCTGCGACGTGGTCTACGCGCAGGGCTTTGACGACGCGGAGGACAGAACGGACGAGAAGCTGCTGGCGGAGGCGGTGGAGGCGGCAAAAAATGCCGAAGTCGCTGTTGTTTTCGCCGGTCTGCCGGACAAATTCGAGTCCGAGGGCTATGACAGGAAGCATATGTCCATGCCGGACTGCCAGAATGAATTGATTGAGAAGATCGCGGCCGTGCAGCCCAATACGATTGTCGTTCTGCACAACGGCTCTCCCGTGGAGATGCCCTGGATCGATCAGGTAAAAGGCGTTGTGGAGGCTTATCTGGGCGGCCAGGCGGTAGGCGGAGCGGTGTGCGACATCCTGTTCGGCAGGGTGAACCCCAGCGCGAAGCTGCCCGAGACATTCCCGCTCAAGCTGGAGGACAATCCGTCCTATCTGTCCTACATCGGCGAGGGCGACATGGTGGAGTACCGGGAAGGCATTTTCGTGGGATACCGGTACTATGACAAGAAAAAAATGGATGTTCTGTTCCCCTTCGGCTACGGACTTTCCTACACGACTTTCGATTACTCTAATCTGACCGTGGATAAAGACAGAATGAAGGACACGGATACGCTGTGCGTGAAGGTCGACGTGACGAACACGGGCAGCATGGCCGGCAAGGAAGTGGTGCAGCTCTATGTGGCTGACAGGGAGAGCACGGTGATCCGTCCCGTGAAGGAGCTGCGCGATTTCGCCAAGGTGGAGCTTAAGCCGGGCGAGACGAAAACGGTGACATTCACGCTGGACAAGAGGGCCTTTGCTTACTACAGCGTGAGGATTCACGACTGGCATGTGGAGACGGGCGAGTTTGATATCCTGATCGGCAGATCATCCAGAGACATCGTTCTGACGAAGACGGTGACGGTGGAGAGCACGGTGAAGCTGCCCTTCGTCTACACGACGGACACGACGCTGGGCGATGTGAGGAAAGACCCCAGGGCGCTGGCGATTGTGGAGGGCATGATGAAATCGCTGATGCCGGCTATAGAGCCGGAGCATTCCGAGAGCGACGCGGCAAAGGAGGCTATGTCGCAGGAGATGGCGGATTCCATGACAGAGTATATGCCGCTTCGCGGGCCGATCAGCTTTGGCGGTCATATCACGATGGCGGATGTGCAGGCGCTGGTGGATAAGCTGAACGCTTTGGAAGAGTAGATGGGGGAAAGGATGAGGAATCGGAGATTATATTGCGGCATACGGAAGGCGGCGGCAGTTGCGGTCTTCCTAACGCTGGTATGCGGCGTCTGCGCATGCGGCGGTGAGGAGCCGGAGAAACTTGTGGACGCCGGACAGGAAGCACTGCCGGAGGCGGAGGAGGCTTCCGCGGACGGAAACGCGGAGGAAGAAGCGACAGAGGCGCAGACGGGCGAAGCGGCCGGACAGACCGATACGGCGGCTGACGTACCGCAGCGCTCCGCGGACGGCCTGCTTGACCAGGTAGCGGACGAGGAAGTGCCGCAGCTCGACGGCTATACACTGCTGTGGCACGACGAGTTCAACGGCACGCAGATGAACGAGGAAATCTGGAACTACGAGCCCCATGCGCCCGGCTGGACCAACGCGGAGCTGCAGGAGTACACGCAGTCCACGGACAATGTCTTCGTCTGGGACGGCAAGATGGTTATCAAGGCGATCAAGACACAGGACGAGAAAGGAAAAGATTACTATACCTCCGGCAAGGTGACTACCAAGGGCAAGCAGGATTTTCTCTACGGCAAGGTGACGGCGCGGGCGAAAGTGCCGGAGGGCAAAGGCCTGTGGCCGGCGTTCTGGATGATGCCCACCAGCCAGAGTCTGTACGGCAACTGGCCCAGGTGCGGCGAGATTGACATCATGGAGATACTGGGGGACGACGTGCACACGGCCTACGGCACGATCCACTACGGCAAGCCGCACGCGGAGCAGCAGGGGAAATATGTTCTGACAGGCGACAGCTTTGCGGACGATTTTCATGACTTCTCCGTGGAGTGGGAGCCGGGCGAGATGCGCTTCTATGTCGACGATCAGCTGTACCATACCGTGAACGACTGGTTTTCCGGGGATGTGGGGATCGACGACCGGCCTTATCCGGCGCCCTTCGATCAGAATTTCTATGTGCAGCTGAATCTGGCGGTGGGCGGCACGTGGCCGGGCAATCCCGATGAGACGACGGACTTTGACCGGGCGGAATTCGAGATCGACTATGTCAGAGTCTATCAGAAAGACCATTACGACACGAACGTGACGAAACCGGAGAAAGTATACCGGGAGGCGACGGAGGACGGCAATTACGTCTACAACGGCGATTTCGCCGACGGAACGGCGCTGGACAATGAGGAAGAGTGGGTCTTTATGACGGCGGAAGGCGGCAAGGCCGAAGCTGTCGTGCAGGACGGCATGATCGAGATAGACACGGAGAAGGCGGGTACGGTAGATTATGCCGTACAGCTGGTGCAGGCGCATCTGCCGATGATAAAGGGCGATACTTACCGCCTGACCTTCGAGGCGCGCGCCGAAGCTGCAAGAGCAATGAACGTGTGCGTGTCCGCACCGACGGCCGGCTGGGGACGCTATCTGCCGGACACGGCCGTGGAACTCGGGACGGACTGGCAGACCTACACCTATGATTTCAAGATGAAGGACCGGGACGACAACAATGGCCGGCTGGAATTTAACCTTGGCGGGACGGACGCCGCGGATGCGGTCTGCATTCGGAATGTGCGGATCGAGAAGGTGGAGGGAGAATAAAAACACAAATGGAAAGCTGCACGTTCCGCATCCGCGGACATGCAGCTTTTTATGATACTTTTGTGATACATTTCTATTTATTCTTATAATCCAACGCCGCTTTCACGAAGCCCTTGAACAGGGGATGCGGTCTGTTGGGTCTGGATTTCAGTTCCGGGTGCGCCTGGGTCGCCACGAAGAAAGGGTGATCCGGCAGTTCGCACATCTCCACGATCCGCCCGTCGGGAGACAGGCCGGACAGCTTCATGCCGTGCTCCGTGAGCACCGCGCGGTAGTCGTTGTTGACTTCGTAGCGGTGTCTGTGCCGCTCGTGAATCGTCTCCTCGCCGTACAGCTCATATGCCTTGGAATTCTTGTCCAGCACGCAGGGATAGGAGCCGAGGCGCAGGGTGCCGCCGATATCCTCCACGCCGTTCTGATCGGGCATCAGCGCGATCACGGGATGGGTTGTAGAAGGGTTCAACTCGATGCTGTGCGCGTCGTTGTAGCCGATGACATTTCTCGCAAATTCCACGATGGCGAGCTGCATACCGAGGCACAGGCCGAGGTAGGGAACGTTTTTGGTTCTGGCGTAGGTGATGGCGTGGATCTTGCCCTCGATGCCTCTGTCGCCGAAGCCGCCGGGCACAAGCACGCCGCTGACGCCGTCCAGAAGCTCGTCCACATTGTCAGCCGTCACCGTCTCGGAATCCACCCACCTGATATTGACGACGCAGTGATTGGAGATACCGCCGTGCTTTAAGGCCTCCACCACGCTGATGTAGGCGTCGTGCAGCTGTGTATACTTGCCGACCAGTGCCACAGTCACCTCGTCCGTAGGCGTCCGAAGAGCTTCCACCACCGCTTTCCAGTCTGCCAGGTCAGGCTCCGGGCAGTCCAGCTTCAGACAGTCGCAGGCCACCTGTGCCAGATGCTCCTTCTCCATGGCGAGGGGCGCTTCGTAGAGGTGCTCCACATCGAGATTCTGCAGGACGCGATGGCTCGGCACATTGCAGAACAGGGCGATCTTGTCTTTCAGGGACTGATCGAGAGGGCGCTCGCTGCGGCACACGATAATGTCGGGCTGGAGCCCCATGCCCTGCAGCTCTTTGACGCTCGCCTGCGTGGGCTTCGTCTTCATCTCCTGAGACGCGCTCAGGTAAGGGATCAGTGTCACGTGAATCAGGATTGCGTTCTCACGGCCGACTTCGTGCTGGAACTGACGGATGGACTCCAGGAAGGGCTGGCTCTCGATATCGCCCACGGTGCCGCCCACCTCGATGATCGCAATGCGCGTCTCGGCGTCGGTGAAATTGCGGTAGAAACGGCTCTTGATCTCATTGGTGATATGCGGGATGACCTGTACGGTGCCGCCGCCGTAATCGCCGCGCCGCTCTTTCTGCAGGACGGACCAGTAAACCTTACCCGTGGTCACATTGGAATTCTTGTCCAGATTTTCGTCGATGAAACGCTCGTAGTGTCCGAGGTCCAGATCGGTCTCCGTGCCGTCCTCGGTGACGAACACTTCGCCATGCTGAATCGGATTCATCGTCCCGGGGTCGATGTTGATGTAGGGATCGAATTTCTGCATCGTGACCTTATAGCCGCGCGCCTTGAGCAATCTTCCGAGGGAGGCTGCCGTGATGCCCTTGCCGAGGCCGGACACGACGCCGCCCGTTACAAATACGTATTTTACAGCCATATTTTCTCCATTCCGGAGCGTTTATGTGACGGGATCTGAAGTAAATCTCTTTGGAATCAACTTCTGCCGTCGGGAATATTTGTGACGCTCCGGCACAAATAAACAATGGAACGGACAGGATCCGTTCTGCAAAACAATATATGATTCATTATACAATGGAAATGCAGGGAAAATCTACTGCTATCGTTAAAAAATGTAAAAAACTTTAGAAATCTTTCATACTTGTGATCGGAAATTCATAATTCCCGTATTGATTTATGTTTTTTCCTTATATATACTAGACGTAGTTGGCAAAATGTGAAGAGAATATTAGTTAGAATGACAATATAGCGCGAAAGAGAGGACGCCTTATGGCTGACAATTATAATCCGTATGAGAACGGTCCGGGCCGCGGCCCGGGAGGTTCGAACAACAATCAGAACCGCGGGCCGGGAGGCCCGAACGGAGGCGGCAACGACCCGCGCAAGCAGAGCCTGATTATGCTTGTGATTGCCGCCCTTGTGACGTTATTGTGCGTCAGCATGTTTATGCGCATGTTTACCGGCGCGAGCAATCAGGAGATCACGTACAACGCGTTTGTGGATATGGTGGAGAAAGGCCAGGTGGAGAGTGTCACGGTGGAGTCTGACCGTATCATCATTTATCCGAAGGAAGAGCAGACGTCGTCGCCCTTTGCCTTTGCATATGGTTACGGTCTCGGGACGATGACTTACTACACGGGCAAGATGGAGGACGACGATGCGCTGACGAAGCGACTGCTGGAGCACGACGTCGAACTCAGCAAGCAGACGTCCGACAGTTCCAGCGTTATCATGACGGTGTTGCTTTACTATGTTCTGCCGATCCTGCTGATGTGGGGGCTTTTGAGCCTTCTGTTCCGCCGTATGGGCGGCAAGGGCGGGCCGATGGGCGTCGGCAAGAGCACGGCCAAGGCGTATGTGCAGAAGGAGACAGGCATCACGTTTCAGGACGTTGCGGGAGAGGACGAGGCGAAGGAGTCTCTGGTGGAGGTCGTGGACTTTCTGCACAATCCCGGCAAATATGCGAAGATCGGTGCGAGGCTGCCGAAGGGCGCCCTGCTGGTGGGGCCTCCCGGCACAGGTAAGACGCTTCTGGCCAAGGCGGTCGCGGGCGAGGCCCATGTGCCGTTCTTCTCCCTTTCCGGTTCAGATTTTATCGAGTTGTATGTAGGTGTGGGAGCTTCCCGTGTGCGCGATCTGTTCAGGGAGGCCGAGAAGAACGCGCCCTGCATCGTGTTCATAGACGAGATTGACGCCATCGGCAGGAGCAGGGACTCGAAGTACGGCGGCGGCAACGAGGAGCGGGAGCAGACGCTGAATCAGCTGCTGTCCGAGATGGACGGTTTCGACGGCAGGAAGGGAATCATTATTCTGGCGGCGACCAACCGCCCGGAGATTCTGGACAAGGCGCTGCTGCGTCCGGGACGTTTCGACAGAAGAATTATTGTAGATAAGCCTGATCTGAAGGGCCGTGTGGAGATCCTGAAGGTACATTCCAAGGATGTGCGCATGGATGAGACGGTGGATCTGAACGAGATCGCGCTGGCGACGTCCGGAGCGGTGGGCTCCGATCTCGCCAATATGATCAACGAGGCGGCGATCAACGCCGTCAAGACGGGCAGAGAGTATGTGAGTCAGAAAGATCTGTTCGACGCCGTGGAGCAGGTGCTGGTAGGCAAGGAAAAGAAAGATCGCATCATGAGCAAGGAGGAGCGCCGGATCGTCTCCTATCACGAGGTGGGACACGCCCTGATCAGCGCTTTGCAGAAAAATTCCGAGCCAGTGCAGAAGATCACTATCGTGCCGAGGACAATGGGCGCGCTGGGCTACGTCATGCATGTGCCGGAGGAGGAGAAATATCTGGACACCGAACTGGAGCTGCGCGACAGACTGGTGGGGCTGCTGGGCGGACGCGCGGCGGAGGAGATCGTCTTCGACACCGTCACCACGGGCGCGGCCAATGATATCGAGCAGGCGACCAGCCTGGCCCGCAACATGATTACCCGCTTCGGCATGAGCAAGAAGTTCGGCCTGATGGGGCTTGCCACGGTGGAGAGTCAGTATCTGGAGGGCAGGGCTTCCCTGACCTGCTCCGATGTGACGGCGGCGGATATCGACACCGAAGTGATGAAGATGCTGCGCGACAGCTATAAGCAGGCGAAGAAACTCCTGAAGGAAAACCGTGAGATCATGGATAAGCTGGCGGCGTATCTGATTGAGAAGGAGACGATTACCGGCAAGGAGTTCATGAAGATTTTCCGCAAGGAAAAAGGACTTCCCGAACCTGAGGAGACGGAGGCGGAGCAGGGCGCGCAGAAGAAGGATGAGACACAGGGAGTGCCGCAGCAGCCGGGACAGCAGGCACCGCAGGGAGTGCCGCAGCAGCCGGGACAACAGGCACCACAGGGTATGCCCGGACAGCAGGTTCAGGCCTTGCGGCAGATGCCAGGGCAGCAGCCTCCGCAGTGGGGACAGACTCCTGTACAGCCTCAGCAGCAGTGGGGATCCCCCTATTCGCCGCAGCAGGCGCCGCAGGGTATGCCTCAGCAGGCACCGCAGCAGATACCGGGACAGCCAAGTCAGACTCCGCAGGGAATGCCGCCTCAGACGCCGGGACAACCAGTTCAGGCACCGCAAGGTATGCAGGGACAGCAGGGACAGGTTCAACCGCAGCAGGTTCCACAGCAGACGCCAGGACAGCCGGGTCAGATTCCGCAGGGAATGCCGCGGCAGATGCCGGGACAACCCGGACAGTCTCAGCAGCAGCAGCCGCAGACGCCTCCGCAGAATATGGGTCAGGAACAATAGGGGACCGTTATGTTTGACTTTGAGGAAGAACTTAAGAAATTACCCAATTCGCCCGGCGTCTATCTGATGCACGACGCCGCGGACACCATCATCTATGTGGGTAAGGCGGTCAACCTGCACAACCGCGTCCGCTCCTACTTTCGCAAGATTGTCGGGAGAGGACCGCAGATCGACAAGATGGTACAGCAGATCGCGCGGTTCGAGTATATCGTCACGGATTCCGAGCTGGAAGCGCTGGTGCTGGAAAACAACCTGATCAAAGAATACAGCCCTAAGTACAACACGATGCTCAAGGATGACAAGACGTATCCTTATATCAAAGTGACGATGGGCGAAGAGTATCCGCGGATTCTTTTTTCCAGAGAGATGAAAAAAGACCGCTCCAAATATTTCGGGCCGTACACGAGCGCGGCGGCAGTCAAGGACACGATAGACCTGATCAACAAGCTCTATCAGCTCAGGACCTGCAGCCGCAAGCTGCCGCGCGATATCGGTCTGGAACGGCCATGTCTGAACTATCACATCAAGCAGTGTCTGGCGCCGTGTCAGGATTATATCAGCCAAGAAGCGTATCGGGAACGGGTGGAACAGGCACTGGATTTCCTGAACGGCAATTACAAACCGATATTGAGAGACCTGGAGGCAAAGATGACGCGGGCTTCGGAAAGCCTGGAGTATGAGGAGGCGATCCGATATCGCGATCTGTACAACAGTGTCAAGAGCGTCGCGCAGAAACAGAAGATTACGGACAGCGACGGCGAGGATAAGGACGTGATCGCGCTGGCGAAGGATGAGACGGACGCGGTGGTACAGGTCTTCTTCGTGCGGGACGGCAAGCTGATCGGCAGAGAGCATTTCTATATGACGCATGTACAGGGATGCGACGCCGCGCAGATTCTGCTCGATTTCGTCAAACAATTCTATGCCGGTACGCCCTTTATCCCGCGAGAGCTGATGCTGCAGGAGGAGATCGCGGACGTTGAGATCCTAGAAAAGTGGCTCAGCGGACGCAAGGGCAGCAGGGTTTATATCCGCGTGCCCAAGAAGGGGGCCAAAGAAAAGCTGGTGGAGCTGGCGGCGCAGAACGCGCATCTGGTGCTGAGTCAGGACAGAGAGCGCATTAAGCGCGAGGAGGGCAGGACCATCGGCGCGGTCAAGGAGATCGCCTCTCTGATCGGTCTGGAGCGCATTGACCGCATGGAGGCTTACGATATCTCCAATATCAGTGGCTTCGCCAATGTCGGTTCCATGGTGGTGTTTGAGAAGGGCAAGGCCAAGCGGAGCGATTACCGCAAGTTTCGTATCCAGTCCGTCTCTGGGCCGGATGACTATGCCTGCATGCGAGAAGTGCTCACGCGGCGGTTCCGTCACGGCATGGAGGAGAAGGAGGAGTTGGAGCGCAAGCAGATCGATCACGAGTTCGGCAGCTTTACGAAGTTCCCGGATCTGCTCCTGATGGACGGCGGCAAGGGACAGGTGAATATTGCCCTGCAGGTGCTGGAGGAGCTGCGGCTCGACATTCCGGTTTGCGGTATGGTGAAGGACGACAACCACAGGACGCGGGGCCTGTATTACAGGAATGTGGAAATTCCTATCGACACACACTCGGAGGGTTTCAAGCTGATCACCAGAATACAGGACGAAGCGCACCGGTTTGCCATTGAGTACCATCGTTCTCTGCGCTCCAAGGCGCAGGTGAAGTCTGTGCTGGACGAGATTCCGGGCGTGGGGCCTGCGAGGCGCAAGGCACTGATGAAGCATTTCGGCTCGATCGATGAGATCAGAGCCGCGTCGGTGGAGAAGCTGTGCGGGGTGCAGGAGATACCGGAACATATCGCGGTGCAGATTCATCAATTTTTCGAGGCACAAAAGAGCGGGGAATAGACGGCGGCGGATTGCGAACCGCTGTCGAGTATGGTAAAATAAAGCCGCAGGTTTTTTTACAGGGGTAAAACGAAAAACAGACGCAAATGTAAGGAGAGGGCTATGTCGAGTATCAGTTTATCAAAAGTTATCGAAAAATTTAAGTTGGAAAATCTCACGCCGGAAATCGATATTTCCAAGATCAAAGTGACGCAGCCGGATATCAACAGGCCTGCGCTGCAGATTGCGGGCTACTTTGAACACTTTGAGACGACCCGTCTGCAGATCGTGGGATTCGTGGAATATTCGTACATGAACAAGCTGGAGCGCAAGACGCAGATTGAGATTTTCGAGAAGCTGCTCAACAATCCGATTCCGGGCATCGTGTTCTGCAGAGAGCTGCAGCCCAACGACCTGTTCCGGGAGATCGCGGTGAAGTACGGCGTGCCGCTGCTGATGAGCCGGCAGGCGACTTCCACCTGTATGGCGGAGATTATCAGATGGCTCAACGTACAGCTTGCGCCCTGCATCTCGGTGCATGGCGTTCTGGTGGATGTGTACGGCGAGGGCGTCCTGATCACGGGCGAGAGCGGTATCGGTAAATCGGAGGCCGCGCTGGAGCTGATCAAGAGAGGACACCGTCTTGTCACGGACGACGTGGTGGAGCTGCGGCGCGTCAGCGAGGATACGCTGGTCGGCTCGGCGCCCGATATCACGAGGCACTTCATCGAACTGCGCGGCATCGGCATCATCGATGTGAAGGCACTCTACGGCGCGTCCAGCGTGAAGGATACGCAGTCCGTCGATCTGGTTATCAAGCTGGAGGATTGGGATAAGGACAAAGAGTATGACCGGCTTGGTCTGGAGGAGGAATACACGGAATACCTCGGCAACAAGCTGGTGTGCCACAACATACCGATCAGACCCGGCCGGAACCTTGCGATTATCTGCGAGGCGGCGGCGGTCAACCACCGGCAGAAGAAGATGGGCTACAACGCTGCCCAGGAGCTGTATAAGCGCGTGCAGGCGTCCCTGGCAGGCGGCCGTGGCGATGAGGATGAATAGAGCGTAAAGGATTGGGGGAAACAGGAGATGGCGAATTATGTATTTGGCGTTGACATCGGCGGCACGACCGTAAAGCTGGGACTTTTTGATGTCGGGGGAAACGTGCTGGACAAGTGGGAGATTCCCACGAGAACGGAGAACGGCGGGGCAAATATTCTGCCGGACATCGCGGGCAGCGTGCGGGACAAGATGAAGGAGAAGGGTATCGCCGCGGCGGATGTGGCGGGCGTCGGCGTCGGCGCGCCCGGCCCTGTGGACGGCAACGGTATCATCCACAAGGCGGTCAATCTCGGCTGGGGTGAGATGAATCTGAAGAAAGAGCTCGGCGCGCTCTTAAACGGTATGAGAGTGGAGGGCGGCAACGACGCGAACGTGGCGGCGCTCGGCGAGATGTGGAAGGGCGGCGGACAGGGCTATCGGAATCTTGTCGCGGTCACGCTCGGCACCGGTGTCGGCGGCGGCATCATCATAGACGGCAAGATCCTGACGGGCGCCACCGGTTCGGGCGGCGAGATCGGGCACATTCATGTGGAGGATCACGAGAGCGAGGCCTGCGGCTGCGGCAATTACGGTTGTCTGGAGGAGTATGCCTCCGCGACGGGAATCACAAGACTTGCGAACCGCAGACTGCAGGCGAGCGGTGAAGACAGCGTTCTGCGCGGGGCAGAAGTATCCGCCAAGACCGTGTTTGACGCGGTGAAAGCGGGGGATAAGCTCGCAGTGGAGGTTGCCGGTCAGTTCGGCGAGTATCTCGGCAAAGGACTTGCCGTGATCGCGGGCGTCGTCAATCCCGAAATCTTCGTGATCGGCGGCGGCGTGTCCAAAGCGGGAGAGATATTGTTTGAGTATATCCGCCCGGCTTTTGACAGGACGGTTTTCCACGGTTGCAAGAATACAAAGTTTGCGCTCGCGACGCTGGGCAACGATGCGGGCATTTACGGCGCGGCCAGAATGGTGCTGGATTAAGCCGCGCCGGATACATATTTTATATCAAAGCGGTATATGATGAATAATGAACAGAGATTCTGTGAAACGGACGGTATGAAACTTGAACGCAGCGATGTATGATTATGTGAAGACGGTTATTCCGGAGGAGAGAATATTATTTCACCGGCAGATGAGGGATTACACGACTTTCCGCGTGGGCGGCGAAGCGGGGTGCATGATTCTCATACAGAGCGAGGAGGAGCTGGCGAAGCTGATTTCCTATCTGAATCGCGTCGAGCAGGAATATTTTATTCTCGGAAACGGCAGCAATCTTCTCGTGGGCGATAAGGGATATCGCGGTATTGTGTTGAAATTTGACGGTCCGATGGAACAGATTGCGGTGGAGGGCACGCGCGTCAGCGCAAAGGCCGGAGCGCTGCTCTCCCAGGTGGCGGTGGCCGCGAGAGAGCACGGCCTGAGTGGGTTGGAATTTGCGGCCGGAATACCCGGGAGCATCGGCGGTGGCGTCGTGATGAACGCGGGAGCCTACGACGGTGAGATGAAGCAGGTGGTGGAAGCCGTGCGCGTGATGGACCGCGACGGGCAGATCGCCACGCTGGACAACGATACGATGGAATTCGGCTACCGTACCAGCACGATCAGAAACAGGGCGTTTATCGTCCTGGAGGTGATTATGCGTCTCGCCGAAGGCGATCGGGAGCAGATCGGCGCGAAGATGGAGGATCTGGCGGCGCTTCGCAGAAGCAAGCAGCCGCTTGAGTATCCGAGCGCCGGCAGCACGTTCAAACGGCCGAAAGGCTACTATGCGGGCAAACTGATCATGGAGGCGGGGCTGCGCGGCTACCGCATCGGCGGCGCGCAGGTGGCGAATAAACACTGCGGATTTGTCGTAAATACAGGGAACGCTACGGCGGCGGATATCAGAGAAGTGATCGAGGAGGTGCAGGAGCGTGTCAAGGATCGGTTCCATGTCACGCTTGAGCCGGAGATCGTTTTTCTGGGCGATTTTTAGGAGAAAGACACAATGAGATTTGTCGTGGTGACAGGCATGAGCGGCGCGGGCAAGCGAACCGTCATGAAAATGCTGGAGGACGTGGGATTTTACTGCGTGGACAATCTGCCGGTTCCTCTGATTGAAAAGTTTATGGAACTTGTCGCGACGCCCAACGGCGAGATCAGCAAGGTGGCGCTCGGCCTGGATGTGCGCGCCGATCAGCCCTTTGGCGACGCGCAGCAGATTCTGGACAAGCTGCGAAAGAACGGTTATCTGTTTGAGATCCTTTTTCTGGACGCGGGAGACGCCGTGATTCTCAAGCGCTATAAGGAGACCAGGCGTCTGCATCCGCTCGCACCCGAGGGCAGGGTGGAGGACGGCGTGCGCAGGGAGCGCGAGATCCTGCAGCAGATCAAGCAGAAGGCGGATTACGTGATCGATACCTCCAATCTCCTGACGAGGGAGCTGCGAGAGGAGATCGACCATATTTTTGTGCGCAATGAAGAGTATAATTCCCTGATGGTCACAATCCTGTCCTTCGGCTTCAAGAACGGTATTCCGGCGGACGCGGATCTGATATTTGACGTCAGGTTCCTTCCGAATCCCTTCTATATCGACGAGCTCAAGCATCAGACGGGCAACGACAAGGCGGTGCAGGACTATGTGATGAGCTTCCCGGAAGCGGAGATATTTCTGCAGAAGCTGGCGGATATGCTGGATTTTCTGATCCCCAATTATGTCAAGGAGGGAAAGCATCAGCTGGTGATCGGCATTGGCTGTACGGGCGGTAAGCACAGAAGCGTCACGCTGGCCAACGAGCTGTACACGAGGCTGAAGGATCACGGCAATTACGGTACGAAGCTGTATCATCGGGATATTAAGCAGGGAGTGTAATATGTCTTTTTCCGGAATAGTCAAAGAGGAACTGGCGGCGCAGATCAGTCCGGCGAGACACTGTCAGCTGGCGGAGTTGGCGGCGTTGCTTCACTTTAGCGGTGGCGTCTGCGAAGACGGAAAGCATCTGTGCCTGCATACGGAAAATGAAGCGGTTGCGAAAAAATGCTTTACATTATTCAAGAAAGCATTTAATATAGATAATGTTGTGGCGAGTGCGAAGGACAGACTGCTGCCGGACGACGAGAGCGAGTCAAAAGTACTGCAGGCGCTGCATCTTGGCGGGAATGAGAGTGGACCGATCGCCCTGCGGACGCCGGTCAGCTCGCTTTTGATCAAAAACTCCTGCTGTGCGCGCGCATATCTGCGCGGCGCGTTTTTGAGCGTCGGGTCGATGAGCGATCCGAAGAAGAGCTATCATCTGGAGTTTGTCTGCGACGGGAAAGCGCAGGCGGATCAGCTTCGGGATATCCTTCAGGGATTTGAGATAGAGGCCAAAGTCATCAAGCGCAAGAAGTACGAGGTCGTGTACCTGAAAGAGGGATCCGGAATCGTCGATCTTCTCAACGTTACAGGCGCGCACGTATCGCTGATGAAGCTGGAGAATTTGCGGATTGTCAAGGGAATGCGCAATTCCATCAACAGGCGCGTGAATTGCGAGACGGCGAATATTTCCAAGACCGTCACGGCGGCTTCCAAACAGATAGAAGATATACTTTTGATCAGAGATAAATACGGATTTGAGAATCTGCCGGATAACCTGAGGCAGATGGCGGAGGTGCGGCTGGAATATCCGGACGCCGCGCTGAAGGAGCTGGGCGGATATTTAGAGCCTGCCGTGGGCAAATCCGGCGTCAATCACAGATTGCGCAGACTGAGTGAGATTGCTGATGGTATCAGGTCATAGAAGGAGGAGAATATTATGATTCAAAAAGCGATCCAGATTAGACTGGAGACGGGATTGGAAGCGAGACCGGTCGCAATGCTGGTACAGGTGGCAAGCCAGTTTGACAGTTCCGTGTACATCAATGTGGACGACAGAAAAGTGAACGCCAAAAGCATTATGGGAATGATGAGCCTGGGTCTTGCGAGCGGTGAGAAGATCAACGTCACCGCAGACGGTCAGGACGAGGAAGCTGCCATCGAGGGAATCGAAAAGTTTTTGAGCGGCAAGTAGGCAGTCTGAGTATCGCAAACGGCATTTGGATAAGGCAGAAAATAATGGAGGGCTGTGTTTCGTTTATGTGCGGGACACAGCTCTTATTTTTGCGTTTTCGGTTGCCTGCACAACACGGTGGTGATAAAATAAGAAGCGTGTGGAGGGAACGGCGGGTATGAGTGAAAAGATGCTTTTTATCTACAATCCCAGAGCGGGCAAAGCGCAGATACGCAGCAATCTTCTCGATATCATAGACATATTTGTGAAGGCGGGCTATGAGGTGACGGCCTACCCGACGCAGGCGGCGGGGGATGCGGTTAAGGCGGTCAGAGAGCGGCACGCCGGGTATGATCTTGTGGTCTGCAGCGGAGGAGACGGCACGCTGGACGAAGTGGTGAGCGGCATGATGCGGTGCGACGAGACGGTTCCCATTGGATATGTTCCCGCCGGCAGCACCAATGACTTTGCCAACAGCCTGGGGATTCCCAAGAATATGATCGCGGCGGCGGATGTGGTCGTGAACGGCAGGGATTTCGCCTGCGACATCGGTTCCTTCAATCATGACAGCTTTATCTATGTGGCGGCCTTCGGGCTTTTTACGGATGTGTCCTATGAGACGAAGCAGGATATCAAGAACGTGCTCGGCCATGCGGCCTATCTTTTGGAGGGGGTAAAGAGGCTTCCGGCCGTGCGCTCTTACGCGCTGAAGATCACGCATGACGAAGAAGTGCTCGAGGGAGAGTTTCTGTACGGGATGATTACCAATTCCTACTCTGTCGGCGGATTCCGCGGAATCACGGGCAAGGATGTGCTGCTGGACGACGGACTGTTCGAGGTGATGCTGGTGCGCAGGCCCGGCAATCCTCTTGAAATCAATAATATCATTCGCGCCCTTGTGGATAAGCGGGTGAAATCGGAACATATCTATACCTTCAAGACGCAGCGTCTCATCGTGGAGAGCGAAGAGCCGCTGTCGTGGACGCTGGACGGGGAGTTCGGCGGAGAGCATACGAAGGCCGTGATCGAGAACCGGCGGCAGGTGCTGCGGATCAGGATACCGCAGAATTGATTCCGGGTATGCGCCGATCGATTTGTGACGGATATGTATGGAGAGAAGAGCGGATGTTGACATACATACAAAAAGGAAAAGTTTTGCTCAAAATGGCAGTCTGCCTTCTTGCCGGAGGGATCGTCGGAACCCTTCTGCTGACGCTGGTATATTGCATTCCGGTGGATCGTATATATGCCGGTTATCAGTCTGTGGGCCAGGAGAGTATTCAGCGCAGAGAAGGGTGGCACAGATATCTGGTTGATTACGACGCCAGTACGCTGGACAACAATACAGAATGTCTGATGCTGAAAGCGGCGGCTACGCCGCTGCCAGATACGGGAGAGAATATTCTGCAAAAGGCGCTGCGCTGTTATACGCTGAATGCGGAGTGGAATCACGGGATGACATTTCAGCAGTATGAGTGGAAGGGAGAGCAGCTTTCCTGCGACAGTTACGAGAGATACTGGCATGGGTATCTGATTATACTAAAACCGCTTCTTGCTATATGCACTTATACAGATCTGATATATTTGAACCTTGCGTGTCAGGCATTGATCATGTTCGGGATAATGTATATTCTGCTCAATCAGAAGAAGCGGTATCTGGCGGTGGCGTTTCTGCTTTTCTGGATTACGGGAATGCAGAATGTCATTGGCATGAGCCTTGACTATTCTGTATGCTTTTATATTTATTCTGCGGCGGTGCTCGTGCTGCTATGCTGTCCCGCTGTGATGGAAAAGTATGTTTATTACTTTCTGGTCATAGGTATGCTGACCAGTTACATGGATCTTCTGACGTGGCCGCTCGTGACGCTGGCCGTGCCGCTGCTTGTGGCTGTGCAGGTGAAGAGAGAAGAGTCGCCTGGTGTGGGCAGAATTGTGGCAGCTTCGCTCGCATGGGGCACAGGGTATGCCGGTATGTGGGCATTGAAGTGGATCATTGCATCGTTTCTACTGGACGGAAACGTTCTGGCGGACGCCGCAGGACAATTTATGCTGAGGAGCGCCTTGACCCCGGCGGAGGGAGAAGTGCAGGGCGTCTCCTGGTTTGAGGTGCTCCGCGCGAATCTGGCGGTGCTTTGGCATGGTGCCGGCGCCGTTGTCATAATCGGGGCGGCTGCGTGGCTTCTGGCGGCCGTGATCAAGTATCGGAAAGAATTGAAGTGGAGGGCGGTGATGCCCTGCCTGCTGACAGCGCTTTTCCCGCTAGGCTGGTATCTGATTACGCGGAATCATTCCTATGAGCATTATTGGATGACTTGGAGAAATTTGGCGATCTCTGTGTTTGCGCTGTGCTGTATACCGGGAAGTGTGCGCCGGGAGCAAAGTGAATAATATTTTCGCAGATTGTATTTGCGTCGGGTCATGCTTTGCGGTATAATGTTCAGGAAGGAAATAAGCCGCGCGAGGACAGCGCGACTTATCACATAATTAAAATAATAAGAAAGGTGGTAAGAACAATGCCATTAGTAACAACAACCGAAATGTTCAAGAAGGCATACAACGGCGGTTACGCGGTAGGTGCATTCAACGTGAACAACATGGAGATCGTTCAGGGTATCACAGAGGCGGCTGGCGAGCTGAACAGCCCCGTTATCCTGCAGGTTTCCAAGGGAGCGCGCGCATATGCAAACCATACTTATCTGGTGAAGCTGGTTGAAGCTGCGGTGGAGGAGAATCCGCAGATCCCGATTGCGCTTCATCTGGATCACGGCGACACGTTTGAGCTGTGCAAATCCTGTATCGACGGCGGTTTCACCTCCGTTATGATCGACGCTTCCTCCAAGTCCTTCGAGGACAACATTGCGCTGACCAAGCAGGTTGTAGAGTACGCTCATGCGAACGGCGTAGTGGTTGAGGCAGAGCTCGGCACGCTGGCAGGCGTGGAGGACGAGGTAAAGGTAGAGGCCGGCAAGGAGATGTACACGCGCCCCGAAGAGGTGGAAGAGTTCGTTTCCAGAACGGGCTGTGATTCCCTCGCGATTGCGATCGGTACTTCCCACGGTGCATACAAGTTTACGGCAGCACAGTGCACGAGAAATGCGGATGGCGTTCTGGTTCCGCCGCCGCTTCGCTTCGACGTACTGGAGGAGTGCATTAAGCGTCTCCCTGGTTTCCCGATCGTTCTGCACGGTTCTTCTTCCGTTCCGCAGGAGTTTGTCAAGATGGTAAACCAGTACGGCGGCAATATGCCCGATGCCGTAGGCATTCCGGAGGAGCAGCTTCGTAAGGCTGCGGAGCTGGCCGTATGTAAGATCAATATCGACTCCGATATTCGTCTTGCCATGACCGGCAATATCCGTAAGTACTTTGCAGAGCATCCGGATCACTTCGATCCTCGTCAGTATCTGAAGCCGGCTCGTCAGGCCGTCAAGGATATGGTTGCCCACAAGATCAAGAACGTACTTGGTTCCGACGGCAAAGCCTGAGATTTACAGAGAGATCAAGAAGGGGGTGTCGCAAAATAACTAAGAAATAGTTATGGAGCGGCGCTCCTTCTTTTACGGCAGGGAATATCAGGGGAAAA
>CANPXP010000017.1 GCA_947586255.1 uncultured Lachnospiraceae bacterium | reverse complement strand
TCTATGCCGAGATCGGGCCGCAGAACAACGTACTGCCCTTCATCATGCCGCACTTTGCGGACAGGCTTTCGATCGAGAATTTTGTGATCCGCGATCAGGAACGGGGACTGTTCGGCGTACATCCGGCGGGGAAACCCTGGTATCTCGTCTCCGGCGTGGAAGAATCCGCCGTGGGGCAGCCTGTCTGGTCGGCGGCGGAGGAGAAATACAGGGAACTGTTCTGCCTTTTTCACAGAACGATCGGCATCGGGGAACGCGAGAACAGGGAATTGCAGAGACAGATGTTCCCGCTGCGGTTTCGGGATTACGCGGTGGAGTTCGCGGGAGAATGACGGACGGCCAACCGCAACTTCCGAAAGTTTCAAACGAAATAAAAAATGACTTTACAAATGATCTGAAAAGAGTATAATCATGTCAACGAGGAGAAAGAAAACATTTTCTATGTGTGCTTTTTGCATGCATACAGGAATGGAAAAGGAAGGTGGATGTTATGCAACACAAGATCAGATTAAGACCGGACGAAGTGAAGAGTTTTGTATTGGCTGCAACGAAATGCATCTTTGACGTGGACATCTCCTACAACAGTTACGTGGTGGATGCCAAATCGCTCATCGGTGTGCTGGGGCTGAATTTTAATCAGGTGCTGACCGTATCCTGCAACGGATATGATGAGGACTTCGACAGATACCTCAAGCAGTTTGCGGTGGCTTCATGATAGAGCCGATCAGAAAGAAAAGAGGCATGGACTCCCTATCTGAGATAATCTGATATCCCGATAGGGAGTTTTTACTTGAGGATGAGCAGTTTATGGAGATACGCGTTTCCGTTCGAGGGCTGGTGGAGTTTATCCTGCGCTCGGGCGATATCGACAACAGAAAAGCGGCTTCCGCCGAGAATGCCATGCAGGAGGGCGGGCGGATTCACCGAATGATACAGCGCCGCATGGGGCCGGAGTATCACGCGGAGGTGTCGCTTGCCTATCGGTATCCGGCGGGTGATTACGACATTCTGATCGAAGGCCGGGCGGACGGCGTGATCGTGGAGTCGGTCGGGGATATGAGCGCAGTTCCCGAGCTGCCGGATCGGCAGCTTGCGCCGGAGCAGGCGCAGGCGATCACGGTGACGGTCGACGAGATCAAGGGTACCTTTCACGACCTGAAGAGGATGCGGGACGCGGTGCCTGTCCACCTGGCGCAGGCGAAGTGCTATGCCTGTATTCTGGCGGAGAAACTGGGGCTTTCCGCCGTGCGCGTGCGTATGACTTACTGTCATATGGAAACCGAGGAGCTCAGATATTTTCACTATGAATACACGGCGGACGAGCTGCGGGAATGGTTCGGGGAGGTGCTGACACAGTACCGCAAGTGGGCGGATTACAGCTTTCGCTGGCAGGAGACGCGGCAGGCTTCCATCCGGGCGCTGCAGTTCCCCTTCGCGTACAGGGAGGGACAGAAGGAGCTGATCTCCGATGTGTACCGGACCATCTATCACAGGCGCAAGCTTTTCATCGAGGCGCCCACGGGAGTCGGCAAGACGATTTCCACGATATTTCCGGCGCTGAAGGCTATGGGCGAAGGGCTGTGTGAGAAGATTTTTTATCTGACGGCCAAGACGATCACCCGCACGGTGGCGGATCAGACCTTTGCACTGCTGCGCGGGCACGGCTTACAGTGCAAGAGCGTGGTGCTGACGGCGAAGGAGAAGATCTGCTTTGCGGAAGAGACGGAGTGCAACCCCGAAGCATGCCCTTACGCCAAGGGACATTACGACAGAATCAACGACGCGCTCTACGATCTGCTCACCCATGAGGACGTCTACAACAGGGAGAAGATCGAGGAATATGCGCGCAGGCACAAAGTGTGTCCTTTCGAGATGTGTCTGGACATGAGTCTCTTTTCCGACGCGGTCATCTGCGATTACAATTACCTCTTCGATCCCCATGTATATCTGCGCCGGTTCTTCGCCGAGGGCGTCCGTGGAGAGTACGTCTTTCTGGTCGATGAGGCGCACAATCTGGTGGAGCGCGGCAGGGATATGTACAGCGCGGTGCTTCGCAAGGAGGACTTCCTGGAGCTGAAAAGGACGGTCAAGGCCTATGACGGACGGATCGCCGGCAATCTGGACAAGTGCAACAGGGAGATGCTTGCGCTGAAGCGGGAGTGCGAGACTTACCGGGTGGTGGAGTACATAGACGGTTTCGTGCGCGCCCTGAGCAGGCTTGGGGCGGCTATAGACGACTATCTGGAGGAGCACGAGGACAGCCCGGTCCGCAGGGAGATTCTGGAATTTTATTTTGAAGTTTCCCATTTCCTGGAGATGTACGAACTGGTCGACGAGAATTACATTATCTATTCGGAGCTGCAGTCCGACGGCAGTTTCATTCTGAAACTCTTCTGCGTCAATCCCGCGAAAAATCTGCGGGAGTGCATGATGCGGGGGAGGAGTACGATTCTTTTCTCCGCCACGCTTCTGCCGATCCAGTATTATAAGAAGCTGCTGGGCGCGGAGGAGGGAGATTACGAGGTGTACGCGCAGTCTGTCTTTCGGCCGGACAAGCTGGGGCTGTACATCGGCAGCGACGTGACGAGCAAATATACGCGGCGCGGCGACGCGGAGTACTACCGGATCGCGTCCTATCTCCATGAAATTGTCTGCAGGCGGCACGGAAACTATATGGTTTTCTTCCCGTCGCACGCGTTTCTGCGGCAGGTCTACGAAATCTATACGCGCTTCTTCAATGCGGACGGGACAGTGGAGTGCATCGTGCAGGAGGACTATATGAACGAGCAGGCGAGGGAGGCGTTCCTGAGCCGGTTTCAGGGCAATGCGGACTGCGATTTTGCCTCCCTCATTCAAATGGAGATCGAGGTGGAGGAGGAGCGGAGCCTGCTGGGCTTCTGCGTGATGGGCGGGATTTTCAGCGAAGGGATCGATTTGAAAAACGACAGCCTGATCGGGGCGGTCATCGTGGGGACAGGGCTGCCGCAGGTGTGTCACGAGCGGGAACTTTTGAAACAGTACTTCGACGGCTGGGGAGAGAACGGCTTCGATTATGCTTACCGTTATCCGGGCATGAACAAGGTGCTGCAGGCCGCCGGCAGGGTGATCCGCACGGCGGAGGATTTCGGGATTGTGGCGCTCTTGGACGAGCGGTTCCTGAGCGCTTCTTACGGCAGACTGTTCCCGCGGGAATGGAAAAATTATGAGATCGTCAGTATTGACCGAGTGGGTCATGCTGTGGAACGCTTCTGGAATGAATGGTTGTAGCGGCGGAAGGTGCCGTAGGAGGGCGTGCGCGTCGTTTGGTTGACTTGCAGCGTCAAAATACGAAACGGATTGACCGGACCGACAATATCAGACGGCGGCAATCGACATTGTCCCTTATTTTTCATTATCGAAAAAAAGAAAATTGTCTAAATAATGAGGTGAAATTTGTAAAAATACTGTCGCTTTTGTCAAAAAAGGAACGGCAGTCATGCAAAAATGACAAGCCTGTCGATGTGGATAACTTTGTGGAAATTGGGGATTTCTTTGGCGTTTTGAGGCGGTTTTTCATGATTTTTACAGGAAAAGATGTGGAAAAGTCGTCGGAACGCTTTTTTGTTTATCCAAAAAGGTACCTGATCGGTCAATCGAAATGTGCTTTGCAAAACCGCGTCGGGAATGGTAAAATAAACTCCGGAATCCGGCCGCTGCGCGGGTCGGTTCTCAACAATACGATGGAAAAGAATAAAAAAGAGGAGTACGATTATGTGGGCTTATGAGAGTGTTTTCTATCAGATCTATCCCCTGGGCTTCTGCGGGGCGCCTTTCGAGAACGACGGGCAGCTTATGCACAGAATTTTGAAGGTGAAGGATTGGATTCCTCATATGAAGAAGCTGGGAATCAACGCGATTTATTTCTCGCCCGTGTTCGAGTCGGACACCCACGGCTACAACACGAGGGACTACCGCACCATCGACTGCAGGCTCGGCACCAACGAAGATTTCAGGGAAGTGTGCGGCGCGCTCCACGAAAACGGGATCAAGGTGATCCTGGACGGGGTGTTCAACCATGTGGGCCGGGGCTTCTGGGCTTTTCGGGATGTGCTTGAAAAGAGATGGGAGTCTCCCTACAGAGACTGGTTCCACATCAATTTCGACGGCAATTCCAACTACAACGACGGCCTGTGGTACGAGGGCTGGGAAGGAAACTACGATCTGGTGAAGCTCAACCTGCGCAACGAGGACGTGATCCGGCACATTCTGGACAGCGTCCGGGGCTGGGTGGAGGAATTCGACATAGACGGGCTACGGCTGGATGTGGCGTACTGCCTGGACCACGATTTTGTCAGGAGACTGCGCACTTTCACGGACGGGCTGAAGGACGACTTCTATCTGCTCGGCGAGATGCTGCACGGGGACTACAACCAGATGGTCAACGACCAGATGCTGCACTCGGCGACCAACTATGAGTGCTACAAGGGGCTGTTCTCCAGCTTCAACAGTATGAATATGTTCGAGATCAACCATTCTCTGCTCAGGCAGTTCGGGCCGGAGAACTGGACGCTGTACAGGGGCAAGCACATGCTGTCCTTCGTGGACAACCATGACGTGACCAGAATTGCCAGCAACTTAACCAATGAAAAGCATCTGCCGCTCATCTACGCGCTGTGCTTCGGCATGCCCGGCATTCCCTGTGTTTACTACGGCAGCGAGTGGGGAGCGAAGGCCAATAAGAGCGAGGGCGATCCGGCGCTGCGGGCCTGCTTCGAGAAGCCGGAGTGGAATGAGCTGTGCGAGTGGATCGCGAAGCTGTCCGAGGCGAAGAAAAATTCGCCGGCGCTCAACTACGGCGACTTCCGCTCCGTCGTCCTGACGAACAAACAGTGCATTTTCGAGCGCAAGTGCGACAGCGAGCGGGTGCTCGTGGCGATCAACGCGGACGCGGAGAGCTACACGGCGCATTTTGACGCGGGCTGCGGCCTGGCCGTGGACCTGATCAGCGGGGAAAAACACGACTTCGGCGGCGGAAGCGAGCTGCCTCCCTACAGCGCGTTTTTCTGGAAAATGGAGCGATAAGAAAGAAAGGAAAATAAAATTCACAAAAAACTATTGACAAAATTGTGAATTTTGACTATCATTTTCCTAGGTTTCAAGGGCGGGACTTCTTACTTATTATTATGTAGAGAAGTCCCTCTTTTTGAATCCTGACAGACAGACAAGGAGGAGAAAAATTATGAAAAAGAAAATGGTAAGCCTGATGCTTGCGGGCGCCATGATGGCGACGCTGCTTGCAGGCTGCGGTTCCGACGGCGCCGCTGACGGCGCTGCGGCAACGGGAACAGAGACAGAGGCGACTGAGGTTTCTGACACGACGGAAGCAGCTGACACCACCGAGGAGGCGGACACGACAGAGGCAGCCGACACGACGGCGGCTGGCGGCACCTTCAAGATCGGCGGTATCGGACCCCTGACGGGCGGCGCAGCGGTATATGGCGTAGCGGCGAAGAACGGTTCCCAGATCGCGGTCGACGAGATCAACGAGGCAGGCGGCATCAACGGCATGACGGTGGAGCTGAACTTCCAGGATGATGAGCTGGACGCGGAGAAATCCGTCAATGCCTACAACGTGCTGAAGGACTGGGGCGCACAGGTCATCGACGGCAGTGTGACCAGCGCGTGCTCCATCGCGGTATCCGAGAAGACTTGGCAGGACAAGGTATTCCAGTTGACCCCTTCGGGCTCCGCGGTAGACTGCGTACAGTATGACAACGCGTTCCGCATTTGCTTCTCAGATCCCAACCAGGGTATTGCGTCCGCGCAGTACATTGGTGAGAACGGCCTGGCATCCAAGGTGGCGGTGATCTACGACAGCTCCGACGTGTATTCTTCCGGTATCTATGAGAAGTTCGCACAGGAGGCGGCAAATCAGTCTTTCGAGATCGTGGCTGCGGGCGCTTTCACGGCGGACAACAAGACGGACTTCTCCGTACAGCTGCAGCAGGCGAAGGATGCGGGCGCAGAGCTGATCTTCCTGCCGATCTACTACACGGAGGCTTCCCTGATCCTGACACAGGCGGACAGCATGGGCTTTGACGTACAGTTCTTCGGCTGCGACGGTCTGGACGGTATCCTGGGTGTGGAGAACTTCGACGCATCCCTGGCGGAGGGCGTTATGCTCTTGACTCCTTTCGCGGCTGACGCGACGGACGACCTGACGGTGAACTTCGTCAAGGAGTACAATGACAGATTCGGCGAGACCCCTAACCAGTTCGCGGCTGACGGCTACGACACGATCTACACCATCAAGGCGGCGGCCGAGAAGGCAGGCATCACGGCGGACATGTCCAATGAGGAGATCTGCACGGCGCTGTCTCAGGCGATGACGGAGATCACCGTGAACGGCCTGACGGGCGAGGGCATCACATGGGATGCTTCCGGCGAGCCTTCCAAGGCACCCAAGGCGGTAGTGATTAAAGATGGCGCGTATGCGGCCATGTAGGTGAAGATGGAAGGCTCACAAGTGAGCCTTCCATGTTTTGGGGCGGACTGCGCAAAGAGGGACACTGTCATTGCGCAGGAGCATGAGATTTTCTTGATGTTCCGTGTGCAGACAGCAATTTCGGGACATGGATGTCCCGAAAAGCCCGAAATGAGCCCGGATGGCGAATAGAGGGCGGTTGCGTCCGGGGACAATGACCTGGCCGGAACATATAGAAAATCCATGTGACGGAGCCGACAGTGGCGCCTTTGCGCAGTCCGCCCCGCTATATAGACACATACTGACATATACCGACATACTCCCATTTGGACAGAGGCCTGCCTGCATGGGAATGTGCCGATGCATTGAGGCAACATTGAGGCAAGAAACATAGTATTCATAAAGCAAGAGGTGACAGCTCATGAGTTTTGCAGCCCATTTGATTAACGGAATCAGTCTCGGAAGCGTGTACGCGCTCATCGCGCTCGGCTACACGATGGTGTACGGCATCGCCAAGATGCTGAACTTCGCCCACGGCGACGTCATCATGGTCGGCGGTTACGCCGTGTTCGTGGGAGTCAGCAGTCTGGGAATGAATCCCCTGGCGGCAATCGTCGTTTCCATGGCGGTGTGCACCGTACTCGGCGTGACGATTGAGCGGGTGGCGTACAGGCCCCTGCGGGGCGCCTCGCCTCTGGCCGTGCTCATCACGGCGATCGGCGTCAGTTATCTGCTGCAGAACATCGCCCTTCTCGTGTTCGGCTCGGACACGAAGGCCTTCACCAATGTGGTGACGCTGCCGAATCTGGAACTGTTCGACGGACAGCTGGTCATCAAGAGCGTGACGATCGTGACCGTCATCGTCAGCATTATCATTATGGTCGGGCTGACACTTTTCGTGAAAAAGACCAAGATCGGGCGCGCCATGACGGCGGTTTCCGAGGACAAGGGCGCGGCGCAGCTCATGGGCATCAACGTCAACGGCACGATCGCCGTGACCTTTGCGATCGGCTCCGCGCTGGCGGCGGTTGCGGGCGTGCTGCTGTGCTCCGCGTATCCGTCTCTGACGCCCTATACCGGCTCCATGCCGGGCATCAAGGCGTTCGTGGCGGCGGTATTCGGCGGAATCGGCTCGATTCCGGGCGCCTTCATCGGCGGAATCCTGCTGGGAGTCATCGAGAACCTGAGCAAGGCTTATATCTCTTCTCAGCTCTCCGACGCCATCGTGTTCAGCATTCTGATTATCGTGCTCCTGGTGAAGCCGACCGGACTTCTCGGCAGGCAGATTCAGGAAAAAGTCTGACGGGAGGAGCGGAGAGATGAAGACGAAAACAGGCGGATTGAGCAAAACGACAAAGAGCGACCTGATCACCTACGGCATGGTGATCCTCGCCTATATCATTGTGCAGCTTCTCGTGTCGACAGGCCATGTGTCCAGTCTGATCCAGGGACTTCTGGTTCCTTTCTGTACTTACGCGATTGTGGCGATCGCCCTGAACCTGACGGTGGGTATTCTGGGCGAGCTGAGTATCGGCCACGCGGGCTTTATGTGTGTGGGCGCTTTTACCAGCGCCGTGTTCTCACTGGCCTTTAAGCAGACTATGCCGAGCGCACCGCGCTTTTTGATTGCGATTCTGATCGGGGCGGCCTCGGCGGCGCTGATCGGCTTTCTGGTGGGAATTCCGGTGCTGCGCTTGAAGGGCGACTATCTGGCGATTGTGACGCTGGCCTTCGGCGAGATCATCAAGAATATCATCAACGCCCTCTACCTCGGCGTGGACAGCAGGGGCGTTCACTTTACGATGAAGGACGCGCTCTCCCTCAACATAGAGGAGGACGGTCTGGTGCTGATCAAGGGGGCGCAGGGTGTCACGGGTACGCCCAACGACTCGAATTTTACGGTGGGTATCGTGCTGCTGCTTGTCACACTGTTCATCGTACTCAACTTTATCCATTCCCGGACGGGCCGTGCGGTCATGGCGATCCGCGACAACCGCATCGCGGCGGAGTCCATCGGCATCAACGTGACGAAGTACAAGCTGATCGCATTTACCCTCTCGGCGGCACTGGCCGGTGTGGCCGGCGTGCTGTACGCGCACAACCTCTCCACGCTGAACGCGCTGCCGAAGAACTTCGGCTACAACATGTCCATTCTGATCCTGGTATTCGTGGTGCTGGGCGGCATCGGCAATATCAGGGGATCGATCATAGCGGCCGTGCTCCTGACGCTTCTGCCGGAGATGCTCAGAGGCTTGAGCGATTACCGTATGCTGATTTATTCGGTGGTGCTGATCGCCATGATGATCTTCAACTGGAGCCCGAACGCGATCTTCTTCAGAAAGCGTCTGCAGCAGCGTCTGACTGCGGGCAGGGAAACCGAAAAGGAGGAGGCGTAAGAGATGGCACTGTTAGAGACAAAAAACTTAGGAATCTCCTTCGGCGGCCTGCGGGCGGTCAACGCATTCGATATCTCTGTGGAAAAGGGACAGCTCTACGGGCTGATCGGCCCCAACGGCGCGGGTAAGACCACGATCTTCAACCTGCTCACGGGCGTGTATCGGCCGGACGAGGGCGCGATCCTCCTGGACGGGGTGAACCTGACAGGCAAAAAGACCATCGAGATCTGCAGGGCGGGCATCGCCAGAACTTTCCAGAATATCCGTCTCTTCGGTGATCTGCCCGTGCTGGACAACGTCAAGGCGGGGCTGCACAACCACTATCCGTACTCTACCTTCGAGGGCATCTTCCGCCTGCCCCGCTATTTTAAGACAGAGCGGGCGATGAACGAGCGGGCAATGGAACTTCTGCAGGTGTTTGGCCTGGAGGAGTATGCCGGATACAAGGCGAAAAATCTGCCTTACGGGCAGCAGAGAAAGCTGGAGATCGCGCGGGCGATGGCGACGGCGCCTAAGCTGCTTCTGCTGGATGAGCCCGCGGCGGGGATGAATCCCAACGAGACGAAGGAACTGATGGATACGATCCGCTTCGTGAGAGATCATTTCGACATGACGATTCTTCTGATCGAGCACGATATGAAGCTGGTGTCCGGCATCTGCGAGAAGCTGACGGTGCTCAACTTCGGGGAGGTGCTCGCGCAGGGCGATACGCAGGAAGTGCTCAACAATCCGGAAGTCATCACGGCATATCTCGGCGAGTGATAGGAGGAACGGAACTATGAAGATGCTGGAAGTAAAAGACCTCCATGTTCATTACGGTGTGATAGAGGCGATCAAGGGCATCAGCTTCGAGGTCGACAAGGGCGAGGTCATTGCGCTCATCGGCGCCAACGGCGCGGGCAAGACCACGACGCTCCACACGATTACGGGCCTGCTCAAGCCGACGAGCGGCACGATATTTTTTGAGGGAAAAGACATCACGAAGACGCCCGGCTACAAGATCGTGCCGATGGGGATGGCGCATGTGCCGGAGGGGCGGCGCGTGTTCGCACAGCTCTCGGTGTACGACAATCTGATGATGGGCGCATATACGAGGAAGGACAAGAACGAGATCCGGGAGACGCTGCAGATGGTCTATGAGCGGTTCCCGCGGCTGGAGGAGCGCTCGACGCAGATGGCCGGAACCCTGAGCGGCGGCGAGCAGCAGATGCTGGCCATGGGGCGGGCGCTGATGAGCAATCCGAGCATCATCTTGATGGATGAGCCGTCCATGGGACTGTCGCCGATCTTCGTCAACGAGATTTTTGACATTATCAGACGAGTCAGCCAGTCCGGCACGACGGTGCTGTTAGTGGAGCAGAACGCGAAGAAGGCGCTGTCCATCGCGGACCGGGCTTATGTGCTTGAGACGGGAAATATATCGCTGTCGGGAGACGCCGACGAGCTTCTGAACAACGACGCGGTCAAGAAGGCGTATCTGGGAGAATAGCGGTATAAAGGCAAGTGAATGTACAGGCTGTGGCGATTCGGCGCCGCAGCCTGTTTTGTACGCAGGCGGGGACGCTGCGGAACGGGAGCAGACTCGGTGAGAGTGCGGCCTGCGTGCTGCACGATGCGTCGGGTGAATAGGGTGACGAGGTGATCGAAATGGCACGGCGGACAGAGAAAAAGAAAAAATATGACTATCAGCTGAGCGGGAAAGCGGAGAATTTCGACGAGGTCGAACAGGCGCTGCTGGGCAATTTCAAGCGCAACCAGAATCATTCACTGCGGACGCTGGTGGGCATCTACAAGGGGCATTATCTGGCGCTCTTTCTGTCGGTGGTGTGCTTCGCGATCAAGCATTCGCCGGTGTGGATCCTGCCGATTGTGACCGCCAACATCATCAATATTGCCACCAGCCCGGATGAAAACGCGCTCAGGGACATTGTTCTGAACGTGATCTTCATGACCGTCATGATCGCGCAGAATGTCCTGTCCAACTATTTTCACACGCTCTTCTACTCCAAGGCGATCCGCAGTGTGGAGAAGGATCTGAGGGGCGCTCTGGTGCGGAAGCTGCAGCAGCTGTCCATCACCTATCACAATGAGATGCAGTCCGGCCGGCTGCAGTCGAAGATCATGCGCGATGTGGAGCAGGTGGAGACGCTCTCCAGACAGGTTTTCATCTCGATCCTGAGCATTGTCATGAATATCGTCGTGGCGTTCGGCGTGGTGATCTCGAACAGCCTGACGGTGTTTGCCTTTTTCCTGGCGACAGTGCCGGTGGCCGTCTGCATTATGGTAGTCTTTAAGGGCAAAATCAAGAGCTACAACAGAGAGTTCCGCAAGGATATGGAGGAGACTTCCGCGCAGGTGATGGAGATGATCGAGATGATTCCCGTGACCAGAGCGCATGCGCTGGAGGACATGGAGACGGACAAGATGAATCACAGGCTCAGCCATGTGGCCGCGTCGGGACTGCGGCTCGACATGGTGCAGTCTTATTTTTCCTCGATCAGCTGGGCGGCGTTCCAGATTTTCCAGGTGCTTTGCCTGGGCTTCACGGGATATCTGGCGAGCCGGGGACAGATCAGCGTGGGCGAGGTCGTTATGTACCAGACTTACTTCAGCACGATCGTGGCGCAGGTGTCCAGCATCATCACGCTTCTGCCGATTATCTCCAAGGGCCTGGAATCCGTGGATTCCATCGGCGACGTGCTGCTGTGTCTGGATGTGGAGGACAATACGGACAAGGCGAAACTGCCCGTTCTGCGGGGAGAAATCCGGTTTGAGGACGTGGGCTTTCGCTATAAGGACGGCGACAGCGCCGTGTTCGAGCATCTGAATCTGGCCATCGAGGCGGGGAAGACCGTCGCCTTCGTGGGAGAGTCCGGCGCGGGCAAGACCACGATCTTAAATATGGTCATCGGTTTCCTGCACGCAACACAGGGACGGGTGCTCATCGACGGACGCGATATCGAGGAGCTGGATCTGGGCAGTTACCGCAGCCACATCGCGGTAGTGCCGCAGACGCCGATCCTGTTCAGCGGCACGCTCAGAGAGAATATCACCTACGGTAAGGAGGATATCTCCGATGAAAAATTGTGGGAGATTATCGAGGCCGCAAATCTGACTGAAATGGTCAATAAAATGCCGAAGGGCGTCGACACGAATGTCATGGAGCATGGCAGCAACCTCTCCGGCGGGCAGAGGCAGCGCGTCTCTATCGCGCGGGCTTTCGTGAGGAATCCGAAGATTCTCATTCTGGACGAGGCGACGTCGGCGTTGGACAGCGTGGCGGAGGAGAAGATCCGCGTCGCCACGGAGAGACTGGTGAAGGACAGGACGACGCTGATCGTGGCGCACAGGCTGTCCACCATCAAGAACGCGGATCTGATCGCAGTGATCGGCCACGGCGGGCTGGAGGAGATCGGCAGTTACGAGGAGCTGATGGAGAAGCGGGGCGAATTCTATCGGCTCAGGCAGCTGCAGATGTGACGCGGTACGGAGTGGTGCGGCACGGAGAGGAGAGAGCGCAATGATAACGGAAGAGATTAAGACTCATTTGGTCAATGACATCATCCCTTTTTGGAAAGGGCTGCGGGACGATCGTTACGGCGGCTATTACGGCTGGCTGGGCTACGATCTTGTGCTGGACAGGGAAGCCGTGAAGGGCTGTATTCTCAACAGCCGTATTCTGTGGTTCTTTTCCAACGCCTATCTGCTGCTCGGCGACGAGAGCCTGCTCGCGGAGGCGCGGCACGGCTATGCGTTCATGCGCAGATACTGTATGGACCGGGAGCAGGGCGGCGTGTACTGGTCGCTGGCCTTTGACGGGACGCCGGAGGATACGACGAAGCACACATACAATCAGGCGTTTGCCGTCTATGCCCTGTCCTCCTACTACGATGCGTCGGGAGATGAGGAGGCGCTTGCGGCGGCGCTGGCGCTTTTTCGCGTCATCGAGGAGCGGTGCGCGGACGAGACCGGCTACCGGGAGGCCTTTGACAGGGAGTTTCACGAGATTGAGAACGACAAGCTCTCCGAGAACGGCGTCATGGCCGACAGGACGATGAACACGCTGCTGCATGTCTTCGAGGCGTACACGGAGCTGTACCGGGTAAGCGGAGACGAACGGGTGCGGGAAAGGCTGCTTTGGCTTCTGGACACCATCGCGGACAAGGTCTACAACCCCGCGCTGCACAGGCAGGAGGTGTTCTTCGACCGTGAGATGCATTCTATCCTCGACCTGCACTCCTACGGCCATGATATCGAGGCGGCGTGGCTGCTGGAGAGAGGGCTTCAGACGCTGGAAAACAGGGCTTCACGGGAATCTGACAAAAGTGTCGTTCAAAAAATCGCAGGGCTGGCGGCAAAAATACGGCCCATCACACTTGACTTGACTGGTCAAGTATATAGGGACGCCTTTGACGGACGTTCTCTCGCCAACGAGTGCGAGCGGGGCGTGGTGGACGAGCGGCGCATCTGGTGGGTGCAGGCGGAAGCCGTCGTGGGATTTTTGAACGGGTATCAGCTTGCGCCGGAGCGCCGGGAATATCTGGAGGCGGCCGCGGCCGAGTGGGAGTTTATCAAAGCGCACGTCATAGATCCGCGAGAGGGCTCCGAGTGGTACCAGGAGGTGGACGCCGCCGGCGTGCCGACCGCGGGGGAACCGATTGTGGAGCCCTGGAAGTGCCCCTACCACAACGGCAGGATGTGTATGGAGGTCGTGAGAAGAAATATCGGGGATTTGTGAGATTCCCTTGTGGAAAAATAGAAACAATGCTACAATAGGACATAGATACACAGGATGCGGTGGCCGGTCAAAGGGGAGGAACTTGTATGGACGCTATCGAGGAAAAGAAGAGAGAGAAGCTGGAGCAGAAGGCGGAGACGGCAGGTACGGCAGGCGCGTCCGCGAAGGAGCCGGAGATTCCGGAGGACGCCGCGCCCGAGGTGGTTCTGCAGTATCGCGGCTACGAGGTGGACGTCGAGGCGGTGACCGATAGGGTCAAGAGACACTATTACTCCAAGGGATACCGGAAGGGTTCCATCAAAAACCTACAGATCTACATGAAACCGGAGGAGTTCACGGCCTACTATGTGATCAACGACGGCGTGGTGGGCAAGGTCAATCTTTTCTATGATTAAAGGCTGCATATTGTATGATTCTTATCATTGTAAGATTCTTATAAGACGATAAGAGAGCAAGGGATAACAGACGTCATGTCGCATCGATATGATGTCTGTTTTTTTTGTGCCGGCCGTGTTATGAAGATATTTTGAAGATATGAAGATACAGGTTGACAGAGGATATTATATGGCGTATAGTATTGGCAGAGATAATATTATACGCCATATAATATTATAAAATATAACAGCATTTGTTGCGACAGGGAAGGAGAGCGGCGTATGGTTTTTAACACAGGCGCGGCGCTTCTGGATGCGATCGTGCTGGCCGTGGTGTCCGGAGAAGCGGAGGGAACCTACGGCTATAAGATCACGCAGGAGGTGCGGCAGGTCATTGAGATTTCCGAGTCCACGCTCTATCCGGTGCTCAGGCGTCTGCAGAAGGACGGCTGCCTGGAAGTCTACGACATGGAGTGCGGGGGCAGGAACAGGCGGTACTACAAGGTGACGGAGAAGGGGAGAGCGCAGCTCAATCTGTATATCAGCGAGTGGTATCGATATTCTGCGAAACTGAACAGTATCTTTGAGGGAGGATTAAGGCATGAATAGAGCGGAATTTATGAGGCGGCTGACAGAATTGCTGGCTGATGTGCCGCCGGCGGAGCGCGACGAGGCCATTCAATATTATAACGACTACTTCGACGACGCGGGCGCGGAGAATGAGAGCAGCGTCATCGCTTCGCTGGGCGCGCCGGAGGAGCTGGCCGGAGCGATCAAGGCGGGCTTAAACGACGGCGGCGCGGGCGGTGAGTTCACGGAGACGGGTTTCAGCGGCTATGCGCGGGCGCATAGGGACGAGATCATGCGGGCTGACGAGCGTGCGTATGGCGGTAGCGGAAACGGCGGCAGGGGAATCTACGGCGGTAGCGGAAACGGCGGCGGACAGGATACAAGGCAGAATAATGACCCATATAGTCAACAAGATGCGGAGGAGCCGCAGAAGCATAAGATGTCCGGCGGCAGCATCGCGCTGATCGTGATCGCGGCGATTCTGACTTTTCCGATCTGGATCGGCGTGGCGGCGTTGTTCGGCGTGGCGGTCTCGCTGATCGTCACGGTATTTTCGCTTATCCTCGCATTCTTTGCGGTTGGGCTGATCTTTATTATCGTCGGCGTGGCGCTCTTCGTCACCGGCTGCGCCCTGCTTGTCCATGTGCCGCTGGGCGGTGTGTGCACGGTCGGCGTGGCGCTTATCCTCTTCGGGCTCGGGCTGCTTGGCGTCTGGCTGATGGTCTGGTGTGCGGTGCAGGCGGTTCCGGCGCTTTTCCGGGGCTGCGCAGCATTAATTAGGAAGATTTTTCACAGGGGAGGTGTCGCGGCATGACGGACAGAACAAACGGAAACGGAAGGGATACGACGATGGCAAACGGCGGCGTGAACGCCGGACAGAATATGGCTGCGGGCGCGGGCGGAAGCGCGGGCAGTAAACGCTCATGCAAAAACAGATGGGGGAGAGCGATACTGTACACGGCGCTGGCCGCGATCGGCCTGGGAGCCGTGCTGAGCGGCGTGGGCGGGCTGCTCGGCGGTTTCAGACAGCTCTATGGGCTGGACATCAAGGGGCTCACGGGGATCCCTTTTGTCTACAACGGCCACGCCTTCGGGTTTGCCTTCGTACCGCGCTTCGGTGACGTCGATGCGGACGATCAATATGACGGCTGGAGCAGGCTGGAGCACGTCGTCGGGGAGGATGACGACGCAATGGGCGGCGTGCGTCTCGATCTCACGGCGGACACGCTGCGGGAACTGTATCTCGACACGGACGGCTGCCGTGTGGTGGTCGAGGAGTCGGCGGACGACCATGTGCGGCTCAGCGTGGAGGGAGACACGGAGATGTTTCGCTATCTGGCGGAGAACGGCGCGCTGCGGATCGCGAACGTGTCCGAACGCTTCACCGTGCTGACGGGAACGACAGGGACAATCCGCATCCGGCTGCCGCGGGGAACAGATCTGAATTATCTGAGCGCCGAGGTGGGCGCGGGGGAGATCGAATGCGGCAGGCTGACCGTGGGCGACGCCGACATTGCGGTGGGCGCGGGCAGATGCTCTGTCGACAGAATCGCGGCGCAGGGCGCGGTGACGCTCTCTGTGGGTGCGGGGGAGATCGATCTGGGGTCCCTCGTGTGCAGAGAGGCGGATATCTCCGTAGATATGGGAGACTTGGAGATCGGCGATATGACGGCGACGGATGCGGAGATCGAGCTTGATATGGGCGACGTCAATCTGGACGGCGAGATCAGCGGCGATCTGGAGGTGAACTGCAGCATGGGCGATGTGAACCTGATGCTGCGCGGCGCGCCGGAGGCGCACAACTACGAGATCGACGGTTCTATGGGAACGATCAGTCTGGACGGAATCGATTATGCGGGGCTGACCTCGCAGCGCAGCGTCGACAACGGCGCGGACAGCGACTACAGCATCGACTGTTCCATGGGGACTGTGAATATCGCATTCATGCAATAAGGGGAGGCCTGCAGCGGGTAAAAATTGATTGCGAAAGGCAAACTGCCGTTATATAATAGTGCCAGAAAAAATATGCATGTGGACGAGGGATGAAGTATGAGAGAGGCAATGTGTAAGATCGGCAGAGCGATGAAGGCGGATATGACGATTGTTTCGTTGGCTGTTGCGTACGTTGTTCTGCCGATCTGTATCTTTTTCATCGGATGGTTAAAACCGGTATTTGGCATACCCTTCTGCATCCTGTTCTTAGCGCTGGCATATCGCGTGTGGAAAGAAATTTCGCGGGACAGGATAGAGCTCATAGACAGAGCGACAAGGAGTTACTGGATCACAACGGTTCTGATCTGCTTTTTTTGGGTCTATCTGTCCGGCATAGGCGGCTTCAGCTATCAGAGCGACGATCATTGGGCGAGAACCGCCGTCTATAATGACTTGTGCAACCATACGTGGCCGGTTATCTTTCACAATGCGCAGCAGAATATAGAGATCCGGCGGATCGTCGGAACCGAAGATGTCATGTTCACCTATTACTATACCTGGTGGCTGCCGGCAGCGGGTATGGCAAAGCTGCTTCACGCGGGAAATCTGCTGAAAAGCCTGATTGTGCTGGCGTGGGCGTTCGCCGGCGTCCTTCTGGTCGTTTACTGCATCAACAGATATATTGGAAAGTGCTCTTATATTGTGCCGGTTGTGCTGATCGGTTTCAGCGGTCTGGATATCGTGGGGAATCTGCTGAAGGAGATTCCGATTACCTGGATAGAGCATCTGGAACGATGGGTGCCACATGTTCAGTATTCGTCGAATACAACGCTGCTCTTCTGGGTATTTAATCAGGGCATTCCGGTATGGTTGCTTATGGGGATTCTTCTGCAGCTTAAGGATAACAGATCCATTGCGGCGGTTTCCTCTATGGCGCTGGCATATTCGCCCTGGGCCGTGGTCGGGCTTGTGCCGATAGCGATTGTCGGGACTGTCCGGCGTAAATGGAAAGATACCCTGTCCGCGGTCAATGTGTTGAACATCGCGGTTCCGGTCATCATGCTGCTAATCTATGGCTCATTTTATCTCAGCGGCAGCGGCGGCGGTGGTGCCTTTCGATATGCGCTGTTTGATGTCACGGAGCAAAGAAATTTCCTGTGTAATTACCTGGTTTTTATCTTCCTGGAGGCCGGGGTGTATTTATGGATTTTAGGCAGGGGAGAGTGGACGAACCAACGGTATTACAAGGTTACGACGGCAGAGCTGCTTCTCATTCCGCTGGTGCTGTATGTAGATGACTACAATATGATTATGAGGGCGTCTATTCCGCCGCTGTTTTTGCTGACGGTATATGTGGCGCAGTTTTTGATTGTGCATTCCGAAAGGAAAATGACGCCCCGGCTTGCGGCGATGCTGATTGCCCTGGCCATAGGTGCGTGCACGCCGCTTTGCGAGATCAATCGCAGCCTGCATAATACCCTGGTTGAGACAGATGACGAGATGCTGCGAGATGAGATCCCAGGCTTTGGGGAGATCCCGGACAGTGAGTGGCCGACAGCCGAAATGATCAAATATCAGTTTTTTGCGGAGGATTATCAGAACTCGTTTTTTGCCTATTTCATGCGTTAAATATTGGTGTCCAGAGGAGGCGTGCAGTTTGCTGCGCGCCTTTTGACGGCGGAGAAATCCGACTTTCCGTAAAATTTACGAGCCATCGAAAACCCGTGTTATAACATAATTGCAACGCGGCGAAAGCCCATAAACAATAGCACGGAAAGTAACAGGAGGAAAGAAAGATGACACAGGTATTTACGCAGCAAGCACATTTTATCAGAGAAACGGCAAAAGGGCTGGAGTATATCAGCAATGAGGATATGTTGTTCAGCAGCCGGGAGATTTTCCTGACATCTCAGGTGGACGGGGATTCCTCCACTGAACTGATCAAGAAACTGATGGTTCTGGAGAAGCTGGATCAGGAAAAGGAGATCACGTTCTACATCAACAGCCCGGGCGGTGATGTGGTGAGTGGTCTGGCGGTTTACGATTATATCCAGATGATGAAAGCGCCGGTCCGGACGGTCTGCATCGGGACGGCGGCCAGTATGGGGGCGATATTGTTCCTGGCCGGAAATAAGCGGGAGATGCTTCCGCATACCAGGCTGATGATCCATGATCCAGCGTATGGCAGCGGAGACATGATGGCGGGCAAGAAACCCGATGAGCTGCAGCAGTATGTGGATAAGCTGCGGCAGACCCAGGATATTATCGTGCAGATCATCGCCGAGAAAACCGGGAAGAGCGCGGAAGAAATCTGCGAAAAGACCAAGGTGGATTCCTACTTCAACGCCGCAGAGGCAATCGAGTACGGTCTGGCGACCGGCGTGTGCGGCAAGACGAACACGGAACTCCCGGAATTCTAAGTCTGCAAAGAGGAAACCGGCAATGTCTTATAGAACAAGGAAACCTGCACGGACAACCAAAGTGCAGAAGAGGAGGATAAAATGATGAATAAGGATTATTATTTTCGCAAAGAGCTGTTGGAAGAGAAGATGAGGGAGATCGGGCACAGCATTCTCGGGTATCATACGCCTCTTTCGCAGTATGTGTGTGATGAGGCGGGCGCCGTGTCCGATCAGAAGATCGCGGCGCTGGCCGATCGGCTGGCAAACATTATCACCAAGGTGAACGATAAATACTATTACGGTATTCTCGGCGCCGCGAGAAAATGCCTGCAGTTATATATCTATCTGTTCACAAGGGCATACACGGCATACAGTGATGAGGAGCAAACGTTCGGAGATCTTCTGGACAGAGCGGATGAACTGCTCAAGAACTATGTCAGCCTGGATGATTTGATCCTGTGGGAGTCCAACTGGGAGCCGTTGGATCAGTATATGGAAAGAATGGAGAAGTACACGCGTGAATCAGGCGAAGGTGATTGGGAAACGGCGAAAGACTGGTACCTCCGTGTCTGGGAGCAGCGTGTGGAACCGGGTCGTCCTGCCCGCGGTTTCTGGTGGGATTTGGACCGGAGCTATGAATTGCTGGCCGGTCATCGTATCGAGCAGGAAAAGACGGAGGAAGAACTGCAGCAGATCTGGGATCGCCGGCAGAGCGTCATTTCGCCGGAGAATGAAGTCAGGGAGCAGTATGCAGGGCTGGATATCGATCTGTACGAGCAGCGGGAGTATGAGGAAGAGCAGCAGCTTGCGGAGAGGCAGTATGCACAGAACCAGAGAAAAACGTGGCGGGAAACCTGGCTTGACAGGGAGAAGCCGCAGGAAAATTTGCCTCATATTCTGACGAGGGAAGAGCATGAGGCTGCGGCGGCTGCGAAGCGGAAGCGCCAGGAGGAGTGGAAGGCGACGTTTGAGGATCCGGAGGTGTTCCTGGAGGCATACAGAGAGTTCCGCAGACTGTTTTTCGCCATCGGCATAGATTATGAGGCGCTGGAGGATGCGGTCATCGTCTTTCTCTGTGAAGAGGGAAAGTCGGGACTGGCAGACGACGACAGATTCCAACAGTTGAATATACAGATGGACCGCGCATGTCGGCTTGCCAAAAAGAGAGCACGGTGAGGAGGACAGCCATGTCGAATGAGAAAAGATTTAAATCGGATGTTTTGGCGGCGATTGAAGCGGATGCGGAGGAGGTGGCAGAGGTCCTCAGCGGATTTCTGCGGAAAAACAGAAAGAAAGCGGCAGGCTTCCTGATCGGAATGGACAGGAAGCGGATTGCCGCTGCGAAGGATTCCGAAGCGCTGCTCTCCGGCCAGGAGAAGCTGCTGCGTGATATGCTGGATTTCGCACGGGAAAATCCGAAATGCGGCAATCCGGACGGGGAGACGGACAGACTGTTGAGACAGCTGGGCTTTACGGAGGGCGTTTCTCTGTATGACGCCCTGCGGAGGATTCTGCGGCCAAAGGCGTATCAGGAGTATGTGCAAAAATGGCAGCGGCAGCTGAGCATGGCGCCGGAGAGAGCCGAGATACTGGAGAATCGGAAAAAAGAGCTGAATGAGGCGGGGAGGCTGTTCCTCGAATTGTTGAGCGAAAATCCGGACAGAAATGAGAAGATGTCGGACACCGAACTGTTGGATGCGGTTTTCAGGGATGAAGTTGAGGAGAGCGCCAGAGAGAAAGTGCCGAACGAGGACAGATTCAAATCGGACATATTTTCGGCGATTGAAGCGGATATGGAGGAGGCGGCAGAGGACGGGAGAGAACCCTTCCTCTGTGAATTCCTGCGGAAAAACAGAGAGCAGGAGGCGAGCCTTCTGATCAGAATGGACAGAAAGCGGATTGCGGCGGCAGATGGCGATACGCTGGTCTTTGGCCGGGAGAGGCTGCTGCGCGATATGCTGGAGCTCGTGCGGGAGAATCCGGGCTGCTGCGGACCGGGCAGGGAGACGGACAGACTGCTGAAGCTGCTGGGTTTTACGGAGGGCGTTTCTCTGCAGGAGGCCCTGCAGGAGGCTCTGCAGCCGGGGGCGTATGAGGAGTATGTACAAAAATGGCAGCTGCGGCTGAGTGTGGCGCCGGAGAGAGCCGAGATGCTGGAGAACCGAAAAGAAGAGCTGAATGAGGCGGGAAAGCTGTTCCTCGAACTGCTGGGCGTGAAGCCTGACAAAAATAAGTATACCAGACTGCGGGCGGCATATTTGGATTATCAGCTCCATGAGAAGACGTCGGAGGAGCTGCTGGAAACGGTAGGGGCAGTGTGCAAAGACAAAAGGATCCTGAAGAATGCGAAGGAGCCGGGCAATCTGGAGAGAACCGTGGAAAAACTGGCGGCCGATATTCTGAAGGGAGACGCCAAAGAGTTCCTGAGCAACAAAATAAAGCGCAGCAATAACAGCGCGCTGGATCTGGTAAGCAGCTACTGCGGCCATCTGGGGATCAGCGTGTCGGCAAGGCCGGCAGAGAAGTTCTCAGGCGGCTGTGCGGATATTGAATCGGAGACGTTTAAGCAGGAGGCCCGGGAGATCTATACGAGCCTGAAGGAGAACACCGAGCAGGCGAGCGGCGTATACCTGCCTCTGTTTATAGATGCAAGGACAGGGGCCGGCATCTTCATTGTCGGAAAAAAATATCTTCCGTCGAGCGCCTATCCGGGAGCGAAGCGCCTGAAAAGGGAAGGTATCACGAGCGATGAGCTGAAGGCGAGCAGCTGCCATTTCTGCTATATGGAAGGTTTTGATCTGTACAAAACGGATGTGAATGCCGGGAGGGAGACAGGCGCCTGTCTGGAATTGACTTGCAGCGTCTGGGTCTGCCTGCGTATCGAGGAAGCGATTGAAAGATATAAGTGCAGCAACGGCTATGGGTTATACCAGGAGATCAACGGAGAGCCGCCGGAAGATACGGCGGAAAGATTTCTGTCCTATTTTGATGAGGGCGTAAAAGCGGGAGCAAACGAAGATTTTTAGCGAGACAAATTCCGGCCGATATGGTACAATAACCAATAATAGTTTTTTTGACCGAAAACGGAGAGTGTCGGTATGGATACGGAAAAAAACATTATTCTGGTCGTGGATGACGATAAGACGAATCTTACGCTTGCGCAGAATATTCTGCTGCCGCATTACCGCATCGCTGCGTCCAATTCCGGGCGGGCGGCGTTAAAGTATCTGGAGAACCACCGGCCGGATCTGATCCTTCTCGACATCAATATGCCGGAGATGGACGGCTTCGAGGTGATGGAGCAGATCAGGGGCAGGGAGGAGACGAGGACGATCCCGGTCATCTTCCTGACGGCGGACAATCTGGCGGAGACGGAGATCAAATGTTTCCAGATGGGAGCGATGGACTATGTCACCAAGCCCTTTGTGCCGGATATTCTATTGAGCCGTGTGGACAAGACGATCGAGCTGGACCAGTACAGGCACAATCTGGAGAAGATGGTACGGCAGCAGGCGGAGAAGATCACGGAGGATGCCAGGCGCATCAGCGCGATCCAGGATTCCGTCATCATCGGTATGGCGAACCTGATCGAGAGCAGGGACGGCAGCACGGGCCGGCATGTGAAAAACACGCAGAACTATGTGAAGCTGATTGCCGATGAACTGCGCGCGCGCGGGCTTTTCGCGGAGGAGTTGACGGACGATTACATCGAGAATCTGTGCAAGGCGGCGCCTCTGCACGACGTGGGCAAGATCAAGGTACCGGACGCGATTCTGCAGAAGCCGGGGAAGCTGACGCCGGAGGAGTATGATACCATGAAGCTGCACACCACCTACAGCGGCAAAATTATTCCGACGATTCTCGGCGATCTGGAGGACAGACCCTACGTGAAGATGGCGGAAGACATCGCCATGTACCATCACGAGAGGTGGGACGGAACAGGATATCCCACAGGACTTGCGGGGGATGCAATCCCGCTGGCGGCGCGCATTATGGCTGTGGCGGACGTCTTCGACGCTCTCTACGAGGAGCGTGTCTACAAGCCGCCGGTCAGGCCGATCGAGCGGATCATGCAGATCATGTCGGAGGGGCGGGGCACGCAGTTCGATCCGACGATCATCGACGTGTTCATGGAGATGCTGCCGCAGCTGAAGGCGCATCTCGGTATCGCGTGACTGCGCTGGGAAAGGATCGGTGCTTATCTTGGAGAAGAGACGATTTGACAATGAAAGAATGAACCGGAAGCTGGAGCACAGCGTGCTGGGAATCTACACGGTATTTTCTCTCGGCACCTTCGTCTCGGCGATTCTGCTTCACTGGAATATTCTCGTCATAGAGATTCTGGCAGTCACCACCGTGGCGCCGTGGGTGATCTGCATCGGCAATTTTCGGGAATTTGCCTTTCGCGCCAAGATCATAGCGCTTCTGTCGTGGTTCAACTTCACCGTCTACGCGGTGCACTCCGACAATTTTACCTCCATGCTGTCCACCATGTTTGCGGTGATCGTGCTGATGGGGGTTTTTTCTATTCCGGAAATTGTCTATATGGGCGTCGGTTTCACGACGCTGATCATAGGTCTTCACATGTTCGTGCTGCACACGGTCACGGCGGATGCGCCCAATGAGATTATCAGGATCGTGCTGCATGTCATATCCGCCTATGTGATCTCTCTCGTCATCTGGATCACGATACGCACAAGGCTTGAGACGAACGAGCTTCTCATGGAAAATATTCTTGAGCTGGAGGAGATCGAGCGGAGCAAGGACGATTTCCTGGTGAATATCTCCCATGAGATCCGCACGCCGATCAACGCGGTATGCGGCATGAGCGAGGCGATTCTGCAGGAGGAGCTGCCGGAGAGCGTCCGGGGAGATATCGTCGACATACAGGCCGCGGGGCGCAATCTGCTCTCCACGGTCAGCAACATTCTGGATTTTTCCGAGCTGCAGAGCGGCAAGATGGAACCGGTGGAGGAGAGTTACAATATCACCTCGACCATCACGGATATCATCAATATGGCGGTGACGAAGGACAACGGCAAGAAGCTGGAGCTGATCGTGGACTGCGACGCGGCGCTGCCGAGCAATCTGGTGGGCGACGAGCAGAAGCTGAGGCGCATCGTGATGAATCTGCTCGACAACGCCATCAAATTCACGCAGGAGGGCGGCGTGGTTATGCGGATCACCTTCCGCAAGGAAGAGTACGGGATCAATCTGATCGTGGAGATCAGGGATTCCGGAATCGGCATCAGCCCGGCGAATATGGAGAAGATTTTCGGCAGCTTCAGCCAGGTGGATTCGAAGCGCAACAGAAAAGAGGGCGGCGTGGGGCTGGGACTGTCCATCACCCATGCGCTCGTGCAGAATATGGGCGGCTTTCTCACGGTGGAGAGCACGGAGGGCCAGGGGACGGCGTTCCGCTTCGCAGTTCCGCAGAAGGTGCTGGACGAGACGCCGATCGTCTCCGTCCGGAACAAGGGCAATCTGTACGCGGCCTGCTATATCAACATGGATAAGTACGGCTCGCCGGTAGTGCGGGAAGGATATGAGAGGAGCATCCGGCACATGGCCGAGCAGTTCGGCATCATGTTCCGCATCTGCAGGAATCTTCCGGAGCTGAAGCGCCGCCGGCAGCTGGAGAATTACTCCCATGTGTTTATCGGCTGGGAGGAGTACTGCGAGGACAGGGCGTTCTTCGAGGAGCTGGCGCGGGAACTCACGGTCGTGCTGGTCATGGACTACGGTCAGGAGCCCGAAGCCGGCAGCAATATGATGCGCATTTACAAGCCGTTTACGGTACTGTCCATCGCGGCGGTGTTCAACGGGCAGCGGACGATGCAGCCGGAGGAGCTGCACGGAGATATCCGGCACCGCTTCGTCGCGCCGGACGCCAAAGTTCTCGTGGTGGACGACAACGCCATGAACCTGAAGGTTATGGCGAGGCTGCTCCTGCCCTACCGGATCAGGACGGTGTCGGCGCTGGGCGGTCAGGAAGCGCTGGAAAAGATCAATACCATGGAGTACGACTGCGTATTCCTGGATCACATGATGCCGGACATGGATGGTGTGGAGACACTGCACAGGCTGCGGCAGAAGCCGGGAGCCTACTTCCAGTCCGTGCCTGTCATCGCCTTTACCGCGAACGCCATCGGCGGCGCGCGGGAGATGTTTATGGAGGAGGGCTTCAACGACTTCATCGCCAAGCCCATCGAGCTGAGCGTCCTGGAGCGTATGCTGCGCCGCTACATACCGAAACAGAAGCAGCTTCCCGTGGCTGAGGCGGCGGAAACGCAGGCCGCGGAACAGACGGCGGCCGGGAATGCGGCACAGACGGCCGGGACGGAAGACGCCGCCGCGCAGGATGGCAACGGAGGAGCGGGAACGGACGGGCTGGAGGCGCTGGCCCGGGCGGGCATCAACGTCAAGACCGGGCTTTCCTACTGCGGCGACAGAGAGGGCTTCCGGGATATCGTCAGGATGTATCACGAACAGGGGGCCGCGAGAAACGAGCAGCTTGCGAAGCTGTACGCGGAGGAAAACTGGAAGGACTATGCCATCGCGGTGCACGCGCTCAAGAGCAATTCCAAGGGGATCGGCGCGGAGCAGCTCGCGGAGCTGGCCCTGCAGCTGGAGATGGCGGGCAAGGAGAACCGCGCCGACTATATCAGGGAGCACCACGGGGAGCTGATGGAGCGGCACGGTATGCTGCTGCGCGCGCTGTCGGTCAACCGCTTCCTCTATCCGGAGGGGTATCATGCCGCCGGGGCCGGGCAGGACAGGGCGCAGGAGGATGCGGCGGATGCCGCGCGGGAGATCGGGGCGGACGCTCTGCGGGAGCTGCTTTCGCAGCTGCGCGATAAGCTGGAGAACTTCGAGAGCGACGGTGTGAAGGAGCTTCTGAAGAAAATCGCGGGCTGCCGCCTGCAGGATATGGAACTGGGCGAGATGGCCGGGGCGATCGGCCGCAGCGTGGAGGATTTTGACTTCCCCGGCGCGGCGGAGCTTCTGGATTCATGGGAGAACAGAATCTCGGAGCGCATGGCGTGACGGAGAGTATGCGGAAAGGTTGGAGAGTGTGATGATCAGGAAGATACGAGAATTTAGCCGATCGCTGTTTCCCGAAAATTTAAGTCTGGAGGAACGGGTCAGCCGGATGGTTCTGCTGCTTGCCTTCTTCGGCTCCATTATCGGTATGGGGAGGGTGGCCTGCGGCGTGACGCCCATCGTTCTCGCAGCGCTCGTGCCGATGTGCGTCGTGGCGGGTGTGGCCCTCTACATGGCGACGGAGCGGCAGCAGACGAAGCTGGCCTCCTGGGTGCTTGTCCTGATCTACAATCTCGTGCTGTTTCCGCTGGTCTTTATCATGAGCGGCGGTGTGGGGAGCGGCACACCGGTCTGGCTGGTGCTCGGCCTGGTCTACATATTCGTGCTGTTCAGAGGGCGGGACGTGGTGATCGCCATGGCAGTCTCCCTGGCGGCTTTTCTGGGCACCTATATCTTCTCCTACACGCACCCGCAGTTCGTCATGGTGGTGAGCAGCGAGTACAGCTATCTGGATTCCTGCATTACGCTGGTGGTGGTGAGCATCTTTATCGGCATTCTGATGCGGATTCAGTTCGTGACCTACGACAAGGAGCGGCGGCTGGCGCAGCAGCAGAAGGAGGAGATCGAGGAGATCGCGCACTCGAAGGATCTCTTCTTCGCCAACATGAGCCATGAGATCCGCACGCCCATCAACACCATCATCGGTCTGAACGAGATGATTCTGCGTGAGGATATCTCCGATGAGATCGCCGAGAATGCGATCAATATTCAGAATGCGAGCAAGATGCTGCTCACCACGATCAATGATATCCTGGACCTGTCAAAGCTTGAGTCCGGCAAGATGGAGATCGTGCCGGCGCAGTATGAGATCAGCGCCATGTTCAGCGATCTGGTAAATCTGATCTGGATCCGCGCGCACCAGAAGGAACTGGAGTTCAAGGTGGATATCGATCCGGAGATCCCGTCCATGCTCTACGGCGACGAGGTGCGCATCAAACAGATTGTGACAAACTTTTTGACCAATGCGGTCAAATATACGGAGAAGGGCGCCGTCACACTGACGGCCAAGGCGGAGCGCACGGCGCCGGACGAGATTCTGCTGCGCGTCTCGGTGGCCGACACGGGCATGGGAATCCGCAAGGAGGATCTGGACAATCTCTTCTCCTCCTTCAAGCGCATAGACGGGCGGGAGAACCGCAATATCGAGGGGACGGGCCTGGGGCTGAATATCTCCAGACAGCTCGCGGAGATGATGGGCGGAAGGCTGTATGTGGACAGCATCTATCGCCAGGGTTCTACGTTTACGCTGGAGGTCAGGCAGCGCATCGTCAATGTGAAGCCCATCGGCACAATCAATTTCTCCGCCCAGAAGCAGCTGGATTACCGCTCTAAGTATAAGCAGATCTTCACCGCGCCGGACGCCAGCATACTCGTGGTGGACGACAACGAGATGAACCGCATGGTGGCCGTCAAGCTCCTGCGCGGCACGGGCATGACGGTGGAGACGGCGGCGGGCGGCCGGGAGTGCCTGAAAAAGACTGCGGAGAAGGCGTACCATGTGATTCTCATGGACCACATGATGCCCGATATGGACGGCGAGGAGACGATGCGGGCCGTGCGCTCCCAGGTCAAGGGCTACTGCCAGAAGACGCCGATCCTGGCGCTGACCGCCAACGTCATGACGAACGCGGAGCAGGTCTATCGCGATATGGGCTTCGACGGCTATCTCGCGAAGCCGATCAACTCGGCGCTTCTCGAGGCGAGCCTGCTCAAATATCTGCCGCCGGAGCTGGTGGAGTACACCGCCGCGGAGAAGGAGACGGAGGACGAGGGGGAGAGCGCGGTCAGACAGGTGACCAGCGCGAGAAAGCGCAAGCTCGCCGTCACGGCGGACTGCATCTGCGATCTGCCGAAGGAACTTTTGGAGAAATATCAGATCAGGCTGATGTACTGTTACGTCCATACGAAGGAAGGACGGTTCTGCGATCTGTTCGAGGTGTCCAGCGACAGCATTCTGGAGTATCTGAAGACGGAGGGCAACTACGCGCACTCCTCCACCGCCGAGCCGGAGAAGTACGAGGAATTCTTCTCGGAGACGCTCAAGGAGGCCGAGCACGTCCTGCACATCACGGCGACGACGGGCTTGAGCGGCGCTTATCCGAACGCGCTGCAGGCGAGCAGAAGCTTCGGCAACGTGACGGTGTTCAACTCCGCCCACATCAGCAGCGGACACGGCCTGATGGTGCTGCGCGCGGCGCAGCTTGCGGAGGAGGGCAAGAGCGTCGAGGAGATCTGCCAGGATCTGGAGGAATTTAAGGACGTGGTGTGCTCCAACTTCCTCGTGCCGAGCACGGACGCGCTGTACCGCAACGGCAAGCTCAGCGGCGCGGTGCACGGGCTGTGCCATGTGCTGAACCTGCACCCGGTGCTGCGCATGTCGCAGAATGACCTGAAACTGTGGAAGATTGAGACGGGCAGCATCAGACGGGCGAAGGCGAAGTATATCAGGCAGCTGCTCTCCCACGCCAGACAGATCGACGAGAGAGTTCTGTTCCTCACCTATGCCGGCTGCAGCGTGCGGCAGCTGGAGGAGATTCAGGAGGAAGTGGAGAAATACGTTCACTTCGACCGGATTATCCTGCAGAAAGCGTCGGCGACGGTCTCCAGCAACTGCGGCGTGGGCGTGTTCGGCCTCATGTACCTTAAGAAGAAGAGCGACAATATGTGGTGGTAGGCGGCGCTTTCCGGCGGCAGCGCGGTGAAAACAGGTCTTGACAAAGCGCGCGGCAAGTGCTATATAAAATAGTGTAGTTCCTTTTACAGGTAAATAACAGTGTGCGACAAAGACGTCTGGAGCATTCCGGGCGTCTTTTTTTGCGCGAATAAGCAGTGCGAAGCATCGCGAGTCTGCTTATGAGCGTGCAACCCGCAAAGCGTGTTTCATCTCGCTGCGGGTGCGTGTTGCGTGTTGCGGGAGGCGAGGATTATGGAGATAGAACTGACCAGGCGGGCGGAGACGGTGAACGAGCTGCTGGCGCGTTACGGCGTCAAATTCGGCATATACAAGGACAATGAGTTTAAGGAGCAGCTTTTTCCGTTCGACACGATCCCCCGGATCATTAAGAAAGAGGAGTTCGCCTATCTGGAAAAAGGCCTGAAACAGCGGGTCATGGCGTTAAACTGTTTTATCCGGGATATCTACGGAGAGAAGAAGATTGTCAGGGACGGCGTTGTGCCGGAGGAATTTGTGTACATTTCTTCCGGGTATCTGGCGCCCTGCGACGGCGTCGTGCCGCCCAAGGGAATTTACACCCATATCGCGGGCATCGATCTGGTGCAGGGCAAAGACGGGAGCTGGTATGTGCTGGAAGACAATCTGCGCGTGCCCTCCGGCGCGTCCTACCCGATGATCGCCAGAGAGATCTGCAGGAAGAGCAGCCCGGACACCTTCGAGACCTACCACGTGGAGGATAACCGGGACTACGCGAAGCTGCTTCGCTGGACGATGGACTATGTGAATACGGGCGGGCACACGGTGATCCTCACGCCGGGGCGCTACAACGCGGCATACTTCGAGCACTCTTACTTCGCGGAGAAGACGGGCGCGCACCTGGCGACGGGCAGAGAGCTCGTGGTGGAGGACGATTATCTCTACTTCGTCGATTACTCCGGCAAGCGTGAGAAGGTGGGCGCGGTCTACCGGAGGATCTCCGACGAGTACCTCGACCCGATGACCTTCAACGAGGAGTCGGTCATCGGCATCCCGCACATATACGACGTGTACCGCAAGGGACACGTGGCGCTCCTCAACGCGCCGGGCAATGGCGTGGCCGACGACAAGGGCATCTACTATTTCGTGCCGAAAATGGTGCGCTATTATCTGGGCGAGGAGCCGGTCCTGCAGAACGCGCCAACCTATCTTCCCTACTACGAGGAAGATATGCGGTATGTGCTGGAGCACTTCGACGAGCTGGTCTTGAAGGACGTGGCCGAGGCGGGCGGTTACGGCGTCGTCTTCGCCGACAGGATGACCGCCGCGCAGAAGGAGGATTTCATCGCGCTGCTAAAGAGGGAGCCGAGGCGTTTTATCGCCCAGGAGGTCATCGACTTCATGGATATCGATATTCTGGAAAATGCCAGACGCACGCCGCGCAAGGCGGATCTGCGGGCGTTCGTGCTCATGGTGGACGAACCGATCGTCTGGAAGAGCGGACTGACGCGCTTCTCCAGAGATCCGGATTCCTTCATCGTCAATTCGTCGCAGGGAGGAGGATTTAAAGACACATGGGTATTATCTCAGTAGAAAACTTAGACAGACTGTTCTGGCTCGGCAGATATTCCGAGCGGGTCTACACGTCGGCGAGGCTGTTCGCGGACAGCTTTGACAGGATGATAGATATGGATATGGACAACTACGCGGCTTTCTGCAGGCAGTTGGATATTCCCAACATATACAGTTCCAGGGAAGATTTCTGCAACCGCTATATCTCGGATGAAAACGATCCCAACTCGATCTACTCCAATCTGATGCGGGCGTACGACAATGCCATCGTGCTCAGAAATGAGATCGGGAGCGAGCCCATCACTTATATACAGCTCTCGGTTTATGATATGAAGAAGAGCAGAGTGTCAAGGGCGCCGCTGGTGGGGCTGCAGAAGGTGGAGGACAACATTCTGGCATTCTGGGGCATCGTGGACGACATGATCGAGAATGAAAACATACGAAACGTCATCAAGATCGGCAAACGGATCGAGCGTCTGGATCTGTACGGACGGCTGCAGATGAACAGGGAGAGCATCGTCAGGGAGGTGCACCGCCTCGCGGGGCGGATCGCGCGCACCAATCTGCACTATGACGAGAAAAATCTGAAAGAGTTGAAAAAACTTGCGGAAGAAGACCAGATAGACTATGATAGGGTCGTAGCGTTGGCTGATACATTGCGCAAGGATTGACAACATGAAAACATTACGATTCCACTATCATATGGAGCTCGCGTTCTCGGAGCCGGTACACAGTCACGTCTACACGCTGAAATGTCTGCCGAAGACGACGGGAACGCAGCGGATCGAGACGTGCGCGTACAGGATATCCCCGGAGAGCAGCGTGCGGGAGGGCGCCGATTCCTTCGGCAACAGAATGCTGTACGGCAAGGCGGAGGAGGCGCACAGTCTCTTTCAGGTGGATGTGAACGGCACGGCGGTGACGGACATCACGGCTTCGTGCGAAGAACAGGAAGCGACGGACTGTTCGGTCTATCGCTACCAGACGCCGCTGACGCGCCCCGGAGAGCGGATCGGAGAGCTGCTTGCGCGCTGCAGGGAGCGGACCGGAGAACTGCCGCCGGCTGACCGGCTGCGGGTCTACACGGAGGCTGTGCATGAAAGCCTCCGCTATGAGAAGGGCGTGACGGACATCGGCACCTCCGCCGAGGACGCGCTGGCGCTGGGCCGCGGCGTCTGTCAGGACTACTCCCACATTCTGCTGTCCCTGTGCAGGGCGGACAGGATACCGGCCAGATATGTCGTCGGGATGCTGCTGGGAGAAGGGGAGAGCCACGCCTGGGTGGAGGTCTGTGACGGCGGGCGCTGGCAGGGCTTCGATCCCACCAACAACGTGCCCGTGGAGGACGGCCATATCAAGATCTCCCACGGCAGGGACTACCGGGACTGCTCTATCAACAGGGGCGTCTTCACGGGGCAGGCGAGGCAGAGACAGACCATTCTGGTGGAGGTGACGCCGGTATAGAGGGCGCTTCATACATGAGGTTTCGGAGAGGATAAGAGATGATTGAGACGGTTGTGCAGGTCGAACTTCCGGTGGACGAGACGCTGCGGATCCGCAGGATGCGGCTGCAGCCGGAGGACGGCGGAAACGGCAGGAGAATCAGCGTCGTCACCGGCATTCACGGGGACGAGCTGGAGGGACAGTACGTGTGCTATAAGCTGTCCGACTATATACAGAAAAATATGGGATGCCTGAGAGGAACGGTCGATATTTACCCGGCTTTAAATCCTTTCGGCATCGATTCTATCACGCGGGGCATTCCGGCTTTTGATCTGGATATGAACCGCATTTTTCCGGGCAGCGCGGAGGGGGATATGAACGAGTATCTGGCGGCGCAGATCGTGCGCGGCGTGGCCGGCTCCGATCTGGTCCTGGACATCCACGCCAGCAATATCTTCCTGACGGAGGTACCGCAGATTCGCATCAACGAACTGCACGCCGACAGGCTGCTGCCCTGGGCGAAAGAGGCCAACGTGGATTTCATCTGGATCCACGGCGCGAGCACGGTGCTGGAATCCACTTTCGCGCACAGCCTTAACACGGCGGACACGCCGACGCTGGTGGTGGAGATGGGCGTCGGTATGCGCATCACGCAGAGCTACGGCGATCAGCTCTTCGCGGGCATCGTCCACCTGATGAAGCGCCTCGGCGTCTGGGACGGGGAGGATTTCGACGTGCGGACGCCGGTCGTCTCCGCGGACAATGACGACGTCTGCTTCTTAAATGCCTCCGCCTCCGGCATTTTCTTAAAGAGCGTCAACCACGGCGCCTCTCTGCGGGCGGGCGATCTGATCGGCAGGATCGTGAATCCCCTGACGGGAGAGGTGATCGACGAGATCAAGTCGCCGGCGGACGGCTGGCTTTTTACCATCAGGGAATATCCCGTGGTCAGCGAGGGCTCCCTGCTAGGAAGGATACTGTATGGAAAAAAAGATTCTGTTTGAGATCAAGGCGCTGTACCGCGACGACTTCCGCGTGACCGGCTACTCCTTCGGACAGGGAGAGCGGGCGGCCTGCGTCGTGGGCAGTATGCGGGGCAATGAAAACCAGCAGCTCTACTGCTGCTCCCAGCTGGTCAGAAAATTGAAGGAGCTGGAGGCGGAGGGGCGTATTCACAGTGGAAAAGAGATTCTGGTCGTCCCCTGCGTCAATCCCTATTCCATGAATATCAAGAAGCGCTTCTGGAGCATCGACAACACGGACATCAACAGGATGTTCCCCGGGTACGACGAGGGCGAGACGACCCAGCGGATCGCCGGCGGACTCTTCGAGGCGATCAAGGATTACCGGTACGGCCTGCAGTTCGCCTCCTTCTATATGCCGGGCAGATTCGTGCCCCACATCCGCGTGATGAAGACGGGTTTTGAGGATGTGGAGCTGGCCAGGGAATTCGGTTTTCCCTATGTGCTGCTGCACACGCCGCGCCCTTTCGACACTGCCACCCTCAACTATAACTGGCAGATCTGGGAGACGAAGGCCTTCTCCGTCTACACGACTACCACGGAGGAGATCGACCGAAGCAGCGCCAGACAGGCCGTGGAGTCCGTACTGAATTTCCTGCGCAAGGCGGACGTGATCGACTATGACGGTTTCGAGGGGTATGTGTCGAAGGTCGTCTCCACGGAGGATATGGTGACGGTGCGGAACCGCTCGGCCGGGTTCTTTGAGGGCAAGGCGGAGGCGGGGGAGCACGTGCGCAAAGGGCAGGTGCTGGCCTGCATCGCGGACTGCTATGAGGGGGAAGTGATCGACGAGATCCGCTCGCCCATAGACGGCACGCTGCTGTTTGCTCACGCGGAGCCGCGGGTGTACCAGAACACGGCGGTGTACAAGATCATTCCCGAGCGGGAGGAATGGTAACTCTCGCGGCGGCCGCGCTTTCGACACAGCATCCGCACAAAGTTTTGCCTTGACAAAAAAACCGCGGCTGGCTATAGTAATATCAGAAATGTAAGACCAGAGGGTCTGTGATAAAGGTGATGACAGAGAGGAGTACGCGGCGGCCGCCGCCAGAGAGAGAAGCCATGTGCTGGAAGGCTTCTTCGGAAGGGCATCGCGGAAGGTAGCTCTGGAACCTGGGCGCAGAAGGGAGATGCCGCGCACCGCGCGGGCAGAGGCCGCAGTAAGCGCTCACGCCTGATCCACGTTAGCGGATCGGATCCTGTCAGGGATCACAGAGTGATAAATGAAGGTGGTACCGCGTGTGATGCGCCCTTTGCCGATCAGTCGGCAGAGGGCGCTTGTTGCGTACGAAAGGAGACAACCATGAGTAAAGAACTGGCCAAGACCTATGATCCGAAAGGGATAGAGGACAGACTGTACCAGAAATGGATGGACAAAAAATATTTTCACGCGGAGGTGGACGAGACGAAGAAACCCTTCACCATCGTCATCCCGCCCCCGAACATCACAGGGCAGCTCCACATGGGGCACGCGCTGGACAACACCATGCAGGATATCCTGATCCGCTATAAGAGGATGCAGGGCTACAACGCGCTCTGGCAGCCGGGCACCGACCACGCCTCCATCGCGACGGAGGTGCGCATCATCGAGAAGCTGAAGGAGGAGGGCGTCTCGAAGGAGGAGCTGGGGCGCGAGGGTTTCTTAAAGCGCGCCTGGGAGTGGAAGGAAGAGTACGGCGGACGCATCATCGGACAGCTCAAGAAGCTGGGCTCCTCCTGCGACTGGGACAGGGAGCGCTTCACGATGGACGAGGGCTGCAACAGGGCGGTCACGGAAGTCTTCTGCAAGATGCATGAAAAAGGCTGGATCTACAAGGGCAGCAGGATTATCAACTGGTGTCCTGTGTGCAACACCTCCATCTCCGACGCGGAGGTGGAGTACGAGGAGCAGGCCGGACACTTCTGGCACATCAAGTACCCTCTGGTGGACGAGAACGGACAGCCGAGCAAAACGGAATTCCTGGAGTTCGCCACCACGCGGCCCGAGACGATGCTGGGCGATACCGCGGTGGCGGTCAACCCGAACGATACAAGATATACCCATTTAAAAGGCAGACAGGTCTGGCTGCCGATCGTGAACAGGGCGATTCCCATCGTGGAGGACGAGTACGTCGATATGGAGTTCGGGACAGGCGTCGTGAAGATCACGCCGGCCCACGACCCCAACGACTTCGAGGTAGGCAAGCGCCACAATCTGCCCGAGGTCAACATCATGAACGACGACGCCACGATCAACGAAAACGGCGGCAAGTATGCGGGCCTCGACCGCTACGAGGCGCGTGAGCGGATCGTGGAGGAACTGGACAGAGAGGGGCTTCTGGTGCGCATCGAGGATTACACGCACAACGTGGGCACCCACGACCGCTGCGGCACGACCATCGAGCCGTTAATCAAGAAGCAGTGGTTCGTGAAGATGGACGAGCTGATCAAGCCGGCGGCGGAGGCGGTGAAGAACGGCGAGATCAAGCTGATTCCCGAGCGCATGAACAAGACTTATTTCAACTGGACGGACAATATCCGCGACTGGTGCATCAGCCGCCAGCTCTGGTGGGGACACCGGATTCCGGCATATTACTGCGACCAGTGCGGCGAGACGGTTGTGGCCAAAGAGATGCCGGAGGTGTGTCCGAAGTGCGGCGGAACGCACTTTACGCAGGATCCCGACACGCTGGATACCTGGTTCTCCTCGGCGCTGTGGCCCTTCTCCACGCTGGGGTGGCCGGACGAGACGCCGGAGCTGAAGTATTTTTATCCCACGGACGTGCTGGTGACGGGCTATGACATCATCTTTTTCTGGGTCATCCGCATGATCTTCTCCGGCTATGAGCAGATGGGCGAGAAGCCGTTCCACACCGTGCTCTTCCACGGTCTGGTGCGCGACTCGCAGGGGCGCAAAATGAGCAAGTCCCTGGGCAACGGCATCGATCCGTTGGAGATCATCGACCAGTACGGCGCGGACGCGCTCAGGCTCACGCTGATCACGGGCAACGCGCCGGGCAACGACATGCGCTTCTACTATGAGCGGGTGGAGGCGAGCCGGAACTTCGCCAACAAGGTGTGGAACGCTTCCCGCTTTATCATGATGAACATGGAGCAGGCCGAGGAGAAGACGGGAACGCGCGGCTGGGAGGTCGGCTATGATGCGATCCGGGAACACCTGGAGCCGGCGGACAAGTGGATCCTGTCCAGACTGAACACGGTCATCGGCGAGGTGACGGACAACATCGATCACTACGAGCTGGGCATCGCCGTGCAGAAGGTGTACGATTTTATCTGGGACGAATTCTGCGACTGGTACATCGAGATGGTGAAGCCGCGTCTGTACCAGAAGGACACGGATGCGCATGACAGCAGCGACGCGGCGCTGTGGACGTTAAAGACCGTTCTGATCGACGCCTTGAAGCTGCTGCACCCGTATATGCCTTTTATCACGGAGGAAATCTTCTGCACGATCCAGAGCGAGGAGGAGTCCATCATGATCTCGGCATGGCCGAAGCAGGCGGACGAGAGGGCGTACGGCGCGGAGGAGCAGGCGATCGAGCTGATCAAGGAGGCGGTGCGCGGCATCCGCAATATCCGCACGCAGATGAACGTGGCGCCGAGCAGGAAGGCGGCGGTCTATGTGGTCAGCGACAGCGGGGAAGTGCGCTCCGTCTTCGAGGAGGGCAGACTGTTCTTCGCCTCCCTGGCCGGCGCCTCCGAGGTGACGGTGCAGGCGGACAAGAGCGGCATCGCGGACGACGCGGTGTCAGTGGTGATCCCCGGCGCAACGGTCTATATTCCCTTCGCGGAGCTGGTGGACATCGCCCAGGAGATCGAGCGTCTGGAGAAGGAGGAGAAACGCCTGGAGGGCGAGCTGGCGCGCGTAAACGGCATGCTGAACAACGAGCGCTTCATGGCGAAGGCGCCCGAGGCGAAGGTGGCGGAGGAGCGCGCGAAGCTGCAGAAGTATACGCAGATGGCCGAACAGGTGAGAGAGCGCCTCGGACAGCTTCGGGGATAACTTGCGCATTTAATACTGGAAAAATAGGGCGAGTTAGTGTAAAGTATTATTAGGGATAGTATGTTGACAGAAAAAGAGGCAGGTGAGCCACGTGGCAGGGGTGCAATTTTCCGCAGATCAGATGAATAAACTGAAGAACGCCATGACGCGCGCGTCACAGTCACAGCCGGACGGCGGGGCGAAGCCGGAGGCGGCCGCGGCGCCTGTGCAGCAGACGGTGCGGGCGGGCGGAGAGATATTCGCGGAGCCGGAGGACCGGTTGGCACGGGGAACCTATATGCGCGTCGAGAAGGACGCGATGACGGCGTGGCTCTATCTGATGCCGCCCGAGGAGGGACAGTATTACACCAAGGGCGACCTGGAGACCTTTCTGGAGCACCACGGTGTGATCAAGGGCTTTCACCGCTCCAACCTCTCCGCGATGATCAAGAAAAAGGTTTACAACCGTGAGATCGTCGTGGCGCAGGGACAGCAGAGCGTGAACGGCAAGGACGGCTATTTCGAGTATCTCTTCTCGCCGGACGAGTACGGGGCGCCCAAGATCAGGGAGGACGGCTCCGTTGACTATACCAACATGAGCGCGCTGCAGAACGTGCACCAGGGAGACAAGGTGGCCATCTACCACTACGCGGTGCAGGGCATAGACGGCTTTACGGTGTACGGCGGAGAGCTGAAATCGAAGCCGGCCAAGGATCTGCCGCCCATCAGAGGGCGGGGCATTACGCGGGAGAACAATGAGTACTTCGCGATGACCGACGGCAAGATTGAGGCGAAGCAGGGCAAGATCGACATTCAGAAGGTGCATCAGATCGTGGGCGACGTGACCATGATCATCGGCAAGATTGAATTTTTCGGCGACGTTATCATCAACGGCAACGTGGAGAGCGGTGTGACGATCCGCGCCGGGCGCAATATCGAGGTGCACGGCACGACGGGCTGCGCGTCCCTCTTTGCGGGCGGCGACGTGATCCTGACCCGCGGCATCCAGGGCGGCGGCAAGATATCCGCCAGGGGCAGCGTGTTCGCCGATTTCATAGAGAATACGACGGTGGAGGCGGGCGGCACGGTGCAGTCCAACACCATCCTGAACGCGCAGATTTACGCGAAAGATAAGGTCGTTACCACGGGCAAAAAGGGCTGCATCATCGGCGGCTATGCGCACGGGCTCAAAGGGATCGAGGCCATGTCCGTCGGCAGCGACGTGGAGGTGCGGACGATCCTGCACTGCGGTTACGAGCCGGAGGCCTATGAGCGGCTGGTGGAGATGCGCAGACAGGAGACGGAGACGAGGGAGGCGCTGGCGGATCTGGTCGAGGCCATGACGGACGCCCTGCGGGAGAAGCGGCTTCGGGGATCCAGCACGTCGGCGGCGACGGAGGCGAAACTCTCCGACTGGAACAAGCAGAAGGATATGCTTTTCTCGCAGCTGGACGCGATCAGCCAGGAGAGAGAGCAGCTGGAGGAGCTTGTGGAGGGCAGCAGGGGCGCCTGCATCAAGGTGGACGGCTATGTCTACCGCAACGTCATCATCGGCATCAACGCCGAGCAGATGGTGGTGGAGAAAGATACCCGTTTCATGCGCTACAGCGCCGACAAGGGCATTATCGAGGCGTCGGTTCTGTGACTGGCGCAGAGCGCCGGGCCTGAGGGCCCGGCATACAATTGTGATAGGACAGCTATGCCAGAGCAGATCAATACCTATGCCGCGGCGGAGGAGTATATCAATTCCATTCCACGCTTCACCGGCAAGAACAGCGTCGAGGACACCCGCAGGTTCCTGGCTCATATGGGGAATCCCGGGCAGCACAGCAGAATCATACACATCGCCGGCACAAACGGAAAGGGTTCCGTTTGTGCCTATTTGTGTTCCGTCTTTCGCGAGGCGGGCGTCACGGCGGGCATGTTTACCTCGCCCCATCTGGTCGATATGCGGGAGCGCATGGCGGTGAACGGGAGAATCGCTTCGGAGGAAGAGTTCCTGGAGGCTTTCCGGTACGTGTCGGACAGGCTGACCGATCTGCCGCCGGCGCTGGCCGAAGCCGCCTATCATCCCAGCTTTTTTGAGTTTCTCTTTTTTATGGCGATGTATTTCTTCGACCGCGCGGGCGTGGAGTATATTGTGTTGGAGACCGGGCTGGGCGGCAGGCTGGACGCCACCAACGCGGTGGAGGACAAGGCGCTGTGCGTCATCACCCCGATCGGCTACGACCATATGGAGTATTTGGGGGACACTCTGGGAGAGATTGCGGCCGAGAAGGCGGGGATTATGCGCGGCGGCGTTCCGGTCGTCTATCCCGTGCAGCAGCCGGAGGCGACGGAGCGCATCGAGGCCTGCGCCGCCGAAGCCGGGGCGGTCTGTGTGCCGGTTTCGCCCGAGGCGATAAAAGAAATAAAGATTCGGCATAAAACGATTGATTTTTCTCTGCAATTCAACTATTATGAATATATTGGTTTTACTGTGTCCACCACGGCTCTCTATCAGGTTGGGAACGCCGCGCTGGCCGTCAGGGCGCTCCGGTGCCTGGAAGATGAACGGCTCACGGCGCCCATCATGCAGGCGGGGATCCGCGGGATGGTCTGGGAGGCCAGAATGGAGGAGATCCTGCCGTCCGTGTACCTGGACGGCGCCCACAACATCGACGGGATACGGGCTTTTCTGGACACGGTGAAATCGCAGGCCGGCGGCGGGAGGAAGACGCTGCTGTTCTCCATGGTGAGAGACAAGCAGTATCGGACGGTGATACGGGAGCTTGCGCTGTCGGGACAGTTTGACGGATTCGGCGTGGTGCAGCTTCAGGGGGAGCGCGCGCTGGCGCTGGACACGCTGAGAGACACTTTCGGACAATATACCGGAGTGCCGTGCACGGCTTACGGCAGTCTGCGGGAGGCCCTTGCGGATATGGTGCGCGGCAGGGGAGAAGAGGACAGGGTGTATATTGTCGGTTCATTATATTTGGCGGGCGAGATCAAAGCCCTTTTAAGGAGGCCCGGACGTGATTAATTTTGAGGAAGAGTTGAAGAAGTTTCATCCCAGTCTGGAGGTAGAGGACGCGGAGGAAGCGATCTATAATCAGGATATGACAGACATGGCGGATCTGATGGTCAAGATCGTCAAGGAATCGAAGAAAACGGTAGAGGAATAGGGGATTGGCATAGAAGATGGTATGTTATCAGTGCGGCTGTACGCTGTCCGAACATGATTTCTGCACAAGCTGCGGTGCCGATGTGGCCCTCTACAAGAAGATTATCTATATCTCCAACCGCTTTTACAATGAGGGGCTGGAGAAGGCAAATGTCAGGGATCTGACAGGCGCGATTACCAGTTTGCGGCAGAGCTTAAAATTTAATAAAAACAACGTGGAGGCGCGCAACCTGCTCGGTCTGGTGTACTTCGAGACGGGCGAGGTGGTGGCGGCCTTGAGCGAGTGGGTCATCAGCAAGAATCTGCGGCCCAAGAAAAATATTGCGGACGACTATATCGACATGATTCAGACGAATCAGAGCCGGTTGGATATTATCAATCAGACGATCAAGAAATACAATCAGGCGCTCACCTACTGTAATCAGGAGAGCCTGGATTTGGCGGTGATCCAGCTGAAGAAGGTGCTCTCGCTGAACCCGAAGTTCATTCGGGCCCATCAGCTTCTCGCGCTCCTGTATATCAACAGTGAGGAGTGGGAGAAGGCGAAGCGGGAGCTGACGAAGTGCATCGAGATCGACACGAACAACACGGTGACGCTGCGCTATCTGAAGGAAGTGGACGACATGCTGCTGCCGGAGGAGGGCGTCAAGAACTCTCCGAAGAAGCGCAAGTCGGAGGATGTGATCAAATACCAGAGCGGCAATGAGACGATTATCCAGCCCGTGAACATGAGGGAGGGCAAGAGCGTCACATCGCTTCTCAATCTCGGCATCGGCGTGGTGATCGGCGTTGCCATCGCGTTTTTCCTGATTCTGCCGGCGAGAATACAGACGGCCAGGGCAGGGATTGACGAGGAGCTTCGCAAGGTGAGCGAGCAGTCGGACGCGAAGACGGCGACGATCGATGAGCTGCAGCTGCAGGTGAGCGAGCTTTCGGCCGAAAATGACGCGCTGCAGAAGGATCTGCAGGGCTATCTCGGCACGGACGGTACGCTCAAGTCCGGGGACAGCCTCATGAAGGCGGCGCAGGCTTACATCACGAACCCGGAGGACGTCGCCGCGGTGGCGGATTACCTGGAGGAGATCGAGGAGGAGACGCCCGACGGTGAGACGGATCATTCCGAGGCGTATACGAACCTCTATGATACGCTGATCGGGCTGGTCGGGGCGGATATCGCGGAGACGTACTACAACGACGGCTACGACGCGTATCGGCAGGAGAACTTCGAGGATGCGATTCCGAATCTGGAGAAGGCGTTCAAGTACGATCCGACGAACGGCGAGGCGCTGTACGATCTGGCGAATTCCTACTACCGGGCAGGGCAGGAAGAGCAGGCGAAAGAGACTTATCAGAAGGTGATAGAACTGTTCCCGGACACGGAGAAAGCGAATAAATCCGAGGAGTTTCTGGCGGATTTGGAGAATCAGAACTAAGGATAAACTGCACAGAGATACGAAAGACAAGGACATGGTACACGCCATGTCCTTTCTGCGTGCAGAAAAGTCCGCGCCGCCGTGCGGGGGACAAAAAAGGAGGGTTCCGGAAAATGGAAGATTACAAAGTGATAAACGACTACCTGATGATCAGGCTGCCGGAAGAGATCGACCACCACGAATCGCTTACCATCAGCGCCAGGGCCGATCGCTATATCATGTCCGGCAGAGTGGAGAACATTGTTTTTGATTTTGAGAGGACAACCTTTATGGACAGCTCCGGGGTCGGGATCATTCTCGGAAGATACAGGAAAATCGCCTGCTTCGGGGGCAAGGTGTACGCGGTGAACGCGGACAGCCGGATTCGAAGGATTCTGTTGATGTCCGGCCTTGAGGGGATTGTGGAAATTATGGAGCCGAAAAAGAAATGCGGGGAGGTTAAGCAATGATCGAGATTGTGGAGAAGAGAGAGATCAGAGAGGTGAGCAACGAGGCCAGAGTAGAGTTCGCGGCGGTGTCGGACAACGAGGCCTTCGCGAGAATGGCGGTGGCCGCCTTCATCATGCCGCTGAATCCGACGCTGGAGGAACTGTCGGATGTCAAGACGGCCGTCTCCGAGGCGGTCACGAACGCAGTCATTCACGGTTACGAGAACCGCTGCGACAGAAACGACAAGGTGTCGATGACATGCCGTCTGCGGGGCGATGAGCTGGAGGTGGAGATATCGGACCGCGGTGTGGGAATCGGGGATGTGGAAGCCGCCATGACGCCCATGTACACAACCAGACCGGAGCTGGAGCGCTCCGGCATGGGGTTCGCGTTCATGGAGGCATTCATGGACGAGCTGGAGGTGCGCTCCGAGCCCGGGAGAGGGACGAGCGTGCGCATGTGCAGAAAAATCGGCATGACGCCGTGGATCGCCGGTGAGGAATAGCCGATGGAAGAGACTGCCGTATTGATTGAACGTTCACAGGCAGGAGATAAAGAGGCGAGAGAGAGACTGATAGAGGAAAACCTGGGACTCGTGCGGCATATCGTCAAACGGTTCGCAGGGCGGGGATACGACACGGAAGACCTGTTTCAGATAGGCTGCATCGGTCTGATCAAGGCGATCGATAAATTCGATCTGAAATATGACGTGAGGTTTTCGACCTACGCCGTGCCGATGATTCAGGGGGAGATCAAGCGGTTCCTCAGGGACGACGGCATGGTCAAGGTCAGCCGGGCGCTCAAGGAGGCGGGCGCGCAGGTCAAACAGGCGGCGGCACGGCTGTCCCAGGAGCTCGGCAGGGAAGCCACCCTCGGGGAGCTGTCGGAGGCGACCGGGCTGGCGGTCGAGGATATTGTGATGGCGATGGACGCCAACGTGGAGGTGGAGTCTATTTACAGGTCCGTCTACCAGTCGGACGGCAGCGAGATCTATCTGGTGGATCAGATTGTCGGGGAGAGCGGCAGCGCGGGCGTGGGACGGACGGCGTCCGGCGGCTGGGGAGACGCGGAGAAGGAGAAGGTGCTGAACCATATGCTGCTGGATCAGCTTCTGGCGCGGCTGGACGACAGGGAGAGGACGCTGATCCGCATGCGGTATTTCCAGGAGAAGACCCAGGTGGAGGTGGCGAAATACATGGGGATCAGCCAGGTTCAGGTCAGCCGTATGGAGAAGCGTATTCTGTTGCAATTGAGAGAGGAAGTGTGTTAGTATATAGTAAACAGCTGCGCGTACAGACTGATGCGGGACAGACCCGAAGACCGATCTGCGTGCGGGAGTATACGGATGAACGAAAACGACTTAAAAAACCGCAGAATACTGATCAAAAATGCGGAGGACGGACAGGTGATCGCGGACACGAAGATTCTCCGGTTTGACAGCCTGACGAACTCCGCCCACATCGGCGCGGACAGTCTGAGGGAGAGAAGGTACTATAACATTTCCGCCTATATCTTCGCGGAGGACTGCCTGTACGAGTATGACGGCACAATCCGGGGCGTGCTCGTGGACAATGAGATAGAGGTCTTTCTCGGCAGGAGCAGGGAGAAGGAAGACCGCGTCAGGACGAGATATCCGGTGGCGATGGACGGCGATATCGTATCTGTTTACGCCGGCGGGAAGAAGGTCCGGCTGCGCAGACCGATGTGTATGCGGACGATCAACATGAGCGCGAGCGGCGTGCTGCTCCAGGCGGACTGCGGCTGTTTTCACATCGGAGATTCTTTTACGCTGCAGCTTGCGGTGGAGGAGGGCGAGATCGAGCTGGACTGCGAGATCGTCAGAATACAGAACGTCACGATGCTGACGGAGGAGTACGGCTGCCGTATTTTTGAGATATGGATAGAGAGAAAGAACGACCGGAAGAATACAGAATAAAGGGCAGGCGGCTGCAGACGCTGCCCGCCGAGTTTTTGTGGGACGGGCTCATCCTGCGGGACGATATCTTCAATCACACGGGGCAGGTTCTGCTTCTGCCGAAGGGTGAGACGATCACCCGGGACAGGCTGGAGAAGCTGATGGGCTTCTACGGGGACAACAGGAACATCATGGTGTATGAGGAGACTTATCTGGAGATCATGACGGATGAGCACACCTCCCCGGAAGCGCGGCAGAAGATGATGGAGAACCACACCGGTTACACGCGCCTGCAGAAGAACATCGGCGATCTCTTCGAGAGACGGGATTACGATACGTGGCTCAACAGCGCAAAGCTGGCGCCGCTCATCCGGGAGGTCGCCTCCAAACTGGAGAATCTGGACCCTGTGATGATTCTGTCCTGCATCAATTTCCCGAGGCCTATGGACGAGGGCCTGCAGCGCCATTCGCTCAACGTGGCGCTCTTAAACGGTATGCAGGCCGAGTGGCTTGCGCTGGATCCCGACGACGTAAATACGCTTGTGCTGGCGGGGCTTCTGCACGATATCGGCAAGACGATGATACCGGAGGAGATCCTGAACGCGCCCAGGCGGCTGACGGAGGGGGAGCTGGCGGTTATGCGCCGCCACCCGGTCTATTCTGACGAGCTGCTGGTCGGCAAGTTTGACGACAATGTCCGGATGGCGGCCCGGCATCACCACGAGAAGCTGGACGGGACCGGCTACCCGGACGGCATCTCCGGGGACGAGGTGGGCGCCTGCGCCAGGATCACGGCGATCTCGGATATCTATGACGCCATGGTGTCGGCGAGAAGCTATAAGGGCGCCAGGCTGCCGCTCGACGTGTTCGACATGTTCTATCGGGGAGATTTCGACGGCCTTGACAGGAATCTGGTCATGACGTTTCTGAAAAACATGCGCGAGCGGTACACGAACAGGCAGGTGCTGATGTCCGACGGGCGGCGCGGCGAGATTCTTTTTATTCCCATCAATGACGCCGAGCACCCCATTATCAGACAGGGAGACGATGTGCGGCAGACGGATGAGGACTGGTACTGCAAGGAGATTCTTGCGGCGGGCGGCTGATTGGTGTAGAATGAGTGGTACATAGCGGAACGGAAACGGAGGGTTTACCATGGATTTCTTTGACAAGATCGGAGAGACGCTCTCGACGAAGGGGAAGGAAGTATCGGACAAGGCGAAGGATATGGCGGAGATCGTCAATCTCAAGGGCCAGATTCACACCTGCGAGGAGCTGATCAAAAAGCGCTACACGGAGATCGGGAAGATCTACTATGAGAAGCACGGCTCCACGCCGGAGGAGGAGTACATCGACGCCTGCAGGGATATCGAGAACGCGCAGAACGCGATCGTCGATCTGGAGAGGCGCATGAAGGAACTGAAGGGTGTCTGAGACGGGTTTCGAAGCCGGAGGCGTTTTCCGGAAGCGCGGGGAACAATGATATCCCCGGAAAATACAGACAGAACAAAAAGAGGTACCGGAGTCACAGACGGCTTCGGTACCTCTTTTGATGTCTTATTGTTCCCGCGGCGTGCCCCGGTTATTCCGCAGGCGGCTGCTCGGTCTGCTGCTGTTCGGCTTCGGCCTGTGCCGCTGCCGCCGCTTCGGCCGCTCGCTGCGCCATCTCGGCTCGCTGTGCGTCGACCACGGCTTCCCAGTCGGGATTGGCGAAAAACTCCGCGTTGTGCGGGCACATATTGAGCTGCGGTGACGGCGCCGGCGTGACCGTGCCGTCCTCGTTCGTCACCACTTCGCCGGGCTGCGTCTCGGGTACGGCCTCGGGCTGCGGCAGTCCCAGCGCCATCGCCGTGCCGCTCTGCAGGGAGACGTCCTCCACGGGCGTCATCTCGATCACGCCCTCCGTCTTGAACGGACAGCCCTCGCAGGCGGGGAGATTGCTGTAGGTGCAGACCTCCCCGCCGTAGTGTACGTCGCAGCTCTCCGTAGGCACGGTGCCCTCCGCGAAGTATTCCGTGCGCAGCGTGCCGTCGCAGAGCCCCTCGATAGGCAGCTTGCCGGATTTGGAGCACACGGTGGCGGTCACGACGCCCGCCGGCGGGCCGCTGAAGCCCTCGTTGGGAAGGCCCTCGTGGATCTTGGCCATTGTGGTGCGCCACAGCTTCTTCGCCAGATTGTTCTCCGTGCTGTTGAGTTTGACATTGTTGTCAAAGCCGGCCCATACGGTGGCCGTATAGTAAGGGGTGTAACCCGCGAACCAGGCGTCGGTAGGCCCGGTGGTCGTGCCGGTCTTGCCGGCGATGGCCATGCCGCCGAAGTTGACGGAACCGCCCGTGCCGACGGTGACTACGTCCACCATGGCGCTGGTCAGAAGGAATGCCGTGGATTCCTTGATGACCTGCCTCGACTGCGGGGTGGTGTTGTCCAGAATAATGTTGCCGTCATGGTCGAGCACCTTCGTGTACAGCTTCGGCTTGATGTAGGTGCCGCCGTTGGCGATGCAGGCGTAGGCGGCATTCAGTTCCTCGTTGGTGACGCCGTCGGTGAGGCCGCCCAGCGCCAGCGGCTGCTGGATGTCGGAGAAGACCCTGCCGTTTCTCTCCTCGCGCTCCACCAGCGTGGTGAAGCCGAAGTTCAGCAGATAGTCGTAGCCCAGCTGGGGCGTGATCTGCGTCAGTGTCTTGACCGTCACGACGTTCAGGGACTGCTCGATGCCGTAGCGGAGGGAACACAGCCCCTTGTAGCCGGAGCTGTACCAGTTGTTGACGGGCCGCCCGTCCGCGTAGCAGAAGGGCGCGTCGTTCATGACGGTGGCCAGCGTCATGCCCGCGCTGTCGAGGGCGGGCGCGTAGGTCGATACGATCTTGAAGGTGGAGCCGGGCTGGCGGACGGTGTCCGTCGCGCGGTTCAGGGTGCGGCTGGCGGATTTGGCTCCGCGGCCGCCCTCCATGGCCACGATATGGCCGGTCTGCTGATCCTCCACAATGAGAGATACCTGGGGCTGCGGCGTCAGGTTGATCGTCTCGGCGAACACCTCGTCGCCGCTTCCCATGACGGCCGCCTTGTAGGCCTCGATATCCGCGTAAGCCTCCTCCTGGGAGCTGTAGATCAGGTTGAAGGAGGAGGAACGGTTCTCCTTCCAGTAGGACTGGAACATTTCCGTGCTGTGGTTCTCCTTGTCGCCGTTCGCCTTCTCGACGGTGAGTTCATAGTTCAGGTACCATTTCGTGTTCTCCGGGAAATTCGCCGCGTCGTTGAACACATCGTCGCAGATCCGCTGGATCTTCGGATCCTGCGTGGAGTAAATCTTCAGGCCGCCGCTGTAGAGCAGGGTAAACGCCTGCGTCTCGTTGTAGCCGGCCGCGATCAGATCCTCCAGCACGTCGTCCGTCAGCGCGTCCACAAAATATGTATTGATGGTGGTGTCGTCGTTCTCGGAGTCGGCGATCTGGATGCGGGAGTAGACGTCGTCGGCCATCGCCTCGTCATACTCTTCCTGCGAGATGTAGCCCTGATCTTTCATGTCGTTGAGCACCTTTTCGCGGCGCTCCGCGTTCTTGTCGGGGTGCGTGATCGGGTTGTATTTGGAAGGGTTCTGCGTGATGCCGGCGATGACCGCGCACTCGGACAGATTCAGATCGCTGACGGACTTGTCGAAATAGCGCAGAGAGGCCGCCTGCACGCCCAGAGTGTTCTGGCCCAGGTTCATCGTGTTCATATAGTTGATCAGGATGTCTTCCTTGCTCATGACCTTTTCCAGCTCCAGGGCCAGATACTGCTCCTGAAACTTACGCTTGAATTTGTCCGCCAGGGAGTCCTCGGTGGTCCAGTCCGTGAAGACGTTGTTCTTCAGAAGCTGCTGCGTGATCGTGCTGGCGCCCTGCGAGAAGTCCCCGGTGGTCAGGGCGACGTAGCCGGCGCGGACGATACCCTTGATGTCGATGCCGTTGTGCTCGTAGAAGCGCTCGTCCTCGATGGCCACGAAGGCGTCCTGCAGATGCTGCGGAACCATGTCGATGGTGACGGGGATGCGGTTGGAGCCGGTGGATACCAGCTTCGCGGTCTGGTTGCCCTCGATGTCGTAGACGAAAGTGGAGAAGCCGGTCGGCGTGACGTCGATGTTGCCGATGTCCGGTGCGGTCGCCAGAACGCCTTTGAAAAGGCCGATTCCCGCACTGACCCCGATAATTCCCACGCCGATTGCGCAGATCAGGAATACCTGTACAAAAGTAAAGGCGACTTTTCTCGCCCATTTTTTGGATGTGGCGTGAAGCGCCTGCTGCTTCCTGCGGACGCCTCTTTTTCCGTAATTCATAAGATTCTCCATTCCGGAGCGCTTGCGCGCTCACATGACCTGATAGCCTACATTGCATTATAGCAAATCTTACCGGTGAAATAAAGTTTTTTCTGTTTGATTAAGAATACATTAAGGAATCCATCATGGATTGTTCACAGTTTGCGGCGCTTTTATACATGAGACTTGCGCTTGACGCGCGGACGCCAGGGGGAGTAGTATAAAAGGGCACGGGGAGAAACGCCGCCGGTCTGGGCCGGCGCGGTCCGCGGGCGGATGGAGTGGACATGGAATCCGATAGACGGTTGGAAGAATACAAGATAATCGCGCGCGGGGGAAGCGGGGAGATTGAGGAGAAGAAATCCCGCTTTATCGCGCATACGGCCGCCGCTTTCTCCGAGGAGGAGGCGCTTGCCTTTGTCGAGGCGAAACGGAAACAGTTCTGGGACGCGCGCCACAACTGCTATGCCTATGTGTACGGCGAGGACGGGCAGACGATGCGCTTCTTCGACGACGGAGAGCCGTCGGGAACGGCGGGCAGGCCGATTCTGGATGTGCTGACCTCGGCCGGGCTCAGGAACGCGGTGGTGGTGGTGACCAGATATTTCGGCGGCACGCTGCTCGGCACGGGCGGGCTGGTGCGCGCCTACACCAGGGCGGCGCAGGCGGGGATTGCGGCCAGCGATGTGTGTACCATGTGCCCGGGATATGAGGTGCGCGTTGTGACCGACTACAACGGCGTCGGCAAGGTGCAGTATCTGCTGGGTTCGCGCGGCATCCCGATGGAGGCGGATTACACAGAGCAGGTGACGATACGGTTTCACGTGCCGCTTGCGGAGCGGGACGCCGTGGTCGGCGCCGTCACGGAGGCGACGGCGGGACGGGCCGGGATATCGGTCTCGGAACCGCTGTATTACAGGAGAGAGTAACTGCGGCAGGCAGATGTAAAGGAGAGACGTCATGGGTGACAGCAGAGAAGCGGAAGACAATGTGCGGACGGTCCCGGAGACTGCGGCGGAGCAGGCGGCCAAGCCTCATGACAGCTATGAGGATTTCGGCAAGGAGGAGATACTGGAGCTTCTGCACAAGGGGCAGTATACGAAGCTGCGGCATGCGGTTCAGGAGCTGAATGACGCGGATATCGCCGACTATATAGCGGACATGGACGAGGAGGAGATCGTGAAAGTCTTCCGGATCCTGCCCAAGGATATGGCGGCCAGCGTCTTCTCCTATCTGGAGATCGAACTGCAGCAGCTCGTCATCACATCGCTGTCCGACAAGGACGCGGGCACGATCATCGACAACATGATGTCCGACGACGCCAAGGAGCTGATGGAGGAGATGCCGGCCAATATGGTCAAAAGGCTGATCGCCAACACCAGCCCTGACACCCGCAAGGCGATCAATCATCTGATGCGCTATCCGGAGGATTCCGCCGGCAGCATCATGACCGTGGAGTATGTGGACCTCAAGGAAAACCAGACTGTGGAAGAAGCGATTGGGCGGATCCGCAAGATGGGGTTGGACAGTGAGACCATCAACATCTGCTACGTGCTGGACAGCAAGAGAACGCTCGTCGGCACCGTGGCGATCCGCTATCTGCTGCTGAGCGAGCCGGAGGATGTGATCGGCAGCATCATGCACAGGAACGTCGTCTCCCTGCACACGCTGATGGACCAGGAAGAGGTCGCCAGGATGTTCCGCAAGTACGAGTTCACGGCGATGCCCGTGGTGGACAACGAGGACAGACTGGTGGGAATCATCACCATGGACGACGTGGTGGACATCATGGAGGAGGAGACCACGGAGGATATCGAGAAGATGGCGGCCGTGATGCCTTCGGATAAGCCCTATCTGAAGACGTCCATCTTCGACGCCTACAAGAAGAGGATTCCCTGGCTTCTGCTCCTGATGATCTCGGCCACCTTTACGGGGAAGATCATCACGTCCTTCGAGAACGCGCTGAGCCGGTATGTGGTGCTCACGGCCTTTATCCCGATGCTGATGGACACGGGCGGCAACGCGGGCGGCCAGGCCAGCGCCATCATCATCCGCGGTCTGTCCCTGGACGAGATCGAGTTCGGCGACTGGCTCACCGTGGTGTGGAAGGAGATCCGCACCGCCGTGCTGTGCGGCCTGACGCTGGCGCTGTGCAATTTCCTGCGGCTGCTTTTGTTTGACAGGGTGAGCGTGGCGGTGGCGTTCGTGGTCTGCGTCACGCTGCTGATCGCGGTCGTGGTGGCGAAGTTCGTGGGCGCCACGCTGCCGATGTTAGCCAAAAAAATAGGAATGGACCCGGCCGTTATGGCGAGTCCGTTTATCACCACGATCGTGGACGCCATATCCCTGCTGATCTACTTCAGGGTGGCGTCGATCGTGCTGGGCCTGGCGTAGCTTCGCCGGACCCTGTGTCCCCGCCGCTTTGCGCGGCGGGGATTTTGTATTTTCCGCATCTTCTGTGTAACGCGGGGAATTCGCTTTACTGTTTCGCCGCGGCGGAAATCGCGGCTCTCTTTCTGAGCGTGGGATCCAGAATCTTCTTGCGGATGCGCAGATTCTCGGGAGTTACCTCCAGAAGCTCGTCCGTGTCGATGAATTCCAGCGCCTGCTCCAGACTCAAGACCTTCGGCGGCGTCAGCCTGAGCGCCTCGTCCGCGCTGGAGGAGCGGGTGTTGGTCAGCTGCTTCTTCTTGCAGACGTTCAGCTCGATATCCTCCCCGCGGCCGCTCTGTCCCACGACCATGCCGGAGTACACCTTCGTGCCGGGGCCGATGAAGAGCGTGCCGCGCTCCTGCGCGTTGTACAGGCCGTAGGTGATGGCCTCGCCCGCCTCGAAGGCGATCAGCGAGCCCTGCTTGCGGTACTGGATGTCGCCCTTGTAGGGGCCGTAGCCGTCGAAGATGGTGTTCATGATGCCGTTGCCCTTGGTGTCCGTCATGAACTCGCCGCGGTAGCCGATCAGCCCGCGGGAGGGGATGGAGAATTCCAGCCGGCTGTAGCCGCCGGAGGCCACGCCCATGTTGAGCAGCTCGCCCTTGCGCTGGCTCAGTTTTTCGATGACCGTGCCCGAGAATTCCTCCGGCACGTCGATGTAGCACAGCTCCATGGGCTCGGTCTTCTTGCCGTTCTCGCCCGTCTTATACAGGACCTCCGCCTTGCTGACCGCGAATTCGTAGCCCTCGCGGCGCATGTTCTCGATGAGCACCGACAGGTGCAGCTCGCCGCGCCCCGAGACCTTGAAGGTCTCCGTCGAGTCCGTCTCCTCCACACGCAGGGACACATCCGTGTTCAACTCGCGGAACAGCCTGTCGCGCAGATGGCGGCTGGTCACGTACTTGCCCTCCTGGCCGGCCAGCGGAGAGTCGTTGACGATGAAGTGCATGGCGATCGTCGGCTCGGAGATCTTCTGAAAAGGAATGGGCTGCGGGTTTTCGGGGGAGCAGAGCGTGTCGCCGATGTGGATGTCCGCGATGCCGGAGATGGCCACGATGGAGCCGATGCCGGCCTCCTTCACCTCCACCTTGTTCAGCCCGTCGAACTCATACAGCTTGCTGACCTTTACCTTGCGCAGTTTGTCGGGGTCGTGGTGGTTGACGATGACGACCTCCTGGTTGACGCTGATCGTGCCGTTGTCCACCTTGCCCACGCCGATGCGGCCCACGTATTCGTTGTAGTCGATGGTACTGATGAGAATCTGGGTGCCCGCTTCGGGATCGCCCTCGGGCGCCGGGATGTGCTCCAGGATCGTGTCGAAGAGCGGCGTCATGTCCCGGCCCTTGACGGTGAGCTGGGTGCTCGCCGTGCCCGCCTTAGCGGAGGCGTAGACGAAGGGGCAGTCCAGCTGCTTGTCGTTGGCGTCCAGGTCCATCAGAAGCTCCAGCACCTCGTCCACCACTTGGATGGGTCTGGCCTCCGGGCGGTCGCACTTGTTGATGCAGACGATGACGGACAGATCGAGCTCCAGCGCTTTTTTCAGCACGAATTTGGTCTGCGGCATGGGGCCCTCGAAGGCGTCCACCACCAGAATGACGCCGTTCACCATCTTCAGGACGCGCTCCACCTCCCCGCCGAAATCCGCGTGGCCGGGGGTGTCGATGATGTTGATTTTCACGCCCTTGTACATGACCGCCGTGTTCTTGGACAGGATCGTGATCCCGCGCTCTTTCTCGAGATCGTTTGAGTCCATGACGCGCTCCGCGACTTCCTGATTTTCTCTAAATACGCCGCTCTGCTTTAACAGCTCGTCCACCAGCGTGGTCTTGCCGTGGTCCACATGGGCGATGATCGCTATATTTCTGACGTCTTCTCTTGTCGTATTCATTGTCTTACCGTGCCTTTCCCGCAACAAAACTCTTTTTTCAAACTGAATTAGTATAACACTATCTTATTGGGTATGCAAGTGTGTGCGGCGCGTATCGTGCCGGGGTGCGCCGTTTTGCCTTTTTTCGACTCTCGCGCACAATTGCGCGACCCTTTACAGTTCTATTTTGTCCAAAACTTTTATATATTGGTATTACAATACCAAAAGGAAATTCCATAGGGTAGCAGAAGGGAGAAAAACATGACAGATAAGGTGATTGAAAACAACCAGGCGGCGATTATGGGGGAAATCGTGAGCGATTTTACCTTCAGCCACGAGATTTTCGGAGAGGGCTTCTATATGGTAGATATCAGCGTGGACCGGCTGAGCGACTCCACGGATATCATTCCGGTGATGGTGTCGGAGAGGCTGATCGATGTGAACGGGGACTACAAGGGCATGAAGATCAGCATCACGGGACAGTTCCGCTCCTATAACAGACATGAGGAGAGAAAAAACAGGCTGGTGCTGTCCGTGTTCGCGCGGGAGCTTGAATTCGTGGACGAGATTCCGGAGAGCGCCAAGACGAATCAGATCTTTCTGGACGGCTATATCTGCAAGGCGCCGGTATACCGCAAGACGCCCCTCGGGAGAGAGATCGCGGACCTGCTCTTAGCCGTGAACAGGCCATACGGCAAATCCGACTATATCCCATGCATCTGCTGGGGGCGCAACGCCAGGTTCGCCGGCAATTTCGAGGTGGGGAGCCGCTGCGCCGTCTGGGGACGCATCCAGAGTCGGGAATATATGAAAAAGCTGTCCGAGGACCGGCTGGAGAGGCGGGTGGCCTACGAGGTGTCCGTCAGCAAGCTGGAGATCGTGGAGGAGGAGACGTGACGCGCACATTTGCGGGATGCAATCTATAAATTCATGATATATAAATTTACGGGAGAAGTTGCACGGAAATCACATTTGTGCTATGATTGATAAAATCCAAAGCGGTACATAACGCGGCTTGTGAGAAAAACAGTGAGGAATCCATATGAGAGACGGCATGATTCAGATCTATACCGGAGAAGGTCATGGAAAATCCCCGGCGGCGCTGGGGAGAGCGATACAGACCGCCTGTAACGGCGGCAGCGTGGTGATCATACAGTTCCTGAAAGGGCGGGGACTTGAGGAGTCGGAGTTCGTGAAGCGCCTGGAGCCGGAGATCAAGATCTTCCGGTTTGAAAAGTGTGAGGAAGACTTCAAGAATCTGGAGAAGGAGCGGCAGGCGGAGGAGTGCCAGAACATCAGAAACGGCCTGAACTTCGCCAAGAAGGTGATGAATACCGGCGAGTGCTCCCTGCTGATTCTGGATGAAGTGCTGGGCCTGATCGACAACGGGATCATCACCGTGGAGGAGCTCAGGGCGCTGCTTTCGTCCAAGCCGGAGGACATGGAGATCATCATGACGGGCATCTCCTTAAACGACGAGGCCTGCTTCCTGGCGGACGAGGTGACGAAGGTCGAGACGATGCAGTTCAAGGTATGGGAATAACTGCAGTTTAGAATATGAAATGAAACGGTTGACAGACAAACCGGTATAGTGCTATGATGAGAACAACAAAATAAAGCGGAAGATAGAGGTTGCGCTTTTCATCAGTAGCGGTTCGTATGTGGCAGACACAGAGGAGGGATCGCGAAAGGGGGAAGCGCCGAAAGGGAGACCCGCCTGCAGGGCTTTCTCTTGGGCATACAGTTAAGAGCTGTATGACTGTCATCGAAGGATGGGGCGCTATCAGTTCATTTTAAATCAAAGCTGGCCCTGTGCGGCCGGCTTTTTTGCGCGAATAAGCAGAGTCGGAAGCCTGCGGAGCTGCCGCGGAGGCAGAGCGGGCGCGACCACGGAAAGGAGCGGGTATGGCAATTTTTAAAGGGGCGGGTGTGGCGATCGTCACACCGTTTCATGAGGACGGAAGTATCAACTACGAGAAATTTGAAGAGCTGCTGGAGGAGCAGATCGCGGGCGGCACGGACGCGATTATCGTGTGCGGCACCACGGGGGAGGCGTCCACGCTGACCCACGAGGAGCATCTGGATCTGATCCGGTTCTGCGCGGAGAAGGTGAAGGGCAGAATTCCCGTCATCGCGGGTACGGGCTCCAACTGCACGGACACGGCGGTATATCTCTCCACGGAGGCGGAGAAGTACGGCG
>CANPXP010000016.1 GCA_947586255.1 uncultured Lachnospiraceae bacterium | reverse complement strand
TTTTACTCTGAGGTATCTTTTTATCAACCACCTTCCTTGGAATTCCCTATATTTGAATTATACAGGAAGCTCCTTTATTTTATAAACTCAAACTTCGCACATAGATTTTAGCTACGCACATTGAAAATTCAATATATGGCAATGATTCAGATGTCAATGTACTTTATCATTCAGGCGGCTTTCAGCATTGTCTGAATTTCAGATGGTATGCCACTGATGAAGATGTCAACCAGTGTCGAGATTGTTTCATCGGATAACTCAAGGCATTTCTTCATGACCGCCCTGAACAGTTCCATGAGGAGTTTCAGAGATTCGAGCCATGTGATATCGGCAAGTTCATCCGAAAAGTACAAAAACAGTTCTCCAAGGGACCTTTCATCCTGTGATTCACGGTTCTCTACAGACAGCATCATATACCGGGTAAAAACAATCGCCACATGGGCAGACATTGCATCATAGGATAAGGACCTGCATTCCTTTGCAAGACGCAGATAACTCTTGCAGACCTTGAAGAATACCTCAATATTCCAGCGTTTCCCATCAATGCGGATGATTTCATTTTCGTCGATTTCAATGTTGGTGGAGATCAGGCACAGGTATTCGTTCCGCTTGTTTCTATTGCGGACATATACTACCTTCGCCGGAATGGTCATTCCATCTTTTTCAACATCAACCATGACGGAAAGAAGATATCTGGAGCGTCCCCTCCTCTTTTTGTTGAGTTTGTATATTTCCGTTAATGACAGTGCCCTGCCATTATGGAGAAACTTCATTTTGGGTGTTTTCTTTACCATTGCGATCACATCATACCCGAGGTTTTTGACGGCATGAATGGTCTTCGGTGATGAAAACCATGAATCGAAAAGTACATAATCAGCAGGAATTTTTGCAGATTTAGCTGCATTAAGCAGTTCCAGCATTGCCTCCGTACCTTTTTTCGTGGAAAGCATTCTCCGGCGGTACCCTGTGGAACGTTTATCAATGGAAGTGTCTTCATTCATCCGCTTTTCTGTGTGCTCTGATGAAAGAAGTATACTGTTAACCGGCAAAAAAGAGGTTCCATCGGTCCAACCGAGTGTGAGCATACGAAAACCATAGCAATAGCAGGCTTTTGCATGGTCCCAGACTTTTGTGAGCAGTTCAACCTTTTTGGAACGACCTCTTTCAAACATGGAATCGTCGATGACAAAGGCATTTACGCGTTGGTCTGATGTCAAGTCATAGATACTCTGGCTGACGATCCGGGATGAAAGGATCGTGGTAAAGCGTATCCAATTGATGCAGCCCATCTTCATAAAACGATACGCGGTATCTTTACAAAAAATCGGAAGGTTCCTGCCAAGCATCAGATTCATATACATTGATCTGTTTGAAAATACCAGAAGGAAGAGGTATTGGAAAACGGATGCGACCGGGAATCCTTTTTTCTTATATGCGTTGGCAGCTTTTAAAGCTGATGTCACATGGAATCTTTTGAAAAATGACAGGATTTTTTCGGAAAGCACCTTATCATTCTGGATGTCTTGTGTTATACTTTGTATCATAGCATGAGCCTCCGGTGATTAATTGTTTTTCGACAACTCAATTATATCAAACCTGACGGTTTCATGCTATTTTTATGCCAGATAATATTGAATTTTCAATGTGCACCGCACTTATTCAAGTGCGAAGTTTGAGTTATAATATATCACTGTGCCGCCGCCGTCAACGGTTCAATCACTGAAGCTCCTCGGGATCCACCGTAAAGTAGAGATGGAAATATCCGTCCGCCGTCGTGACCGTGCCGGAGCCGGAATAGTTATTCACATAAACCGGTATCGCATCGGACGACTCCGTAAGATATATCGTATGCGCCCCCTGTGTAACCGTCAGATGCAGGCCATCCGCTTCGCATGTAACTTTTTTCGGCGTGTCGTTGTCCACAGACACTTCAAACTCCTGTCCGCTGAAATCATACTCGCCCTCAGCAGTCTTGACCGGAATCACAACGTCATAATTTGCAGGCGACTTATCGTTGGCAATAACGATCCTGCCCGCGACATTGTCGATCGTAAGCGTATCTTTGCCGTCGTTCGTCAGATACAGTACATAGTCCTGCACAATGGCGTCCTCACCGCCCAACTCGCCCAGCTTCTCCGCTCCGGCGAAGGCGTCAAAACCGCTCACATAATTGTTGGTCGCCATCATGAGTTCCGTGCTCTCGTCATCGCGCGCAAGTTCCGTGCCGTCGTCCAGGACAACGGAAATCACCTTGCTGCCCACCTCCGCAGCGGGATCGTAAGTATATGTGATGCCGGAAACCTGCAGGAAACTGCCGGAAACCTCCTCGCGCACGAGAAGTCCAGTGTCATCCTGTCCCGTCATCACCAGTCCGCCCTCGATCGCCGCATAGAGCTGCGCGGGAGTGATCTTCATGACGTCCACCGTATTGCCGTGATTGAAGGCGTTCAAAATATCTCCCCTCGTAATGTTGCCATAGGGGAAGGTTGCGCTGATACCGCCGCCGTTCTCAATCCCGATGACAGGCATCGTGAACTCGTTGTTCTCGGCAAACTTTTCTCCGTAGTACTTGAAAGCGTCTGTGACCAGATCGCCCATCGTGGTCTCCACAATTCTCGGCTCGGCATAGTCATAATAGATATAGCCGCCCCATACAGGCGCTCCCGAAAGCGCCACATCCTCCGCGAGAATCGGATCTATCTCACTCAGGCACTGCTCATAGGCAGACTGCACTTCCGCCATCTTGGCCTCGCCGTTCTCATCGAGCGCAAATGCGCTGGCCGCCGCATAGTCCATCACGTCTCCAGCCGCGCTGCAGCCGTCTTCCGTAAAGTCGAGAACCAGAACGTCGATCGCCTGGTTTCTGGTGCCTGTCTGCAGTACCGGAACGCCCTCCACCTCAGTGTTCTCAACATCGTGGCTGTGACCGTCAATCACCGCCGTGACGCTGCTTCTGGCATCCTCGCTCAATCCCTCGATCAGCTCTTTGGAAGTGACGTCCGCAGCCCTGTCGAGATCGCCGAGATGCGCCAGGATAACAATGGCATCTGTATCGTCCTTGATCTCATTGACCGCCGCCTCGACCGTCTCAATCTCATTCTCAAAGGTCACGCCCTGAAGGCTGGTCGGATTTGCGGACGTGAGTGTGTTCGTAGTCGTCACGCCGACAAAACCGATCTTGTAACCCGCGGCGTCCACAATCGTATATCCCTCCAGAAGCGGACTGCCGTCCCGCATGGTATTGACGGAAAGTATCGGAAACTCTGCGGACTCCGCATTGGCCAACAGCCTGTCGGCTCCCCTGTCAAACTCATGGTTTCCGGCCGCCATTGCCGCATAACCCGCGGCGTTCATCATCTGTACCATGTACTCGCCGTCCCCGACCGTCGCGAAGCTCGCGCCCTGAAGCGCATCCCCGGCGTCCATCAGAAGGCCATTCTCGGTGGAGGCGGCGATACCCGCGATTCTGTCAAGTCCGATGGTCATCGACTCCTCATCCTCCGGCACGACGCCGTGCATATCGTTGGTGGCGTAGATCGTCACGGTTGCCGGCTCACGATCGGCGGTCTCCGCCTGCTCTGTCTCCTCAGCTGCGTTCTCGCTCTCCTCGGCCGCTGGCGCCTCAGTCGGCTCCGACTCCGCATTGCCGCAGGCGCACAGGCTGAGCGTTACAGTCATGGCAGTCAGTACAGCCAGCCGCCTCAATAGATTTTTTTTCATAATCCTCTCCTCTTTCTCACAGCATATTTCTCAACTTCCGGCCAATGTCCGCCGGTCATGCCGAGACTGCATTCTGTAGTAAGTATAGCACATTCCCGTCAAACCGCGCAGACTTCTCACGCCACACCGACGTCCTTTTGCGTCTTGCCATCGATTTACAATACCGAGAGTCCGTCCCGCTTATACGCGAACGGAAGCTTGCCAAAAAAACACATACGCGATATAATGAAAAACCAAATCGATGCCGCCGGAATTTCTCAGGGCGGCGCCGGCATGAAAAGTCCGGGAAGGAGCGCGGAATGATCCACATTGCCATATGCGACGATGACCGGGAAACGGTACAATCCATCGAGACACTGTTACAGGAAAACGCAGCCGAGCTGCATGTCGAGATAAGCTGCGAATCGTTCTATGACGGTGCCGCCCTCACAGAGACGATCACCGAGCAGAACGCATATTTTGATATCGTCTATCTGGATATTGAAATGGGCGGCATGGACGGTATACGCGCAGCCGAACTGCTGCGGGCGCTGGATCTTCCCATGCTGATCGTCTATGTGTCCGGACATGAAGAGTATCTGAAGGAACTGTTTTCCACAGAGCCCTTTCGTTTTCTCTCCAAACCGATCGAGAGCGCGGCTTTTCGCGATGTTTTTCTCTCCGCCTGCAGACGGCTGCAGAACAGGGCGGGATATTTTTCTTTCACCTACAAAAAGGCCGTCCACAAGATACCCTATGACAGGATCGCGTACTTTGAGAGCCGGGGCAGACAGATCCATATCCACATGGCTGAAGCGGGATCGAAAAGCGGGAACACCGATATGTTTTACGGGAAGATGAACGATCTGGAAAAGCGTTTCCCCTCTCCGCAGAGCAGCCGTTTCCTTCGGATCCACCAGTCCTTTCTCGTAAATTTCGACCACATCAAAAGCATCGGTTTCACCGAGGTAGTTATGATGGACGGAACAGTACTGCCGATCAGCGCTGACCGACAGAAAACGGCAAAGACGCGATTCTGTCTTCTGCTGAACAAAAAGGAGACTCCTGATGATTGATCTGACGATAACGGGTCTTCTCTCCTGCGTCACCCTGTATCTTCCCTGATTTTGACATCCTGAACTGTTTTTTTGACAAAATGCAAAACCGTCCTTCCGAGCGCTGTATAATGAATGTACAGCGCTTTCATATGTCTCGGAAAGGAGTCTTCAAAATGAGTCACTACACAGAATGGTTTGACAAAGAACAGAAATGGATTGACGAAATGGTCGGGGCAGCCGCAAACCGTACACGAAAATATGCCCTGCTTATTATACCGGGCGCCGCCCTGGCCCTCGGGCTGATCAATCTGCTGAGCGGCGGCAGCCCGCAGAGTGTCCTGCGCGTCATGCTTTACGGGCTGCTCTTTGGAGCGGTCTGCGCACTGTTTACTCTTCTTCTCGTGCGCAAGCCCTCCACCGCCGCTTACATGGACGCCCTGAAAGCGCAGGCGGAAGCGTTCAGCCCCGAGCAGCGGGAGGAGATGGCTCTGCAGCTGATGTCTGCGGACGCCGTATGCATACAGTATAAAGGCGAGGATCGTCCCACAGAGAGGACCATCGCGACGAAGGAATACTTTTTTTCCTCCCTGTGCAGTTCCCCCTCCCTGTGTCCTCTGCTGCTAAAAACGGATCAGATCTCCCAGGTATTGACCGATACGAAAGACGCCTCCTTCACCGTCAGATCGCACGGCATGAGAATCCGCGCGCGGGACGAATACTATACGATAGAATTCCGTCTCTTCGAGGACGCTCCCGCCCTACCGCAGGGCGTGGTGCCTGTGATCACCCTGACAGACAGAGATCTCCGGGATCGGATCATGGCATCCATCCAAAAGTATTCCGCCTGATCCCGCGGACCGGCCGGCGGCAGATACAAAGGATCGCGTATGCCCCGGCCGCCATTGACAAACAAAGAAAAAAACAGTATACTAATAAAACCGTGCAGCCGGGACGTTAGCGGTGTCCTGTACCCACAATCCGCTCTAGTGGGGGTGATGCGTGTCCGAGGGCGTACGCTTGTACAGCTGCCCTTTATAAGTGGCGTTGAAGTTTGGGTCTTACGCAATGGAAATCCATGAACCGTGTCAGGGTGGGAACACAGCAGCACTAAGCGGAATCTTCCATGTGCCGTAAGGGTGCCTGGCGGAGTCAACTGTAAAGGTAACGTGTACGAGTCAAGTTCGACGGCAGGCGCACGGTTTTTGTATGTGCCTCTTTCGGTCTGCCGCGCTGCGGCGCGCACCGGCAGCCAAGCCCTACAATTCCACTCGGCGAAGATAATAGCCGAATTCTCCTGTCTTCACCTCTCCGCCCGGACACTCGAACGCCTCGAAGCCGAACATCTGCGCAACCATCTTCTCGCGCTCATAGTACACTCCCGGCACACCCAGATAGTAACAATCCTGCTCTTTTCCCAGAATGACATAGCGATAGTTATAGAATCCGTGCAGCAGAAAGCTATTGTTTACCAAGTGCTGATATTTTTCCTGCAGGATCACAAAATCCTTCGGCTCCAGCTTTACGTAGCAGCGCTCGTCCCCGTAGGGGTGTATCTGCTCGAAGGTTGCCCTGAGCTGCTCCCACTTGTCCTCCTTCAGACTAAAATCAGGCTGCCCACTCTGCACAGCAACAGCGGCCAGCAGCGGCCGGCGCGGCAGTTCCTCCGTGACAACCACGGCCTCCGGCCCTTTCTCCGCGGCCTTCGGTTCCTTCTCCGCGGTCTCCGGCGCTTCCTTCACAGCCTCCTGCCTGTCCTTTACCGTCTCCGGCGCGGTCCTGCTCTTTCCTTCCAATATATAGCCGCCCGAAAGTCTGATCTGTACGACCGCTCCTTCTATCACCTCAGGCAGCTTTTCCTCCCAGCAGCCGCCTCCGTCCTGCACGGTAACGCTGCTCAACTCCTTCCAATCCTTCCCGTTGTATATGCGCACGGGAAATTTCCCGCTCACGCCAGGTGGAATATTCTGTGTCTTTAAGTACAGCCTGCTCTCCCGCTCCCCGCTCTCCGTCTTCAGGAAACCCGCGCCGCCCACTCTGTCGTCATTCTTATACAACCCGATATATATGATCTCTCTCCGGTACATAACTCTCCTTTCCCCGCATCACTCTGCCGTACATGTCGGTGCACTACCTATATATATGCGCGCCTCGCCGCAAAAATGTATCGGGAAAAAGAAAAGAGCCGGCGTAAAGCCGGCCCCGGACACCCGTCCCGCGCTTCTCTAGTAATCCAGAGAATCCAGATATTTCATGTAGCTTACCACCATCAGCGCAATCTTAAAGGTCAGCGCATCCTCAAAAGTCCGGATATCCAGCCCCGTAGCCGCCTCCAACTTCTCGATGCGGTAGACCAGCGTATTGCGGTGCACGTAGAGCTGTCTGGACGTCTCCGACACGTTCAGGTTATTTTCAAAAAACTTGTTGATCGTCGTCAGCGTCTCCTCGTCCAGCTCGCTCGGCACATTGGAGCCGAAGATCTCCTCGATAAAGATACGGCACAGGTTAATCGGGAGCTGATAAATCAGCCTGCCGATGCCGAGCGTATTATAGGCGGTGACTTTTTTCTCCGCATAGAAGATCTTGCCCACGTCCAAAGCCATTTTCGCTTCCTTATAAGACTTGGAGACCTCCTTTAACTCGTTCACAATCGTGCCGTAGGCCACACGCACATTCGTCATGGCTTCCATATTCATCATATCCACAATTGTGTTGGCGACCTGCTCCAACTTCGCATAGTCCTCTTCCGCGTCAAGCTCCTTGATCAGAATGACACTGCTCTCATCCACCGCCGTGACATAATCGCCCACTTGGGCTGAGAACATCCCGTTGAGCAGTTCCGTCGTCACGGAATCCTTCTCCCGATCCGACTCGACCAGAAACACCGCTCTGCGAACCGACGTCTCTATATGAAGCTTCTTCGCTTTGTTGTAAATGTCTACCAGCAGCATATTATCCAGCAGCAGATTCTGGAAAAAATTGTTGCGGTCATACCTCTCCTTATAGGCGACAATCAGCTGCTGCAGCTGGCTGACCGCAATTCTGCCTATCATATAAGTATCGTCGCTCGCTCCCAGCGCATCCAGAATAAACAGCGTCTCATCATCATCCAGCACCTTCATCAGATGATGGCTCCCCATCACCTGGCTGTCCGCCGGCGAGGCGGCAAAAGCTGTAATCAGCGCAGCCGTAATCTCGCCCGTCTCCAGCGTGGCCGCCACCACCTTACCTTCCAGATCCCACACGATCAGATCGATCTTGGAGATCGCTTTCAGTTCCTCGATACTGCTTCTGATAATCTGACTTGAAATCATACAGTAACCTCACTTCTGTAAAATAAGGGTATTACATAAAGATAAGGGAGATGCCTGAGCATCTCCCTCCAAAAAAATTTCTGACTAGTTTGTGATGACCTGCTCTGTCTCTTTGTCGAATACGTGGATCTTATCAACATCGAAAGCAAATTTAACAGTATCGCCAGGTCTTGCCGTTGTGTGAGAACCAACTCTTGCAGTGATCGGGAACTCAGCCAAGTCAAAGTACAGATAAACCTCTGCACCGAGCAGCTCGTATACCTTGATGGTAGACTCAAATACGCACTTAGCATTCTCAAACTGTGCAGCGTCATGTACATCCTCAGGACGGATACCGAACGTTACGGTCTTGCCTGCATAACCGCCATCAATCAGCTTCTTTGCCTTCGCATCCGGCAGCGGAATCGACTGACCTGCAACTTTCAGGCTTGCGCTGTTGCCGTTTGCCTCTACGACTGCGTCGAGGAAGTTCATCTGCGGCGAACCCATGAATCCTGCTACGAACAGGTTCTGAGGCTTCTGATACAGATTCTGAGGCGTATCTACCTGCTGAACTACGCCATCCTTCATAACGACGATTCTTGTACCAAGCGTCATAGCCTCTGTCTGGTCATGTGTTACATAGATGATCGTCGTGCCCAGTCTCTGGTGCAGCTTGGAGATCTCAACACGCATCTGTACACGAAGCTTTGCGTCCAAGTTGGAGAGCGGCTCATCCATCAGGAATACCTTAGGATTACGAACGATCGCACGGCCCATGGCAACACGCTGTCTCTGACCACCGGACAAAGCCTTCGGCTTACGGTCAAGCAGAGCTGTCAGATCCAGGATCTTCGCTGCCTCTTTTACCATCTTGTCGATCTCATCCTTCGGAACCTTTCTCAGCTTCAGACCGAATGCCATGTTGTCATATACAGACATATGCGGATACAGAGCGTAGTTCTGGAATACCATCGCGATATCTCTGTCCTTAGGCTCTACATCGTTGACAACTCTGTCGCCGATCTTCAGCTCGCCGGAAGAGATATCTTCCAGACCTGCGATCATACGCAGCGTGGTGGACTTACCACAACCTGAAGGTCCTACGAAAATGATGAACTCCTGATCTGCGATTTCAAGGTTGAAATCCTTAACTGCCTCAAAGCCGTTCGGGTAAACTTTGCAGACATTTTTCAAAGATAAACTTGCCATGATTGCCTCCTAATTTGTTTTTTTGTCTCAGCAGTTATTCGCTGAATTGACTCTGCAAAAAGTATAGCGAATTTATCCGTTCTTTGCTATGCCATTATTCCACAAAGATTTCCGATTCCATTGTAGAAATTGCTCAGTTTCTCATTCTTTTTCAAAATTGCTAGACAAGTTGACGAAGAAAAGCAATCTTTCCTATACAAATTTACCAAAACCTGTTTTTGTCATGCACAACGCATCGTATACCGCAGAGCATATGCAGATTTATGCCCCGGCATGACACGCCAGCACCTTGTACCCGCTCTCCGTCACCGCGTCGATCAGCGCCTGGTCCTCCACAGAGTCGTCCGCCGTCACGGTCGCCCTGTTCTCCTCCAGGCTGACGACAACCTGTTTTACACCTGCCACTCCTTCCAGCGCTTTCTGCACATGCGCCTGGCAGTGCGCGCACATCATTCCCTCGATGTCCAATGTCTTAGTCATTTGATCTTCCTCCTTGTTTTTGATTGTTGATAAATTGTCATGCTGCATACCGTTCAAGCCTTCCGCAAAGTCCGGCATCGGCGCCTTGTTTTTCTTCCTGTCCCGCTTCGGCGAGCGCATGCGGAACAGATTCAGCCGCAGGGCGTTGGTCACCACGCAGAAGCTGGACAGACTCATCGCCGCCGCCGCGAACATGGGGCTTAACGAGATCCCCGCCGCCGGCACGAGAACGCCGGCCGCCAGCGGAATGCCGATACAGTTGTAGAAGAACGCCCAGAACAGGTTCTCCCGGATATTGCGGAGCGTCTGCCTGGACAGTCTGATCGCCGCCGGCACGTCGGCCAGCTCGGACTTCATCAGAACGATGTCCGCGGCGTCCAGCGCCACATCGGCGCCCGCGCCGATGGCAATGCCCACATCCGCCCGCGTCAGAGCCGGCGCGTCGTTGATGCCGTCCCCGACCATGACCACCCGCCCGTACTCCGACAGTCTGCGGATCACCGCCTCCTTGTCATTCGGCAGTACGTCCGACACAATCTGGGTAAGCCCCACCTGTCTGCCGATGGCCTGCGCCGTCCGCCTGTTATCCCCGGTCAGCATCACGGTCTGTATCCCCATACCGGACAGTTCCCGGATCGCCTGCGCGCTGTCCGGCTTCACCACGTCGGCCACCGCGATCATGCCGATGAGTCTGCCGCCGAGGGCAAAGTAGAGCGGCGTCTTACCTTCTTCGGCCATCCGCTCGCCTGCCGCGCGCAGCTTTGGCACAAGCAGCCCTCTCTCGTCAAACAGCGCGGCGCTTCCCCCGAGCGCTTCCCTGCCCTCCAGGGTTCCTTCCACACCCGCGCCTGGCAGCGCCCGGAAGCTTTCGGCCTCCTCCGCGGCAATTCCTTCCTCTTCGGCCCGCAGACAGACCGCTTTCGCCAGAGGATGCTCGCTCTTAGCCTCCAGCGCGGCCGCGGCACAGAGCAGCTCCCGCTGGGACGCCCCGGACGCCGGATACAGATCCGTCACCCTGGGCCGTCCCTCCGTGACCGTTCCCGTCTTATCCAGCACAACAAAATCCGCCTTGCCGGCATGCTCCAATGCCGCCGCGTTCTTGAACAGGATTCCCTGTCTGGCCCCCATGCCGTTTCCCACCATGATCGCCACCGGCGTCGCCAAGCCCAGCGAGCAAGGGCAGCTGATCACCAGAACACTGATCGCGTAGGACAGCGCTTTGCCGACGCCGGCGCCAGCCGCCAGCCAGACCAGCCCCGTTATCACCGCCAGCGCCATGACCGTCGGCACGAACACCGCGGCTACTTTGTCGGCGATCTGCGCGATGGGCGCTTTGGTCGCCACCGCATTTTCCACCATGTCAATGATCTGCTGCAGCGTGGTGTCTTTGCCGACACGGACGGCACGGCATTTCAGCGCGCCGTTTTGATTCATCGTCGCCGCGCTCACACGGCTTCCCGCGCTCTTGTCCACGGGAAGGCTCTCGCCCGTCAGCGCCGATTCGTCCACAGCGCTCTCGCCCTCCAGGACTTCGCCGTCCACGGGAATGTTTTCGCCGGGTCTGACAAGGAAGATTTCACCCGCCGCGACCTCGGCGGCCGGCACCGTAACCTCCTCGCCGTCCCTCAGCACATGCGCCGTCTTCGGCGCGAGATCCATCAGACTCTTAATCGCATTGGTGGTCTTTCCCTTGCTGTACGCCTCCAGCATCTTGCCGATCGTGATGAGCGTCAGTATCGTCGCCGCCGACTCAAAATACATATCGTGCAGACAGTGCGCCGCCATTGCGCCGTCGCCGGCGTTGTAATACGCGCCCATACGGAACATGACCGCCGTGCTGTACACAAACGCCGCGCCGCTTCCCAACGCTACCAGCGTATCCATGTTGGGGGCTCCGTGAAACAGGCCCCGAAAGCCGCTGACAAAAAACTTCTGATTGATCACCATGATGATACCCGTCAGCAGCAGCTGGTACAGCGCAATCGCCCAGGGATCGCCGCCAAACGACTCCGGCACGGGCCAGCCCCACATGAGATGCCCCATAGACACATACATGAGCGGGAGCAGAAGGCACAGCGACGCAATAAGCCTGCGCCTGATTGCGGGCGTCGCCCTGTCCTCCAGCGCCGCCGCGCCGCCGGTCACCTGTGCGCCGCCATCCGCCGACACCGGGACCGCTCCATAGCCCGCCGCCTGCACCGCCGCGCAGACCGCCTGCACCGTGGCAGGCTTGTCATAATCGATCACCATACTGTTCATCAAAAGGTTGACCGCCGCGCTCCTGACACCCTCCACGCCAGCCGCGGCCTTCTCCACATGTGCGCTGCAGGCCGCGCAGGTCATACCCGTCACCTGAAATTTCTGCGTCTTCATATATCGTCAGATCCTCATTTACACATATTGATTACTTTAATTTCCTGATCAGCCCGACGGCCTCCGTCAGAATCTCCTCGTTGCCCTTCTTCACTTCCTCCGCAACGCAGGTATGCATATGGTCCTCCAGAATCACATAGCCCAGACTCTGCAGTGCGCTCTCAACCGCACCGATCTGAATCAGGATATCCCCGCAGTATCGGTTGTCGTCTATCATTCCCTTAATGCCGTTCAGCTGCCCGATAATGCGGTTGATGCGGTTCTGCAGCTGCCGCTGCTCCTTCGCGTCGCGGGGTGTGTTCTTATGATGACAGCATGCGCACATATCCTGACCGCTATCCGTCTTCTGCATGTCTTTCACGCACATATCCTCCGATTCTTTTTGTTTCCCTATGATATTATACCCCGTAGGGGTATTTGTCAAGTCCACTTATGGAATACAGGAAAGGTTCTATAAAACGGCTCAAAAAAGGCGGCAGAAAATTCCGCCGCCCTGTCTTTCAATATTGTTTACTTCTGTTCCCGGGCGTCCGCCCCGCCCCACTCGTCGCGGTAGAAAGCCAGCTGGTTCTTGCCCCGCTTCTTCGCCTTGTACAAGCCCTGATCCGCCGCCTTGTACAGTGACTCGAAGTCACTGCCCTCCTGCGGGAAAATCGCCACACCGATACTCGCCGTAGCCGCATACTTCACATATTCGCCGGCCTGGAAATTCTTGAAGAAGGTTTCGACCTTCTTAGCCTCCTTGCGTACGGATTCCTCATCGCCGATCCCCTTCAGGAAAATCATGAACTCATCGCCGCCGATACGCCCAATGATATCCGAAGCGCGGAAGATTGCGGTAATCTGCTGCCCCAGCGAGCGCAACACCTCGTCGCCAAAAGCGTGACCCATCGTATCGTTGATCTTCTTGAAATTATCCACATCCAGAACAAACAGCATGGACTGAGAGTTCGGATTCTTGGCCATGTACTCTTTGATTTTGCGCTCTGTGGCAAGCTTGTTAGTCAGGCCGGTCAGAAGATCCGTATCCGCCTTGTCCTCCAACTCCTTCTTGTTTTCGTTGCTCCGTATCTTGCTGATGATATTGATGATAATCACCATGAAGATGAATACGAAGATCGCCGCCACCAGATAGATCATCATGTTCCTGGCGTCCTGCCACTGCTGATCCACCTGTCTGTCCACATAGGCCTGGCTGACGCCGAGCACAATCTCCCATTGATTGACGCCGAGCGGCACATACACCAGCACGCACTCCTCACCGTCGACGACCACGCTCGTGGTTCCCTTCGAGGCGTTGTTCAGACGGCTTACGATCGTGCGCGTCTCCGCCTCATTCTGCCGCTCAATCGTATCGAGCAGGTTGTCCTCCTGCAAAAGCCTGCTCTCATCATAGCCGGCCCTACCCAGGATCGTGCCGTCTTCGTCCATAATCACCATAAAAGAAGCGGCGTCAAACTCCGACTGCGACAGCAGATTCTCGAAGCGGTCCATGGAATAATAGAGCAACAGATAGTTCGTCTCGTCCTCCTCGACGATGCGCTCCGCCACGACGATTGCCGGTTTTTCTCTGGAATTCCCCTCTTCACCTTCCACATAGGCGCAGGAGGTCGCGCTGTACTGCACGATACGCTGAAAATAATCCCTGGCCCCCAGTTCGACCTGCTCTCCCGTCTGGTCCACGCCCCGTCCGGCGGCGTCACACAGCACCACCTTGTAGGCTTCCGTGCAGGAGTACAATACATCGGCGATATCGGCCGCCTTGCTGTCGTCCAGCTCGGTATCGCGCTCCAGCAACACCCTGAACGGCCCCGCGACCCTGCCGAGAGTCTGCAGCCTGTCGAGAAAATCATCCGCATACGACTGAGCGGATTTAATCAGATTTCTGGAAACCGTCTCTTCCGCAGCCGCGCTGCTCTTGGTAGAAAAGTTAAACATCATCACGAAGACGACCAGCAAAAAAATGATTGCCGGTACGATCCACGAGACGATTGCCGACTTATTCCTCTCTTCCATCCGTTGCCCCTTCCCCTTCTATGTCTATAGAAAAACTCAGATCCGAAGCCTGCTCCGTCTCCGGCTCAAAACGCTTAAAAATTCCGCTGTACATCCACGCCGCCCCGAACGCGGGAAGCGAGATGCCAAACATAAAAATAAAAATATAGGAGTACGCCGAAAAGTATCCTATGATGAGCGGCAGCGCGTACAGAACCGCCATGCCCAGAGTCTTCGGCAGATTCGCGAACGCCAGAATCGCCGCATTCTTGAACGTATTTCTCACCGTATTCTCAAATCTTGCCATCAGCGGGAATACATACAGCGAGATCAAAAACGCGACCGCGCCCACGGCCACCACCGCTATGACAAGCGCCTTCGGGAATTCGACCCCCGAATAATTAAAGATCAGCCAGTCCCCGAGGTAAACCGCTATCACCACAAGCATCAGCAGCCAGGCAATCGTCGCCTGTTTGAAATTACGGACAAACGATTTAAAAAACCCTTTGACCAGATACCCTTCCTCGTCACGCACGATCTTCAGCAGTACATAGTGCATCGCTGTGCAGGCGGCCCCGATTGTGATGATCGGTATACAGCAGAGGATCATCAGGAAATTCAGGATCAGCATATCCGCCATGCGATTCAGGAACCGCATCAGCGGGCTGTCCATATCAAAAATTTTACCCATAACAGCTCACTCCTACATACGTATTTTTATTATATTACAAAACCACTCAAAAAAGCTATACAAATTACAAAATTTGTCCCGCCAAAATTTGTCCGTACCGCCGAATCAGATCTTGTATTTCTTGCTGACCAGCTCATACTGCATATTCAGCGTGTCATACATCTTCATGATCTCCGCCGCCTCCTGCCGGACGCGGTCCATGATTCTGTCATAGGACTTGACAAAAGTGTTGACCACAGACTTCTTCAGCCTGTTCCTGGAGGCCTCCTCGTTCAGGATCGCTATCACCTTTTCACTGGGCATATCCTTGCGGTAGCTTCGCGGATTTACTAACGCCGTCACAACATCCGCAACCTGCAGGATCTTCTGCGGCATATTCATCTGCAGATCCTTCAGGCGCCGCGGGTATCCGCTGCCGTCCCCTCTCTCGTGGTGCGCCAGCGCGATATCGGAGACTTCCGACTGCATTTTATCCTTCAGCACCTCCCCTGCGATGTCCACATGCGTCCGCAGCAGCTTGACCTCCTCCGGCTCCAGCTTGCGGGGCGATTCGATGATCTCGCGCGGTATCGCCAGCATACCGATGTCATGGATCAGCGCGCCGTAGTACAGAATCTCCTTCTCCACCGGCGGCAGCATCATCTCCTCCGCCAGCTCCTCGCAGACGCATACCGTCGTGATGTTGTCCACCACCATGCTCTTGCTGCGGAAGCCGAGGCAGTACATCAGCATCTCCAGGAATTTCTTTTTATCCTCATTGGAAAAGATCATGAACTCCGCCAGTTCGGCAAGCTCTTCCTTGTACTCTCCACTCTTGATCTTATTGAAAATCTCATACTTGCCCGCCACCTGATAGAACAGAGACAGCCCGTCCGCCGACAGCTTCGTACCGCTCATCCTCTCGAACATATACAGATCGAACTGGCTTCCCATCGAGGATGAATAAATATCCATCTTCTCCGCGATATTTATGTACGCGGCGACATCCTTAAACTCATAGTCCACCTTCTTGAGCTGCTCATAGTCCATGTGATGGTACATGATGACCTTGGACAGATCCGGCACCGGCGAGAGATACTTGAAGAAAAGGTATCCGTAAATGGAATGGGCCATGCTGTCTCTGGATTCATAGCGCAGCATATCGTTGATCTTGCCCTCCTCCGTCATGTACGCCCCGATGTCGTGCATGGTGCAGACCATAGAGATATCCGCGAGCTCAAAGGGCTCGTATCTGCCCTTCTCCCGCAGCATCAGGGCAACCATGTAGGCCACCTTCGAGCCGTGCTCCATCAGCCTCGGATGAATCAGCTTTAAAATGTCTCGCATCAACAGATAAATATCCTTGCTCTTAATATATTCCATATCAACCTCACGTCCTATAATATAAATTCCATCGGCGTGTAAGTAATGCCGTCCTTCGTCTCCTCGGGCCGCAGATCCCGAAATCCCATTTTGTGATAAAATTCGACGCCGTAAGGCGACGCATTGACCGTCACGCGGCCGGCTCCGACCTCGGTCACAAGATAATTCGACACATACTGCACGAGCGCGCGGCCGATCCCTCTCCTGTGGTACGCCTCATCCACGAAGAGCAGCGAGATGTGCGTGTTGTCTCTGAGCGTGATCATGCCCACAACCCTGCTCCGATCGACCGCGACAAACAGCTGGTAGGTACCCATGATGAACATGCGGTACAGCGTGGAATCAGTGACAAAATTCTCGAAATTCTTTACGCCTTCCGGCGTGTAGACGTCGGCCTCAAACCGCAGGAACGTCTTCCAGGCGAGAGCCATCGCCTCCTGCCACTCATTGCGATATGCGCTTCTGACCTGAAATACTGTCTCCACTCCCGGCGGCTCCTCCGTCATCCATGCTATGTACTGCTAATCCGCAAGCATCTGTTCTTCCCAGCTTCTCAGTATCGCGTCGCACCGGTCTACGTCCATCTCCTCCGACGCCTCCTTGAGCTGCTCGAACAGTTCCCGCTGCCAGTTCTCGTAGCGATATTCGCCCATATGATCGATGACCGCTTCCATCTGATCCATGTCCAGATTGTCAAGCGCGTCCCGCATCGCCTCGAAGCATTGCTGCAGCACGTCGGCGGTGAGTTCCTTTTTCTCCGTCTCCTCGTCTTCCTGACAGAACGGCGCAAGCACCGGCTCGTAGTCCGCATACTGCATGAGCATCTCGTCGGTGTCCCTGCGGATCGTCGCAACGTCCCTCGCGTTGCCGGCCTTCTCCAGCGCCGCCGCCTTCTCGGACAGCGAAATCGCGCCGATCTGCTTAGCGGAATTTTTCAGGCCGTGAACCTCCACGGTGTAATTGACCCAATCCTCCTGCTCCTCCAGCGATTTGATCAGTTTTACCTTCTTATCGATGCTGTTGTAAAAGACCTTAAGCACTTTCCAGAAGAGGTCCTCGCTGACCAGAAATTCCAGCGCAAACTTCACATCCAGATCGCCGACCTCTATATTTGTCTCGCTCTGGCTGCTCTTGCCGACCGCGCTGCCGGTCGTGCCGGTGTAGTCCTTCTGGATCTTCTCGATCGGCAGCCACTGCCGCACCTTGGCCGCCAGCATACGCAGCTCGATCGGCTTGGCCACGAAATCGTTCATGCCTTCCCTGCAGAACATCTCCTTCGTACCTTCCACGGCGTTTGCAGTGAGGGCTATGATCGGCACGTCGTCGTACTCCGGGTGCAGACGCCTGATGATGTGCGTCGCCTCCACGCCGTCTATCTCCGGCATCATGTGATCCATAAAGACGATATCGTAATGCTTGGCGGAGATCATGTCAATCGCCTCTTTGCCGCCGGGCGCCGTGTCAACCTGCATCTTGAGCGGTTCCAGTAGTCCCTCGGCCACGGTCAGGTTCACCGCGTTGTCATCTACGATCAGCACCTTGGCGCTCGGCGCTATGAAATCGAACTCGCTTCCCTCCTCCTGCTCGGAGAACTTCATCTCTTCCCCGTTCAGAATCATCGCCAGATTCAGTGCGAAAAGCGGTTTCTTGACCACGAGAAGGTTCGGAATATCATACTCCACACGGCTGTCAAAGTCGACGAGCAGCACCGCCGTGACATTCGGATGCGCGATGACCCAGCTCTCCACCATATCGGAGAACAGCGGATGCTCTATAAAGACAAACACCCTTTTATCCTCCGGGAAATCTCCAAGCTCCTTGGCCGTCATAAGCCTCACATCCCTGACGCCGAGCTTCGCCGCGTCCGCGCACAGGCTGTCCCTGACATACGGGTTGGACACCAGCCCCACAATCAGCGCCGATTCCGGTTCCTTCACCCCGATGCTCGGCGTGTCGTCCACGATTCTCTGCGGCAGAATACAGCTGAATCTGCTTCCCTTCTCATACTCGCTCTCCACCCAAATGGAACCGTTCATCAGTGACATCAGATTCTTGGAGATCGCAAGGCCCAGTCCCGTGCCTTCAATATTGCGGTTCCGCTTGCTGTCCACCTGCTGGAAGGACTGGAACAGCTTATCCATGTCCTCCTTCTTGATGCCGATGCCGGTATCCTCCACGCAGAAGTGCATGCTGACTTCGTCCGGCTTGGTCTTGTCGCACTCCATTCTGATCGTGACCTTGCCCTCGGAGGTGAATTTCGCCGCGTTGTTCGCCAGATTCAGGAGCACCTGCTTGATTCTGATATTGTCGCCCCACAGCTTGTTGGGCACGTTCGGCGCGACGTCCAGAATCAGCTCTACATCCTTGTCCTTCAGCCTCGTCATGATAATGTTGGAGACGTCGTGCACCACGGACATCGGCTCATAGTCCACCTCGGTGATATCCATCTTGCCGGATTCTATCTTGGAGAAATCCAATATGTCATTGATGATGGTGAGCAGCGATCTGCCCGCCTCCTTGATCTGATTGATATAATCCCGCGCGACAGGCGTCATGTCCTCCCTGAGCGCCATCTCCGCCATGCCGATCACGGCGTTCATGGGCGTGCGGATCTCATGGCTCATGTTGGCCAGAAAGTCGGACTTCATATTCTCGGATTTCTCGAGATCCTCGTAAGCCTTGGTGGCGAGCTCCAGATTGGCCGCAATCTTGATATTGGACTGCAGTACAAGATATTTGTTATAGGCCATGGTGGAGAGGATATCCGCAATCGTATAGAGAAAACGCGCCGCCTTGTCGATGGCCCCCTGCTCAATGATTCTGACCCTGCCGGCCGCCTCCACATAGGCATCGGGATCGATGTCGAGCTCCTCCGCGATCTCTCTCATCTTGTCAAAATCCGGCGTCTCCGTGAGTACCTGACCGCCGATAAAACAGCCCACCATATCGCCGTCTGCCATGATCGGCGCCGCGAAGTCCACAAGCCCCGCATGGCAGAAATAGGCGATGGATTCCCCCTTCTTGAGAGCCGCCTTCGCTCCCCACTTGTCGCACTGCTCGCACCGCGCGCAGCCCACATCCGAAGTGCGCGTGTACTTCATGCAAAAATCGGAGAAATTGGAGCCGACCGTCACGGGAATCCCGTCCGCGTCCGTCGTGAGCGACGCCATTCCCGTCATATTGGAGAAACCGTCCTGAATTTTCTGCAGCGTTTCCACGTCGATCAGATCCGTCAAAGTCAGTTCACGATTGATATCCATACAACAACATTCCTCTTTTTCTATGTATCCGCACTTCCGCGCAAAAACTCAGCCGATCTCCTTGGCAATCGTGTCGAGAAGCTTCTCCCTGTCCACCGGCTTGAGCAGATAGTTCTGCGGTTTCAGGGAAAGCGCTTCCTTGATTTTTTTGGTATCCGTAACGCCCGTCAAAAAGATGACGGGAATGTCCTTCGTGTGCTCCGAGGCGCGAAGCTGCTCCAAAACCACGGGGCCGCTCTCCTCCGGCATCTCATAGTCCAGCAGGATCAGATCCGTGGTCTTTCTCTCCAGGAATTTCAGCGCAACCCTGCCGCTGGCCGCAGTTGCCACATCATATTTGTCATGCAGATGCTCTTTCAGCATTTTCAGCATCATCGCGTTGTCGTCCACCACAAGAACATGCTTGCGTCTGCCGGGCACGGACGGAATCGGTCCCGTCACAGGGCCGGGAGCCGCAAGTCTGTCCATCAGCTGATCGATACTGTTGCGGTCGATGTCGAGACGCGCGCCGCCGCCCTGTGCGGAGCCTCCTGGCGGTGCCGCCGCGGCAGCCCGCTCCTCCGCCTTCTCGTCCACCGCTTTCTTAAAGCGATTGTCCTTCACGAGCGCGATGATCTTATCCTGAATCACCGCCACCGACAGCGGCCTGTGCAGGATCAGATCCGGCGCGCTGGTCGCGATCTGCAGGAATTCGTCGCAGTCCTCCTTCAGACCGATGATGACGAGCGGCGTCTTGTTGTTCGACAGCCGGAACTTCAGGTTCGCGATCTGCGTCAGGTCCTCTCTCGTCTCATTGTAGATGCAGTAGACAAATATATCCGGTTTAAAAAATGTGATATGGCGCGTGATATCGGCAAAGCGCGTCGAAGTTGTCACCACTTCAAAACTCTCGCTCATCTGCATAAAAAAATCGTCGATTGCCGATTCATTGTTCCCCGTCAGCAAAACCTTGTACTTCATAGCGCTCCTCCCTCAAGTAATCCCTTATGCTTCAGTTTATCATGATAAGGCTAAACATTCAAGAATCGGTTGCCATAAACAGTTATTTTATTATCTCTTTTAGGTCATTTCACGGCTTCCGCGCCCACCTTGTTGACAAGCGGCAGGCCGTTTTCCACCGCGTAGGCGTTTTCCAGCGTCACCTCGGCGATCGCCTGCATCGCCTCCTTCGTAAAAAATCCCATATGAGAGGTGATGAGCACGTTCGGAAAAGTCGTGAGCCGCGCCAGATTCTCGTCCCGTATGATCTCGCCGGACCGGTCTTCATAGAAGATGCCCTCCTCCTCTTCATACACATCCAGTCCCACGCCGCCGAATCTGCCCGCCACAAGGCCGTCTATGAGCGCCTCCGTGTCGATCAGTCCGCCCCTAGACGTGTTGATCAGATATGCGCCCTCTTTCATATTCTCTATCGTCTGGCGGTTGATGAGATGGCGTGTCTCCGACGTCAGGGGACAGTGCAGCGAGATCACGTCGGACGCCGCGAGCAGTTCCGCCAAAGATACGTACTCCGCCTCCAGCCTCTCGTTCGGATAGGGATCGCAGGCCAGCACGCGCATGCCGAAACCGTTGCAGATACGGATCATCGCCTGCCCGATCCTGCCCGTACCGACGATGCCCGCCGTCTTTCGGTACAGATCCGCCCCCATCAACCCGTTTAGACTCATATTGAAATCTCTCGTTCTGTTGTACGCCTTGTTGGTGTGTCGGTTCACCGTCAGAAGCATTCCCATGGCAAATTCCGCCACCGCTTCCGGCGAGTAACTGGGCACCCGCAAAACCAGAATCTTATCCTCCGCCGCCTTCACGTCCACATGATTGAAGCCCGCGCTCCGAAGCAGCAGCGCCTTGACCTTCATCTCATAGAGCTGCTGAATCATACGTGATGTCACACAGTCGTTGACGAAGATGCAGACCGCGTCGTACCCGCGCGCCAGAGGAACCGTATCCTCCTGAAAGGGCATCTCATAGAAACGTATCTCAAACCCGTACTCCTTCGCCATCGGCTCGAACCAGATCTTATCGTAAGGCTTCGTGCTGAAAAAAGCGATCTTCATAAAAACAGCCTCCTCCTTCCATACTGCGCTACCCAATAGTATGGTCAGAGAAGGCAGATTCATTCGTCCTCTTCGGAAAAGAGACTCTCCACAAATCCATGCGCCGCATCTTTGGCGGCCGCTTTGAACGCCCCGTTGATCTTATCGTTGGCCTGCTCCACAAACTCCGCCGCATACTTTCCGTACATCTGCTTCGCCCGGTCAACGAAATCATCCGCCCCCGCTTCGAGCGTATCGAGTGTCCGCGTAAAGCCGACAATCCGATCTTCGTCCTCCTTCGTCAGGACGATATCAAATTTTTTCTCACCCTCGGCAATCGCGCTCCGGACACTTTCCTCTTCCGTCAGGTCGATTTCTCCCGCCGCTATACGCTCGATTATCCAGCCCGCAATCGTCTCCTCGTCCCGGTTCGTCTGCTCGCCGGTCCGCCCATTGTCAAAAGCCAGAACTCTGATCACCGCCACACCGCACACGCACAGCAACAGCAGCGCGACAAACCTTCTGAGTTTCTTCATCGTCCGCTCCTCAGATCCTCTGTAAGATCCAGCGATAAATATCGCCGTAAACATCCTCCCGGTCCAGCTCGTTCAGAATCTCGTGACGATCCTTCGGATACAGTTTCATCTGCACCTGTTCCATGCCGGCATCTCGAAACGACTGACACACCTTCTTTACATCCCTGCCGTAATTGCCCACAGGATCGTCCTCCCCGGACACAAACAGCACCGGCAGATTCTTCGGCATCTTTTTCAGCCGCTCCGTGTCGTACAGCTGATAGATCAGCTTAAACAGTGTCTTATAACCGTTGGCGGTAAAAGTAAACGTGCAGAACGGATCGCCCGCGTACTTTTGCAGACACTCCACATTTTTGGAAAGCCAGTTGCCGGGCTCACCCTTCGCCCGTATGGGCTTGTCATAGGAGCCGAAGGAAGCCTTCTCGATCAACCTGCACGGATGCGTATCACCAAAAATCGCGCCCTCTATCATGGCAATAGCGGTCCCGGCAAACAGCGTCGGCTTCGGCGTCATTCCCGTCCCCATGATGACGGCGCCGTCCACGCCCGATCCGTATCGCATCAGGTAGTTGCGCACGATAAAGGAACCCATGCTGTGTCCCAGAATGATATAAGGCACGCCCGCATACTGTTCCTGCGTCATCTTCTTCAGCCGGTGTTCGTCTCGCACCAGAACCGTGGCCGCATCCTCTCTGCAGAAATATCCGTAGGTTTCCCCTTCCCTCACGGACTTACCGTGGCCGAGATGATCGTCACCCACCACCAGTATGCCCCGCTCCGCCAGATAGTTCGCGAACTCGTCATATCTGTCCACGTATTCCGTCATGCCATGTACAATCTGCAACACGCAGACCGGCGCCTGCGCCTCCGGTATCCACCTGATCGCATGCAGCCTGTGCTCCCCGTCTCTGGAGTCAAAATAAAATTCTTCTTTCTTAGCCATAACCTTCCCCTTTTATATTTGTCAGCAGATCTCCGCGCCGGACGGCATCTCTCTCTCCGGCACGACAAGCGCCAGTTTTCCCTCTGCGTCCTCGGCGCACAGAAGCATTCCCTCGGACGTCATGCCCGCGATCTCGCGCGGCTGCAGATTCACAAGCACCATCACCTTCTTGCCAATCATCTCCTCCGGGCTGTAGTGCTGCTTGATGCCGGACAGAATCTGTCTGACCTCGGAGCCGATGCGCACCTGGGAACACAATAACTTCCTGGACTTCGGCACCTCTTTGCAGTCTATGATCTCGCCCACTCTGAACTGGCACTGATCGAAGACGTCGTAATTGATCGTTTCCTTCGGCTCCACGTCGATCACATCCGCCGACGTCTGAGTCCCTTCCCGATCCGTCTCCTCCGCCTGTTTCTCCGGCGCGTCCGCCGCGGCCCTGCGCGCTTCGAACATCGCGTCCACCTTCCCGATCAGCTCTTCCAAGTCCTGACGGGCAAAAAGAATCTCAGGCGTCTCCGTCACCTTGCCGGATTCCGGATACAGCGCTTTTACCCCGGCGGCATCCCCGCTCTTCGCGCACTCCTCCAACACGGCGAAATCCACCGGCGCCGCGTTGATCTGCGCCATGATTTTCTCCGACGTCTCAGGCATATAGGGCTCCAGGAGAGAAGCTCCCACCAGAATGCCGTTTAACAGATTGTACAGCACGGTCGCCAGACGGTCTCTCCTGGACTCGTCCTTCGCCAGCACCCATGGCATCGTCTCGTCAATATATTTGTTGCAGCGCTTAAACAGCGTGAAGATCTCCGTGATGGCATCCGCCACGCGCAGTTCATCCATCTTGCCCGCCACTTTCGCATAAGCGCCGGCTATCACGGCAGACAGATCAGCGTCCACATCCTCCTCACCGGCGTCCACGCCGACGCGCTTGTTCTCTACCCGGCCGCCGAAGTACTTATTGCTCATGGAGATCGTTCTGTTCACCAGATTGCCGAGCGTGTTGGCCAGATCGGAATTCATGCGCTCCACCAGCAGATCCCATGTGATCACGCCGTCGTTCTCAAACGGCATCTCATGCAGCACAAAATAACGCACCGCATCCACGCCGAAGAAATCGACCAGATCGTCTGCATAGATCACGTTGCCCTTGGATTTGCTCATCTTGCCGTCGCCCTGCAGAAGCCACGGATGTCCGAATACCTGTTTCGGCAGCGGCTCACCCAGCGCCATCAGGAAAATCGGCCAGTAGATCGTGTGGAAACGAATGATATCCTTGCCGATCAGGTGCAGGTCCGCCGGCCAGAGCTTGCGGTACTGTTCGCTGCTTGCGCCGTCCGCATCATACCCGATCCCCGTGATATAGTTCGTCAACGCATCCATCCACACATAGATCACATGCTTCTCATCAAAGGTCACGGGAATCCCCCATGTATAAGAGGTTCTGGAGACGCACAGATCCTGCAGACCCGGCAGAAGGAAGTTGTTCATCATCTCGTTCCTGCGGGAGACGGGCTGGATAAATTCCGGATGCGTGTTGATGTGCTCGATCAACCTGTCCGCATACTTGCTCATTCTGAAGAAGTATGCCTCCTCCTTCGCAGGTTTTACCTCTCTGCCGCAGTCCGGACACTTGCCGTCCACAAGCTGCGACTCCGTCCAGAAAGACTCGCAGGGCGTACAGTACAGTCCCTCGTAATAACCCTTGTAGATGTCTCCCTGATCGTGCAGCCTCTTGAAAATCTTCTGCACCTGCTTCTCATGATACCCGTCTGTCGTGCGTATAAAGTGATCGTAAGAGGTATTCAGCAGATCACAGATGCGGCGTATTTCGCCTGCCACGCCGTCCACAAACTGTTTCGGCGTGACGCCACGCTCCTGCGCCTTCAGCTCAATCTTCTGTCCATGCTCGTCCGTTCCCGTCTGAAAATATACTTCATAGCCGTCTTTCCTCTTAAAACGGGCAATACTGTCCGCCAGCACAATCTCGTAGCTGTTGCCGATGTGCGGCGTGCCTGAGGTATATGCGATCGCTGTTGTGATATAGAACTTTCCCTTGCTCATTTGATGACTGCTCTCCTTTCCCGGATCCGTTCGCACTTCTCCACCGTCTGACTTACGAGAAGGCCGAACGCCGGCATATACCGTAAGACTACAATAAATAGCGCCGGTTGTCAATTGCCGCGCGCACAGTATTACCCGCAGCGTCAGCTCCGATACGGGTCCAGATAGAGCGTTCTGTCCTTCTCATCATAGCGGTAGCGCAGCGTCTCTACATTCATGTTCTCGACGATACCTTCCATATTTTCAAGAGTATCTTTGATATCCCCAATGCTCTCCCACAGCTTGCCGTCCTCACCCTCCATAGTGTCAATGATGCCGCTCTCCACATCTTCGAGAGTATTCTCGATATCTCCGATACTCTCCCACAGCTTGCTGTTTTCCTCCTTCATAGTGTCAGCAATAACACTCTCCGCATTCCCGAGAGCCTTCTCAATATCCTCGATACTCTCCCACAGCTTGTCATCTTCCTTCTTCAAAGCCTCGATTCGTGTCCTCAAACCGGCAATATCATCCTGTGTCCGTTTCATATCTCCCTCCAACTGTGCAAACTGCTGCTGAATCAGTGGTATCGTCTCCTCGTTCATGACCTGCACGAGATCTGTCAGATCATACAGCTGCGTCTGCGTCTCCTTGAGTTCCAACACAATGGTGCCGGCCTGTGTATGAAAGTCCGTCAATTCTTTCTGTATCGACGTATCCTCTTCCTGATACTGCTCGATCGTCTCCGTCAGGCTCTGCTGTGTCTGCGTCATCGTCGCGAGCAGTTCTTCCACCTCGTCGCTCATCAGATCCACTCTGGCTGCATACTCCTGCCACAGATCTGCCTGTCCTTTGTTCCGCGCCATATACTCCTTCATTTTCTCCTCATAAGTCGCGATCTGCAATGCATCGCCGGAAGCCTCTTCTCCCGCACCGTCACGTCCTCCTGCCAGATATCCCCACAGCACGAGAAGAAGCGCGACGATCACCACCGCCGCAGTCGTCCCGACGATCACCACCGCCAGCCGGTCCTCCCGATGCTCCGGATCATTCCATTTTTCACTCAGCCGATCCTTTAACTTTGTCATAAATTCTCTCATGTTCTGTTTTGCTCCTTTCCTGACTCACTGTCACTCCCGGCAGTCGGCTCACAGGCGCGTACTGTCCCTCCTGCCATTGTCGATTCTACATTCCCGGAAATCGTCGGCGAACGCCGCTGACTGTGCCTGATAACGCACAGAATAAAGTGCACTTTACAGATATCCAAAGATTGTATTGATAAGATAACAGACTTTTCCATATGCTGCAATATCGGAATAATGCACAAACCGGCGGACATGAAAAAGGCAGAACACACCGTAATCTCCGATGTATTCTGCCTCTAACCCTTACAAACGCAATTTCGTCAATAGGTTAAAATTTCATATCCGTCCTCCGTCACAGCCACCGTAACCTCCCACTGAGCCGACGGTTTGCCATCGTCGGTATAGACCGTCCAGCCGTCATCGTCATCGATATAGATATCCGCCATTCCCATGTTCACCATCGGTTCTATGGTAAACACCATACCGGGCACCATAAGCATTTCCGTTCCAGCTTCTGTCACATAGCTGACAAAGGGTTCCTCGTGGAACTCCAGGCCAACGCCATGCCCGCCGATCTCGCGCACGACGGAATACCCGTTAGACCGTGCATGATCGTTGATCGCCTGCGCCATGTCGCCCAGAAAACGCCAGGGCTTCACCTGCTTTAACCCGACGTCGACGCACTCCCTCGCCACCTGCACGAGCCGCTTCGTCTCCGGCGCCACATCACCCAGCATAAACATGCGCGAGGAATCCGAGAAATAGCCATGATAGATCGTGGACACGTCCACGTTGACAATATCGCCGTCCTGAAGCAGACGCTCATCGTCCGGGATCCCGTGACACACCACCTCATTGACGGATGTACACACGCTCTTCGGGAACCCCTCGTAACCCAACGGCGCGGCGATTCCTCCCATATCCGCCGTCATCTCTCTGACGATGTCGTCGATCTCCCCCGTGCTCATGCCGATATGGATACGCCGCTCTATCTCGTCCAGAATCGCGATATTCAGCTTGCTGCTCTGCCGGATCCCCTCGATCTGCTCCGGCGTCTTGAGCATGTCATGATTCGGAACAATGTGCCCCTGCAGCGCATAGTGTTCTATCTTTTCATCAAAACCCATATGACATGTCTTATACTTCCTGCCGCTGCCGCACCAGCACGGGTCATTTCTTCCCAGCTTCTTCATGATTGCCGCCTCATTTTCTGTTAAAATATGCCGTCAAAAATACCGCCGGGGAATTCCAGTAGATCGTGATCTCGTTCAGAGAATAGCACATCGCGTGATCCACATAGCATTTCATGGGCGGAGTGCCCGCCTTGATCCGCTCGATTCCCACAGCGTCCGCCGGCGTCTTGAACGGGCCGCCGCTGACCCAGCCGGGCATCGGCGCTTCAATGCCGTCGCACTCCGTGGGCCGATTGTGCGGGTGCATAAAAGCGTGCTCCCCGTGTCCCGTCACATAGCTGTAATCCACCGCGTTCATCCCGAGCAGATAATGCAGCTGCGCCAGCGCCGTCTGCTCATATTCGGCATTCCGGTCTGTGAGCAGCGCCGCCAGAACCAACAGCATACCGCGGTTCAGCACGACCATATTGCTGCCCCAGACATAGTCCTCCGGCTCCATCGCCACACCGTAGCCGGAATCCGCCGCAACGCGCACCAGGCGGTCCGCCTCCGCGATCACGGCCCCGCGCAGAATCCCGGCGCTGTCCGCATCCGCTCTGCCCGTCCGATCCGTCAGAATCGCCAGCGCCGCGAATCCGGACACATCCGTCCACCCGAAATCCGTCAGGGAAAGATTCTCGCCGAGAAGCGCGGTCAGCTTCTCCTGATATTTTGCCTCTCCCGTGGTGACAAGCATCTCCGCCGCCGCCCAAAGCCGTTCATCCAAATCGCAGTCGTCGTCATATTCCCCCGTATTGCAGCTCTCCGGATTGTGGAATCCGACATACTGCGGATTGTTCTCCAGCCACATCCACGCGCGCCGTGCCGCACCGAGAAGCCTGTCCGCAAACGCGGCGTCGTAGGCCCGGTACACCCTGGAAGCCAGCGCCGTCACCGCCGCATAGTCCGCGGTCGCCATCGACGACACAGGGAACAGATAGAACCTGTCGTGGTCGTCCTCCGGCATAATAAAATCCGCATGCCGCTCCGCCGTCAGCTTGTGGTACGCACCGCCCGCCGCATCCTGCATTTTGAGAAGCCATTCCAGTTCATAACGGCACTCGTTCAGCACATCCGGCACGCCGTTGCCCGATTCCGGAATCTGCAGGCTCTCCCCGAAACTCTCCGGGAACAGCGAAAACGCATAGAGCAGGTGACCGACCGCCACCGCCGCGGGTGAGACATACCGCCCGTAATCGCCCGCGTCGTGCCAGCCGCCCGTCACCTCTCTCGTGACGCTGCGGTCCTCCCACAGCACCGCGTCCCCGGTATGACAGCAGGCGTGAGCGTACTCCCCGGCATATTTCTCCTCAAGCGCGCAGCCGCAGCGCTGATAGTACAAGGCCTTCGCCAGATCACGCTGCAGCGCGCGGTAGACGTCCTCTCCGATCCGAAAGCGATGGGAAGTCTCCCCCGCGTCATTCTGTATATAGTAAATCCCCGGTTCTGTGACATCGCTGAAATCGGCCGTCAGGACATGATCCCCGGAGGCGCGGTCCTCGCCCCGCTCCCACGCCGTGCCCTCCAGCACCGTCTCCTTCTTGCCGCCCTGCTCTCTGATCACCGAAAAGCGCTGTCCCGCCGTCATCACCGCCGTTTTTCTGCCTGCGGGCAGATATCCTGTCTGATCACAATAAATCGCCATGTTTCCCTCCGTTCCGAAGTATTCGCCGCTTTTGCATGCGCATAACGTCCGACTGATACAATATAATCACATAGTACCCCATGCGACGCCTGTTTTCAAGTATGCCGCTTTATTTCATACTTCAGCGCTTTCATTTGACGATACATGTAATAATTTGCCATTGTTTGTCTCAAATTATATATATTGTATACTTTTATTTCATTTGACATAAAATTGTCCTAAAATTTAGTAAAATTTGTCATTTGGCGGGGAATATTATGGAATTTGGTAAATTGCTGACAGAGCTGCGCAAGGAAAAGGGCGTCCTGCAGAGAGATGTCGCAGAGCACCTGAACATGACCGTATCGACTATTTCCAACTATGAGAAGGGCGTCCACCTGCCCGATTTACATACGCTGACCATGCTGGCCGACTACTTCGACGTCTCCACAGACTACCTGCTGCAGCGCACGAACTACAAATCCAGCCTCAACATGCTGAACTATCGGCTCTCCGACGATTATACCGTCAGCGACTTCATCAACACGGTAGTGGAACTGGATACCCAGAATACGCAGGCATTGCTGGACTACTATGAGCTGCTGATGCTCCGCAATTCCATCAAGCGCGTCAGATAGGGCTGCCTCCGCGGCGCTCCGGAATAGGAAAAAAGGGCAAAAAGGCGCCCCGGCGGCTTCGATTTCTCGTCACAGCCGGAGCGCTTCCCTTTTTACACCTGAAGTCTTTCATCATCTCCGCCTGTTACGGTCGAAGACAACGTCGGAAACTCCAGTATGTAGCGTAAGTTATTTGGCGATATACGCCGTAACGTCCAGATCTCTCTCCGCGTCCATATTTCTCACGAAGAAATAGTGTCTGCCCTTGATACTCACATTGAACGAAAACGCTATACTATCGTTTCCTTCCTGGTAATACATCAGCGCCTCAGGATCCTTGATCCCGGTCCGAAATACAATATCATCGGGCGTCCCTTTTACCAGCACATTCACTACATCTCCCACATATTCCCGGAAACCGGAGGTCACATAGGTCGTCTCCGCCGGAACGATCCATCTGACAGTCCACACGTCATCGTCCGACTGCACCACGCCCTCGCTCGTAACGACAATGCTCGCCGGATCGATTCCCTGCTCCTCCGCGATCACCTGAATCGCCTCGGCGTCCTCAAGACTGATTTCGTTAAACGCACCACCCGCATCATCCGTCCACTCGCTGGTCGCTTCGGCGACTCCCGCATAGGCGTCCGCCACGCCGTCTCCCGCCGCCAGCGACGTCATGCTGCTGCCAAACAGAAAGCACATCGCGAACACGGCCGCCGTCCCTCTCTTCAAACCGCCCTTTACCTGATAGTTTTTCATATACTCTATTCTCCTTTCATAATCCGACCGGTCGTCCACCAGCGTGAACAACTGGTATCGGTTCTGTCTGCCGTCATTGGTCAGTGCCTTCAGTATCACCTCGAAGTATTCCTTCCTGCTAAAGCTGCCCCGCCCCTTCTCACAGGCGGCGCGGTCACAGTATACCTCGCAGATTCTGTCGACCTGTCTCAACAGAATGTGCACCACCGGATTGAACACGTGGAGCAGCGTCATCAGGCTGCCGACGGACTTGCGCCACAGATCCCTGTTCAGATAGTGACACAGCTCATGGCACAGAACGACTTCGGCCTCCTTCCGCGTGTAATTCACCAGCGGCAGCATCACGATGAACCCGTGATAGTGGGTGATGCACGGAATGTCTATGGAGTCGTTCCTGTACAGCGAGACCTTGCCGGCAATACCGAACCCGTCGCACAGATCGTTGAAAACCCGCATGACCGTCTCGTCTTCCTCAGGGATATTGCCCCGGCACACCATACGCCAGCGAAACCATCTGCCGAGCCGGCACACAAAGAGCACGAGAATGAGCCCGATCCACGCACGCCCCAGAACCGCTGTCAGTCCCAGCGTCAGAGGCGTGCCGTAGAACAGATTGATATCGCTTTGAACGACAATGATGGTGATCCGCTTCGTGAAATACAGGGCCGTATAGATAAATGGCACAAGAAATGCCGTCACCGCCGCATCGGTCAGAAACCGCAGGAAGGCGATGTCGTAATTCGTCTTTCCCCTGAATAACCGCCCTGCCAGAAAGAAGATCGTACCCGTGATGTCTGTGATTAACAATACGACAAAGAAGTTACTCGCCCAGTCCATCGATCAGAGTCTGTATCCTTTCGATCTCATCTTTCCGTAAGGGTCTCTCCTGCGCAAGCGCACAGAGAAATTCATCCGCATTGTCGTGATTCCAGAAATTCACATAATCGCTGGTCAGCTGCCCCTTGTAGTCCTCCAGCGGCACCAGAATCTGATAGAAAAACAGGCGGCCCTGCCGATAGTGTCTCAGATAGCCTTTCTTTACCAGTCTGGCCAGAAACGTGGAGACCGTCTGGGGCTTCCAATTCTTATGGTATTTGCTGTTCACACGCTGCATGACCTCCATAAGGCTGAGCTCCTCGGCGGCGTCCCAGACCGTCTTCATCACCAGCTGCTCACAATCTGTCAAATTTTCAAGCTTCATATCTGCCTCCTGCACCTCTACAATGCATCGACATTGTAGTCATAGTATTAAAATTTATCCTTCATTTCAATACTATTTGATATTTCGTAGAATAGCAAGCAGATTTTTTGTCTAATTGTCACGAAACTTAAACGCAATGTGTAGTTTTGTTATGCACTTCAATGTCACTATGCAAGGCTATATCTATCCCTCGTCTCTCGTTTTACAACAATATGTTGTATGCATATATTTATAACCAAAACGGCGCAGCCTAAAACTGCGCCGTCAATGCATGTATGTTTTCTGTAATATTGCCCCGAAAGACCGCCGAGCCTGCCACAATCACGTTGGCGCCGGCGTCCAGCACTGTGCGGACATTGTCTCTCGTGATACCGCCGTCCACCTGGATATCCAGATCGGTCTGCAGTTCATCCGCCATCTGTCTGACCTGCCGGATGCGCTCCGTGGATTCGGGTATGTACTTCTGACCGCCAAAACCCGGTTCCACCGTCATCACAAGCAGCATATCAAGACTTTTCAGATATTTCCTGACGGCCTCCACCGGCGTCTGCGGCTTGATCGACATGCCGGCCCTGCATCCCAGACCGTGAATCTGTTCGATCAGATCCTCGGCGTCCTCCGCCGCCTCCAGATGAAAGGTGATGCTGTCGGCGCCGCACTGCGCAAATTCTTTGACATAGCGCTCCGGCCCCACGATCATGAGATGGACGTCAAACACTATATTTGTCGTCTTGCGGATGGTTTTGATAACCGGCATCCCAAAGGAGATGGACGGCACGAACACGCCGTCCATCACATCGATGTGAAGATATTCCGCGCCCGCAGCCGCCGCCTCCCTGATCTGCTCCCCCAGAACGGAGAAGTCCGCCGCCAATATGGAGGGCGACAAAATATTTTTTCTTTTCGCACTATCGGACATCTTGTATAACCATGCCTTTCAAAAACTTCCTGCCACGATATCAAAGACGTCTCCGGCTTCTAGGATACGAACTTCTTCACCGAAGCGTACACGCCCTTGCCGTCCAGACCGTACTTCTCCACAAGCGCGGCCGCCGTGCCGGACTCGCCGAAGATATCCTGCATACCGATCTTATAGACGGGCGTCGGACAATGCATGGACAGACAGTCGCACACCGCGCTGCCCAGACCGCCGATCACACTGTGCTCCTCCGCCGTCACGACCTTGCCGGTCTTCTTCGCGGACGCGATGATGATCTCCTCGTCCAGCGGCTTGATGGTGTGTATATTGATGACTTCCGCGCTGATGCCGTCCGCGGCCAGCATATCCGCCGCCTCCAGAGCGGAAGAAACCGTGATACCCGTCGCGATGATGGTGACGTCCTTGCCCTCGCGCAGCAGCACGCCTTTGCCCATCTCGAATTTATAATCCGGCCTGTCGTTGATCACGGGAACCGCCGCGCGCCCGAAGCGCAGGAACACAGGTCCCTGGTACTCGATCGCCGCGCGCACCGCCGCCTTCGCCTCCACGTCGTCGGAGGGAACAATGACCGTCATGCCCGGGATGGTTCTCATGAGAGCGATATCCTCCAGGCACTGATGGGAGGCGCCGTCCTCACCAACCGTAATGCCCGCATGGGTCGCACCGATCTTCACATTCAGGTGCGGATAGCCGATGGAGTTGCGGACCTGCTCGAAGTTACGTCCCGCCGCAAACATGGCGAAGGAGCTGATAAAAGGAATCTTGCCGCAGGTCGCAAGGCCCGCCGCAACGCCCGTCATATTGGCTTCCGCGATACCGCAGTCGATATGCCTGTCCGGAAAAGCCTTCTTAAATGTAAGCGTCTTGGTCGCGTTCGCCAGGTCAGCATCCAAAACGACCAGATTCGGATACTCGGCGCCGCACTCCGCAAGCGCGTTTCCGTAGCTGTCACGTGTCGCAATTTTCTTTACATCCGCCATTATTCCGCACCTCCTAACTCTTTGCCGATCTTCTCGAGATCCGCCATCGCCACCGCGAACTGCTCATCATTGGGCGCTTTGCCGTGCCAGTCCACATTGCCCTCCATGAACGATACGCCCTTGCCCTTCAGGGTCTTGCAGATAATGGCTGTCGGCATTCCCTTCGTCGCCCGCGCTTCCTTGAAAGCCGCGTCGAGCTGATCGAAATCGTTGCCGTCAATCCTGATCACATGGAAATTAAACGCCTCGAACTTCTTGTCGATCGGGTTCGGAGAGCACACATCGTCGATGCTGCCGTCGATCTGCAGTCCATTGTTGTCCACGATCACCACGAGATTGTCCAGCTTCCTGTGTCCCGCGAACATGGAAGCCTCCCACACCTGGCCTTCCTCCAGCTCGCCGTCGCCAAGCAGCGTATATACTCTGTAGCTCTTATTGTCCATCTTGCCTGCCAGCGCCATGCCTACCGCCGCGGAAATACCCTGTCCGAGGGAACCGGACGACATATCCACGCCGGGCGTCTCCTGCATACAGGGATGTCCCTGCAGGTAAGAGCCGAGATGGCGCAGGGTCGGCAGATCCTCCACCGGGAAATATCCTCTGTTCGCCAGCGTGGAATACAGTCCCGGCGCCGTGTGTCCCTTGGACAGCACGAAACGGTCTCTGTCTTCCTTCTTCGGATTCTTCGGATCAATGTTCATCTCCTCGAAGTAGAGATACGTGAAGATGTCCGCCGCGGACAGCGAGCCGCCCGGATGTCCTGCCTTGGCGCCGTGCACCGCGGCCACGATGCCCTTGCGAACTTCATTGGCTGTTCTCTGCAACTCTAATTTGTTCATCGCTAACCTCCGTCTTTTCTTTTTTTCTAAGAATAGCACAGACCGCAGTCTGTCACTACCAAATTCTTGCTCTATAATTATCCTGTCTTGCCAATTTGCGGCGCTGCCGCCGCGCCTTATTATTTGCCCTGCCCGTAGTAGGCGTTCGCGCCGTGCTTTCTGTAATAGTGCTTATCCTGCAGCTCCTGCGGCGCCGGCTGAATGTCTCTGTTGATTGTCTCCGCACGGTAGGCCATCTTCGCCACCTCCTCGAGAACAACCGCATTGTGCACCGCCTCGTGGGCGTCCTTACCCCACGCAAAAGGCCCGTGATTCTTGCACAGCGCCGCCGGAACGGCCTCGGGGTCCTTGTTCATGCGCCCGAACTCGCCGACGATCAGCAGTCCGGTATTCTTCTCGTAAGCGTCCTCGATCTCGTCCGCGTTCAGACATCTCAGGCAGGGAATCTCCCCGTAGAAATAATCCGCGTGCGTCGTGCCGTAACAGGGAATGCTTCTGCCCGCCTGCGCCCAGCTCGTCGCATAGGGGGAATGGGTATGTACCACGCCGCCGATCCCGTCAAACGCCTTGTACAGTTCCAGATGCGTCGCCGTGTCGGAGGACGGATTATATTTGCCCTCCACCTTATTGCCGTTTAAGTCCATCAGCACCATGTCGTCGGGCGTCAGCTTGTCGTAATCGACGCCGCTCGGCTTGATTGCGAAGATGCCGCTCTCTCTGTCGATCTCACTGACGTTGCCCCAGGTAAAAGTGACCAGCCCGTATTTCGGCAGAAGCATATTTGCCTCATACACGCGCTTTTTTAATTCCTCTAACATGAAATTCATCTCCCTCCTTACGCATTTTCCTCTGCGCCTACATGCTCTCGACCGCCGCTCTCTCAATGGCAAGCCCCGCGGTGTACCGCTCCATGAACTTGTTGAAGCCCGCCACGTCTGCAGCCTTCGGCGCCATCTTCTCGCCCTTCTGTCCGGCGAACACCTTGCTGTCCAGGAAGGCCGCCAGGCTCTCATCCGCGCCCTTGTGAATCATGTAGGACGCCAGAAGCGCGATACCCCATGCGCCGCCTTCGCCAGCCGTCTCCATTACGCTGACCGGCGCGTCAATGGCAGCCGCCAGAATGCTCTGCCCTACGCCTTTGGTCTTGAACAGTCCTCCGTGTCCGAGAATTTCGTCTACCTGCACGCCCTCCTCTTTTAACAGGATATCGAGTCCTGTTTTTAACGCGCCGAGGGAGGTAAACAGATGCACCCGCATGAAGTTCGCCAGATTGAACTTCGCGTCGGGAGTGCGGACGAACAGCGGACGTCCCTCGTTAAAGCCGGTCACATGCTCCCCGGAGAAATAGTTGTACGCCAGCAGGCCGCCGCAGTCGTCGTCGCCTTCCAGCGCCTTGCGGTAGAGATTGCCGTACAGCTCGTTCATATCCACCTTCATGCCCATCAGCTCTGCATATTCTTTGAAAAGGTTCACCCAGGCGTTGAGGTCCGAGGTGCAGTTGTTGCAGTGTACCATAGCCACCAGACTGCCGTCCGGCGTCGTCACGAGATCGATGGCGTCGTACACCTTGGAGAGCTCCCTCTCCAGCACGATCATACCGAATACGCTGGTGCCGGCCGACACGTTGCCGGTGCGCTTCGCCACACTGTTTGTCGCGGCCATGCCCGTACCGGCGTCGCCCTCCGGCGGGCAGAACGGCACGCCTGCCTGCAGTGTTCCGGTTGGATCCAGCAGCTTCGCGCCCGCCTCGGTCAACGCACCCGCCTGCTGCCCGGCCGTATAGACTGCGGGGAGCACGTCTCTCAGCTTCCACGCATAGCCCCGGTCCGCCACCGCCGCGTCGAACTGATCGAGCATCTTCTCGTTAAACTGTCCCGTGGCGATGTCGATCGGGAACATACCGGAGGCCTCGCCCACGCCGACGATCTTCTCCCCCGTCAGCTGCCAGTGAATATAGCCCGCCAGCGTGATCACGAACTTCAGATCCGCCACATGCTCCTCGCCGTTCAGAATCGCCTGATAGAGATGCGCGATCGTCCATCTCTGCGGAATATGATAATTAAACAGACCGGTCAGCTTCCCGGAAGCCTCCTCGGTGATCGTGTTTCTCCATGTGCGAAAAGGCACCATCAGTTCATCTCTGTCGTTAAACGCCATATAACCGTGCATCATGGCACTGAACCCGATTGCGCCGATCTTTACCAGTTTCTCTCCATACTGTGCCTGTACATCCTCCGCCAACTTGCGGTAACAGTCCTGCAGCCCAGTCCAGATATCGTCGAGACTGTAGGTCCAGATGCCGTTTTCCAGCCTATTCTCCCAATCATGCGCGCCGGATGCAATCGGTCTGTTGTTCTCGTCCACCAGCACCGCCTTGATTCTGGTGGAGCCGAACTCAATACCGAGTACCGACTTGCCGCTTGCAATACATTCCTTTGCTCCCATCGTATACCTCCTCTTTTCCATTCTCTCTATTCGATTTGCCGGCCGACCGGCCGGTCCGTTTCATTTTCGTACCGCCTGGTCACACGCGGAACGCGGCCTCGTTCCAGCGCAGCTCATTCTTGATGTTTCGGATCGTGGTATCCTTGTCGATGACTACGCTCTCGATCCCCATCGCCGCAGCCCAGTCAACCATCTGATCCACCGTCAGGTCATAGGAGAACGCCGTGTGGTGCGCGCCGCCCGCCAGAATCCAGGCCGCAGCGCCGATCTCCAGATTGGGCTGAGGCGTCCAGAACGCCGTACCCACAGGCAGCTTCGGCATGGGCTTCTCCACCTTCTTGCAATCAACCGCATTGATGAGCAGTCTGAATCTCGTCCCCAGATCGATCAGCGAGCAGGCCACAGCCGGGCCTTCCTTGGAAGTGAACACGAGACGCGCGGGATCTTCCCTGTTCCCCATAGACAGCGGGCACACTCTGATGCCGATCTCACCGTCCGCCACAGACGGGCATACCTCCAACATATGCGCCTGCAGGATTCCCTCTTTGCCCGGCACAAGGTTGTATGTGTAGTCCTCCATCATGGACGTGCCCTTCGCATCCTTGATATCGGCCGTCATCAGCTTCATCAGGCGCACCATGGCGGCAACCTTCCAGTCTCCCTCCGCGCCGAAGCCGTAGCCCTTCTCCATCAGTCTCTGAATCGCCAGTCCGGGGAGCTGCTGCAGACCGCCCAGCATACCGAAATGCGTCACCACAGCGTGATAGTCATTCTCCGTCAGGAACTTTTCGATGCCGATCTCCTGTCTCGCCTGCACCGCCACATGCCTTCTGAACTCGTCCGCATCCCGGCCGTCGTCGATGATCTTATACTTGCTGTAATACTCGTCCACCAGCGCGTCCACATCGCCCTGCGGCACGGCGTCCACATATTCTACCAGATCGTTGACACAGTAGTGATCGATCTCCCAGCCGAATTTGATCTGCGCCTCCACCTTATCGCCCTCGGTCACGGCCACGTTGTTCATGTTGTCGCCGAACCTGCAGACGCGGATATGGGAGGATTCTATCACGCCGAGCGCCGTCCGCATCCAGCTGCCGATCTGCTCCTGCACATGCGGATTCGCCCAATGCCCCACAATAATCTTGCGCTCGATGCCCATACGGCTCACGATATGTCCGTACTCCCTGTCGCCGTGGGCGGACTGGTTCTCGTTCATGAAATCCATATCGATCGTGTCATAGGGAAGCTCCTCATTGAACTGCGTGTGCAGATGACACAGCGGTTTGCGGAATTCCTTCAGTCCCAGAATCCACATTTTCGCGGGGGAGAACGTGTGCATCCATGTAATTACGCCCGCGCAGTCCGGATCGTTGTTCGCGTCGTTGAAAGTCTTCCTGATGGACGCCTGGCTGATCAGCGTCGGCTTCAGGACTACCTCAAAGGGAAGTCTGCCGGAAGCGTTCAGCCCCTCCACAATCTTCGCCGAGTGATCGGCCACTTTCCTCAGGCACTCATCCCCATACAGATCCTGCGATCCGGTACAAAACCAGAATTGATAGTTTTTTGCCTGCATAATATCCTCTCTTTCCGCCGCGTGCGCGGCTTTCGTTTCATGCTAATACTGCTGGAAATCCGACGTCTGTTCGGACAGCTCGCCGATCGCCCCGGAGACCTTGTCAAGCACGGTCATGATATCCTTCATGTTGTCCGTGAGCATCGTCGTATTCTGCGCCACGTCGGCTATATTCTGCGTGCTGTCCTGAACGCTGGTCGTAATGGCGTCATTGGACTCCACCACGGACTGCATCAGTTCATTAAAGGTGTTCATATCGTTCTTGATATCCTGCATGATCCGGTCTACCGTGATGGAATCCTCCAGGTATTTTTCTCCCGTATTTTCCAGCACTTCATAATCCGGCATAACGCGCTCTTCGATAAATCGGATCAGACTGTTGGCATTGTCCGCCAGGCGTGTGACCGCGGCAATCACACCGCTGGAAATCGCCTGAATGCTCCCCGCCGTCTCCTTGGAGTTGTCCGCCAGGATACGAATCTCATCCGCCACCACGGCGAAACCGCGCCCCGCCTCACCGGCCCGCGCTGCCTCGATCGACGCGTTGAGCGCCAGCAGGTTCGTCTTGGAGGCTATGCTCAGGATCTCATCGGTCAACCCGTTGATTTTCTCAATTTTGCTGCTGTCCTCGATGGAGGTCTTCAACGCCTCGTCCAGCTCGACAATCGCCTGCTCTGCGTTGCGCTTGCTCTGCTGCGCCCGCTTCTGTATCTCCTCCGCGCGCTCCTTGATCTGTGCCGCAAAGGAACTTCCCTCAATCGCTTTGTTCATGATATCGTCCGCGGACTCCTCCGCGCTCCTGGTCGTCTCGTTGACCGAGATGGCCGTGGCGGAGATCTCCTCCACGGCGGCAGCCAGCTGCTCCATCATATCGGAGGTATGATCCGCATTGCGGTTGGTCAGCTCCACGACGCTCTTGACGTTCTGCTGCTGGGTGTCAATCTCCTCGCCGCACCCAATCACGCCGCCGATCATCGACTGCAGAATATCTAACAGCTGGTTGACGCCGTTCGCGAGCACCGCGATCTCATCTTTCGTCCGCACGGGAACGCGCTTCTTCAGATCTCCCTGTCCGTTCTGTATATCCCGGATCATCTCCCGGATCGCATCCGCAATCTTCTGAATCGGCACAACGATCAGACGGTTGGACACGAACGTGATAAAGACTGCCAGAACGACCAGAATAACCGCGATAAACATCTGCATGTACTCCGACTGATCCGCCGTCGCCTGCAGTGTCGCCTTGCCGTTCTCCAGATCGGCGGCCGAAGCCTCAATCAACTTCGCCATATTGCTCGTGATGGATTCATTGATGGAGTACATCTTGTTCGTGATGATCAGGTTCGCGTTCGCCTTGTCTCCGCTGTAGCTCGACTCCAGAATCTCATCCACCACCGCGTCATACTCTGTCAGCTTACTCTCGATTGTGTCGTAGATCGCCTGCTTATCCTCGCTGTCGATCTGTCCCCGGAACTCCTCCATCAGCTGCCACATATTCTCCCTGACAGCCTGTATCTCTTCCGCCTTAGTGTCCATAATGGAGGTGAGCGTCGTATTGATGTGCGCGTACATTGTCGTATAGATCTGCAGATAATCCTCATAGATCGCGTGCGCTGTATCGATCGACTCCACCTCGTGATCCATAAAACTGCGGCTCTGCCTGGAGATCGTCTTGACATTGTTTCCAAGAAGAACCGCCGCCGCCAGCGCTACGATCACCATAACCATCATTACCGAGGCAAATTTAAAGGCTATTCTCTTCATACCCTTTTCTCCCCAATGTCACAATAGAGACGCACACCAAACTGCGCGTCTCTATTGAATTTCAATAAATTATTTGGACTTACGATTCTTGATCAGCGCGAAAATACTCTGCAATACGATGAAGAAGCAAAGCAGTATCGCCGTGAGAACGTTCGGCCAGGAACTTGCCAGCTTACCGTTGGTCTTGACGATGGAACTGATTGTTCCGTTGATCAGCACGCCGAAGAACGTACCGATGACGTTGCCGACGCCGCCCGTCAGAAGCGTTCCACCGATGACGGCCGACGAGATCGCATCCATCTCCAGACCGGTCGCCTGCTGCGCGCTGGCCGACATTGTATTCATACAGAAACAGATGCCGCCGATGGACGTCAGGAACGAACAGAGCACATAAGCCAGCATCTTCGTGCGCTTCACATTCAGACCCATCATTGCCGCCGACTGCTCGCTACCGCCGATCGCGTAGAGCGCGCGCCCGAACTTCGTGTAGCGGAGCATCAGAAAAATCAGGATCAGCACCAGAATCGCAATCACCACGCCGATGCCGAAGTACGGCATAACCATCTTGCCCTTTTTGTTCATAACGCCGCCGAATGGCAGATAAATGCGGTAATTCGCCCAGTCATAGAACTTCTGGCTGATCTCCGCCGTGATGGAGAGCTGATCCGTAGAGATCACCGCCGTCATACCGCGCGCGAAGAACATGCCCGCCATGGACACGATGAAGGGCTGGATCTGCAGATAACCTACACAGTAGCCCTGCACCAGACCGAATACCAGGCCGACTAACAGTACCAGAGCGCACATCCCCGGCGCCTTGATGCCCCAGTTCGCCATGCCGTAGGACAGCATCATACAGTCTAACGCCACCAGCGATCCGACTGAGATATCGATACCGCCGGTCAGCATGACGCAGGTCATGCCGCAGCCCACACAGAGCAGGCCGGCGTTGCTTCTCAAAATATTGAGGAACGTCTGTAAATTGGTAAAACCTTTGCTGCTGTACGCGATGCATCCGCCCGCATACAGGACAAAGAACAGAATAATGGTGATAAACAGCAGCAGGGTATTGCTGTTCATCGAACGGCGCCCCTTTGCGTTGTTGGTTGATTTACTCATGCGTTTACCACTCCTTTCTTAGCGCTCAGTTTCTTAAAGAAAGCACGTACAGGAGGCGCCTGAATCGCCACGATAACAATGACGACGACGGCCTTGAACACCGGCGTAACCGCGGCGGAAACACCCATATTGTACATCGTCGTGGTGATCGCCTGAATCGTGTAAGCGCCGATGATGGAACCGATCAGGTTGAACTTACCGCCGCCCAGGCTGTTGCCGCCCAGCGCTACCGCCAGGATTGCGTCCAGCTCATAGTTGAGGCCGATGTTGTTGGAGTCCGCGCTGGTGATGCGGGACGCGCCTACGATACCTGCGATGCCCGCGCACAGACCGCACAGCACATAGCACAGGAAGATGATTCTCTGAGAGTTCAGACCCGCGATGCGGCTCGCCTTCTTATTGATACCGACGGACTGTATGTACAGGCCCATCGCGGTCTTTTTCAATACCAGCATAGTGATCGCAACACATGCCACCGCAATGATGATCGGTGTCGGAATGATGCCGACATAACCGCCGATCACGGCAAACGTGTCGTTGCGGACATAGACGATCAGGTCATTGCACAAGAGCAGGCCGATCGCACGCGCCGCAGACCACAAAATCAGCGTCGCCACCATTGGCTGTATATTGAGATTCGCCACCAGGAAACCGTTGAACGCACCGCAGACACAGCCGATGATCAGTCCGCCGAGCACACCGACAATCAGCGGCACGGCCAGCTCCGTCGCCTGAGGCGCTGCAGCTCCGGCCAGAAGCACGCAGCACACGGACGCGCACAGACTCATGACCGAACCCACGGAGATATCCGTACCTGCCGACGCGGATACCACCAGCGTCATACCGATCGCCAGAATCGCGATCTCGCTGCCGCGGTTCAGAATATTGATCAGACGCCCCTGCAGCATGCCGTTGGTGACAGACACGGCAAAGAAATTATAGAACGGGCTCCCGTGCGCCACATCGTAGATGATATTCGCGCACAGCACCAGAAACATACAAAAAATAGGTAAGAACAGTTGATTCTTCGTTAATTTCTTGATATTACTCATTCTTTGCACCTCCCGCGATAGCGCTCATGACTCTCTCCTGTGTCAGCTCGCCATCCAATTCTCCGACCTTCTCGCCGTCTCTCAGGACTGCCATACGGTTGCAGGTACGGAGCATCTCCTCGATCTCGGAGGAGATGAACATGATACTCTTGCCCTCGCTCGCCAGCTGGATGATCAGCTTCTGAATCTCCGTCTTGGTACCGACGTCGATACCGCGGGTAGGCTCATCCAAGATCAGGAAGTCCGGATCCGTCGCAAGCCATCTGGCCAGGATCGCCTTCTGCTGGTTGCCGCCCGACAGCTGCGCGATCGGCGTCTCTCTGCTGGCGGTCTTGATCCGCACGATATCGATATAGTGATCCGCGATCTCCTCCTGCTTCGCGCGGGACAGCTGGCGGAACATGCCTCTCTTCGCCTGCAGCGCCAGAATAATATTCTCTCTCACGGACAGATTGCCGATGATGCCCTCCGCCTTACGGTCGTCCGGCAGAAGTCCCATGCCCAGATTCATGGCGTCGATCGGCTGATTGATCTTCACCTGTTTGCCTGCCACCTTTAACGTGCCGGTATTGGCCTTGTCGGCCCCGTAGATCGTGCGCGCGAGTTCGCTTCGTCCCGAACCCAGCAGACCGGTCAGACCGATCACCTCGCCTTTATGTATCTTCAGATCGAAAGGTTTAATCGTGCCGTAGTGGCTGAGGCCCTCCGCCTCGATCTGGCAGGGCGCGTTCTCGTCCACCTTGAAGCCTTCCGGCTTGATGGAAGCCAGATCGTCGAAATCCTTACCCATCATCGCCGCCACCAGCTTCACTCTCGGCAGCTCCGCCACAGGATATTCGCCTACCAGCGTACCGTTGCGCAGCACCGTGATGCGGTCGCACACCGCGTACACCTGCTCCAGGAAGTGTGTTACGAATATGATGCCGACGCCCTGTTCTTTCAGGTTCCGCATCATGTTGAACAGCTTCTCCACCTCGCTGTCGTCCAGAGAGGATGTCGGCTCGTCTAAGATCAAAACTTTACATTTCATATCTACAGCCCTGGCAATCGCGATCATCTGCTGGATCGCCAGAGAATAATTCTCAAGATTCTGGGTGACATCAACCTTGATGTCCAGCCGCTTCGTCAACTCCTCCGCCTGCTTGATCATGGCGCGTCTGTCGATGCTGCGCCAGGGGGTCAGAGGCTCGCGGCCGATATACAGATTTTCCGCTACGCTTAAGTTGGGGCAGAGATTGACTTCCTGATATACGGTAGAAATGCCGACTTTCTGCGCGTCGAGTGTAGAATGGTTCTTCACCGTGCCCTCCACGCCGTCCACATGGATCTCGCCCGCCTCGAAGTCGTTGATGCCTGTGAGGCATTTGATCAAAGTAGATTTACCTGCTCCGTTCTCGCCCATCAGAGCGTGTATCTCCCCTTTTCGAAGGGTAAAATCTACATTTTCGAGAGCTTTCACACCGGGGAATGTCATGCAAATGCCTCGCATGGTCAATACCACATTATCCTGCATAAGATTTTCCTCCATACATTACATTATATAGTGAAAAGAAGGAGGCCCCGGGATACCCCTGGGACCTCCCTTTGCTATTACACTCACAGAATCAATATTGCAAATTAGTATGCACGATTTGCAAGAACCTCATCCGTTACATGTATAATGGGCTGTTCCTCACCGTTTACAGTGATAGAAGAAACGATGTCCTCAGATGCCAGCCATGCCTCAGCCATGTAGATCTCCTTCTCAGGTGTCTCGCCGGCTGCAAGCTGCTTGATTACCTCGTCAACCGTAGGAGCTGCAAGCGGGTTGCACTCGAAAGTAGCATTCAGCTTGCCGTCCAGTACCAGCTGAACCGCGGGCTTGTTGGAGTCGAAGGATACGATGATAACGTCGCCGTCAACACCGTAGGTAACGCCTGCAGCGTCCATAGCCGTCATAGCGCCATAAGCCTCGTTATCGTTCTGGCAGATAACTACGTTGAACTGACCCGCGTAGCTCTGGCAGTAAGACTCCATAACCTCCTGGCCGCCTGCCTCTGTGAAGTCGCCGTCCTGGGAATCCAGAATCGTCCAACCCTCACGGTCTGCGATCTCCTTGAAGCCTTCCGTACGTCCGATCGTAGCGGATGCGCCCGTGGAACCCTCGATGACAAGAGCGTTGATCTCAGAGATGCCCTTAGCCTCTGCGTAAGCAGCAAGCCACTCGCCGCATGCAAGACCCTCTACCTTGAAGTCGGAACCAACCCAGGATACATACTTGTCGGAGTCGTCGATCGTACGGTCGATTACTACGACAGGAATGCCTGCATCCTCACACTCGGTCAGAACTGCGTCCCAACCTGTGGAAACGATAGGGTCGATGATGATGTAGTCCATATCCTGCTGGATAAAGTTACGAACCGCCTCCAGCTGTGCTGCGGAGTCATTGTCGCAGTCTACGAAGGACAGCTCATAGCCGTTCTCTGCGGAGAATACGGTCTGTGCGGACTGTGTGGCCGCTGTACGCCAGTCGGACTCATGTCCTACCTGAGCGAAACCTACGCGGATCACATCGCCGGATGCTGCAGGAGCCTCTGCCTCTGCCTCTGTCTCTGCAGGAGCTTCCGCCTCTGTCTCTGCGGGAGCTTCCGTCTCCGCAGGAGCCTCTGTCTCCGTCTCAGCCGCTGCCGGAGCCGCCTCATCGGAACCGCCGCCGCAGCCTACTACGGAAGCCATCGTCATAGCGGCAACCATCATAAGTGCCAATTTTCTCTTCATTTTTCTTTTCCTCCCTTAGAATAATATGAAGTTACGCAAGGCATAACGCCTCTCGTGCTATCATTCTACCAAGATAATGGTATTTCGTCAATGTAATTTCATTCCACTTACTCTTTTTCTAAAATATTTTAGAAAATGGCTCTTCGTTTTTGTGCAAGTTGCTCAACAATTCTGCTTTCTTTTGTAAAATCTGTCCTTCGCCTGTCCGCGGCGCGCGGCAAAGTTCCGTCCCTGAACGAATTGCACAAATTGCAAATATGGTGTATGATAGTCATAATTATACTTGCGCTGTAAGAGGTAGCCACCGAAAGCAATGAAATCACACAATATTTTTCAAAAGTTCTATGATCTGATCTGCAAGGACACCGGCGATCGCAACGAGTCCACGAAGCTGATCGTTGTCGTCAGGATGCTCACGCTCACGATGATCGTATACTCCCTGCTCAACGGCATCCTGTTCCTGCTCATCAATCACACGGGCGGCATGATATTCTGCCAGCTGTGCATGATCGCGTTTCTGGCGATTTTCATCATGTCGTACCGCCAGCACACCTTTGCCTCCTACTGCATTCTGAACGCTGCCATACTGGTCTGGCTGACCGCCAACGTCTATATGTTCGGTTGGGGGATCGGCGTACAGACTTATATTTTCGTGCTGATCGTCTTCTGCTACTTCGCCAGGTACCGGCACGAGACCGCAAAGATGCTCTACGTACTGGCGCTGCTTGGGCTGCGCATGCACCTGTATTTCCACTGTCAGAATTACAGCCCCGATCTCAGCGTCTCGGCCGAGATCAACACCGCTTTCCAGACGCTCAATTCGGTGGCAATCTTCTGGTCGCTTGCACTGCTCTCCTACTATTTCAGCACGGACACGCAGACGCTGGAGGGCAAGCTGATCGAGTACAACGAACAGCTGAAGAAGCAGGCAAACATCGATCCTCTCACCGGGCTCAACAACAGGCGCAGCACGATGGAGTATCTGGAAGGCCTTCTGAAAAACGCGCAGACCCAGATCAGCATCTGCCTCTGCGACATCGATTTCTTTAAAAAGGTAAACGACACCTACGGCCATAATATCGGCGACGTCGTCCTGCAGAAAATCGCCGAGACCTTTCGCGCCGGTCTGCCGAGCGAATGCTTCGTCTCCCGCTGGGGCGGCGAGGAATTTCTGCTGATCTTCCCGCAGTCGAACGGCGACGAGGCCAACATCGCTCTGGAGTCGCTTCGCCGCAGGATCAAGGCGATCGTCTTCGACGGCGGCAGCGCCCAGTTTTCCGTGTCGCTGACCTTCGGTCTGGTGGAGTACGACTTCCACAGCGACGTCACGACGCTGCTCAAGGAAGCGGACGACAAGCTCTATCTGGGCAAAGAGAGCGGCCGCGACCGCATCGTCTTCTGATTCATGATTTCACAGCCATTGTCATATAGTATTACAAATCCGTTTGGCAGGTTATTTTCTTGAAACGTTTTCTCTCCGCCAGACAGTGGCTGATCACCCTGATTCTCCTCACAATGCTCAGCGCGGCGACCCTGCTGTTCTATGGCGGTTTCCACGCGGACGCAGAGTTTACCGCCTTCGCGGAAAATTTCCTCCTGCAGGAAGCGCAGGCCAATCCGATCCATTTTCACTACACGATAGACAACGCCGACGCCTACCGCGTCGACGAGGCGGCTCTTGCGCTGCCCGTCTACCACGCGGGCGACGCGGCCAACGACTCCTATGCGCTCTCCCTCCTGTCTAAACAGCTCGCGCAGTTTGAGAACCGCAGGCTCTCCGAAAACAACCGGCGCCTGTACGAGCTCCTGTGCTCCTATGTGGACACGCTGCGGCGCACCGCTGCCTATCCCTACTTCGCCGAGCCGCTGTCTCCCGCCTCGGGCGCCGTGGCGGAACTTCCGATTCTGCTGGCGGAATACCGCTTGGACACGGCTGACGATGTGGAGTTGTATCTGAGGATTCTGGAGCAGATTCCCGCCTATTTTAACGGGCTTATCGTATACGAGCGCGAGAAGGCGCTTGCCGGCCTCTTCATGTCCGACGATACCACAGACGAAGTGATCGGACAGTGCGACGCTCTCATGAACCGGGAAGAACTGGAAAGCGGAGATCATTTTCTGCAGGCAACTTTCGCAGACCGCCTGGAAGATCTGACCGCCCAGGGTGTCCTGACAGAGGCGGAATCGCTCTCCTATCAGGCCGAGAACGACAGACTGCTGACCACCGTAGTCGCGCCGGCCTACGACCGCCTCGCCGACGAACTCACGCTCCTTGCGGGAAGCGGACGTGACACCTGCGGTCTGGCCTGCTATGCGGGCGGCCGGGAGTACTACGAAGCGCTGCTGCGTCTGCAGACCGGCTCGCCCCGGGATATCGCGGACATCAAACAGCTTCTGTATGATGATCTCTCCGCCAACTACGCGGCGCTGCGGCAGCTGATCCAGGACAATGAAACGCTCCCCGCATCCCTCGCCTCCGCCCCCGCGCTGCTGCCGGAAATGTCCCCCGCCGAAATACTGCGCCAGCTGCGGGAGAATATGGCTGCCGTTTATCCGCGGATTCCGGCCGACACGGACGAATCCCCCATCGGCTGTACCGTCAAATATGTGGACAACAGTCTGGAAGCGTACAGCGCGCCCGCTTTCTACATGACGCCGCCCATAGACGACGTGTCGGACAATACGATCTACATCAATGCCGCGGATATGTCCGACGACCTCTCCCTCTTCACGACACTCGCCCATGAGGGCTGGCCCGGCCATCTCTATCAGACCGTATACTGCGAGCGGTACTGGGCGCAGTCCGGCATTACGCCTCTGCGCAGTATTCTGTACTACGGCGGCTTCGTGGAAGGCTGGGCGATGTATGCCGAACTGTCCTCCTACGGATACGCAGCCGCTCTGGCAGGGGACGCTCATCCCGAAGCCGCCGCGTACTGTGCAGCATACCGCCTGGACAGACAGATCCAACTGTGCCTCTACTCCCTGCTGGATATCGCAATCCACTACGACGGCGCAGACAGAGAAACGGTCCGGCGGATGCTTGCGTCCATCGGCCAGACAGACACAGAGACCGCGGACGCCGTCTACAATTACATCGCGCAGGAACCGTGCAATTATCCGAAATACTATCTCGGCTACCTGGAGATCATGGAACTGCGCAGACAGGCGGCCGATGTCTGGCGCGGTAACAGCCAGGCAGCGGCCGCCCAAAGCGGCGATATTGACGCCAATCCCGATTTTCTGTATTTCTTTCACCGTTTCCTGCTGGAGAACGGCCCCGCGGACTTCAAAACATTGTCCGAAAATCTGTCTGCCGAAAGAAGAGATTGAGTTTCGTCAGCGCCTTGCCCAAAACCTGCTGCTCCTCCTCCGTCAGTTCCTCCAGGACGGCTTCGATCATGCGCTCGTGGAACCGCTGGTGATGCAGATAAGCCTTCCTGCCCTTCTCGGAGAGCGAGACCAGAACGACGCGTCTGTCCTCCTCGCTGCGCACTCTGTTGACATAGCCCTTCCTGACCAGACTGTTGACCGCGATCGTGAGCGTTCCCGTGGTAACCTCCAGCGCGTGCGCCACGCTGGTCATATTCTTCGGCTCTTCCATACCGATAGCCTCGATCACGTGCATGTCATTGGCCGTCACGTCGCGGTACTCGTCGGTGCGCAGCGCACGCTCTTCTATCACATTGATATTGCGGAATAACTTGACAAGCAATTCGTTCAGCGTACTGTTGATATCCATATATATTCCCCGTCCCTGATCTGATCCCATTTTAGCAAAAAATGCTTTGAACGTCAAATTATACGGAAGACATCCGCGGTTTTCTTTATAACCTGAGAATTCACCATATCCATAAAATGTCAATGTTCTGCCGCACCTAGCCAGCGCCGCAGCTTGTTCAGCGCGCTGTACTGCAGAAAACGGACGTTGGCGTAGCTGACGCCAACCTTCTGCGCCGTCTCTCTGGCAGAGAAGCCATGATAATATCTGAGAATAATGATCTTCCTCTCCCTCTCCGGGAGCTGTTCCAGCGCGGCGGCCAGTTCCTCCAGCGTTTCCTGTGTCAGAATCCGCTCGTCGATGCCGGAAGCCGAAAACGCAGACTCTTCCCATTCGGCCGGAACCGGCTCGCGGCTTTTGGTCCGGTAATAGTCGATCACCGCATTTCTGGTAATGGCATACAGCCAGGTTCCCAGCGCGCTGCGCGCGGGATCATAACTATCCAGCGCCGAGACCGCATTCAGAAAAACCTGCTGCTGCACATCCACCCGGTCGTGTACATTCCCCACGCGGGCGCCGATATACCGCTCCACCCTGTCATGATAATTCCGGTAGAGTTCTTCAGGGGTAATGGCCGCGCTCATGGCTTCAGCCCATCCTTCGTTTCGCTCCGCCACACCTCCGCCCCTCCAGCGGCATTCACTTCCAGCGCGCTGTCCTCCAGCGGCACGCCGTTTCCGGCTCCGTCCGCGTCGCGAATCAGAGCCTCCAGCCGTTTATTTCCGGCGAAACGCTGAAAGTCAAACAGTGTGCGCAGCAAACCTTCTGTCTTATTCATACGATACCCTTCTTTGACTGTTATTCTGCATATTGGTACGCCGCGGAACAGCTTTTGTTAGACATTTCTGTTTAAAAAATCTGCACAGCCGGCCTTCGCCGCTTGCCTCATCAATACGCCGTCGTTCCGCCCGCATAGCTCGTATCGTCCAGGCGCTGTCGGGCAACCAGTTCCGCAAACCGGCCGTTCTTCGCGACCAGCTCCTCATAGGTTCCGTCCTCAACAATCTTTCCTTTGTCGAGATACAGAATCCTGTCGCACTGTCTGATGGTGGAGAGGCGGTGCGCGATGACAATTCTCGTGCATTTCAGTCTGTCGAGAGACTCCGAGACAGTCTTCTGCGTGAGGTTATCCAGCGCGCTCGTCGCCTCGTCAAACATCAGGACCTTCGGCCTGGGCGCAATGGCTCGGGCGATCATCAGCCGCTGGCGCTGTCCGCCCGAGACGCCGCCGCTTCCCTCGGAGATCATGGTATTCATACCCATCGGCATCCTGCGGATATCCTCCGCAATACCCGCCATCTCCGCCGCCTCCCACGCGTCATCCAGCGTGAGCCACGGTGCGGAGATCGTGATATTGGAAAAAATATCTCCCGGGAACAGCTTGCCGTTCTGCATGACAGTGCCCACTCTGCGGCGCAAAGACTTTAAGTCAATGCTGGCCAGATCCTTGCCGTCATAGTAAATCGCACCCTTCTGCGGCGTCTCAAAGCCCAGCATAAGGCGCATAAGAGTGGATTTGCCGCATCCCGTCGGACCGACGATCGCCACGTACTGACCAGGGCGGATCTTCAGGGACAGATCGTCCACCACATTCGGCATATTCTCGTTATAGCGAAAGGACACGTTGTTCAGCTCTATGCCGCCGGACAGCTTGGTGATCACCCGCTTGCCCTCCGAGATCTCAGGCACGGCATTCAGGATCGGCTTGGCCATGTCCAGGATCGGCTTGATATTCGAGGCGGTGAGCGCGATCTGCGCCAGGGACATAAACGCGCCGGTCACCATGGCATACGCCGTGTCAAAGGCATAGTAGTCCGCCACGGACACATTGCTTACAACCGCCATATAATACATGACGAAAGTGCCCGCCAGTGTGATAAAGGTAGTGACCACGTTATTGTATCGAATAATCCCGGGCGGATTGTAGGTGACCCTGGCCTGCTCGGCATAGAGTTTTCCCCATCTGGCGAACGCGCGCCTTTCCGCGCCGGCAAGTTTGATCTTCTGCACGCCTGTGATCAGCGCGTAACTCATGCCGCTGACCTTGGCTCCCAGCTCCATCTGCCTCCTGATCACCTTCATCTGCAGCCAAGCGGTCAGCATGGAGAACAGCGTTGTCGCAAGCACGATCAGAAGCGCCGGAACAACCAGCGCGGGAGCGAAAACAAAAATCTGGGAAATATAGACCAGAGAAAACAGCGAGGTAAGTCCAGTGGAGAACACGGCATCCACCAGCATGGAGCTGAGCAGATTGACATTCTGCGTTCTCGTGAAGAGATCACCCGAGCTGTAATCCTTAAAAAATACCGCGGGGAGCGACATGACGCGCGCCATTGTCGCGGCCTGCACAGTGATATCCATCTTCGTCCGGATCCTCGCCATGAAAAGATCCTTCACCACACCCAGAAGCAGTGAGGAAACCGTCACGCAGACCATAAATATCGCTATGGACAAGAGCAGTGAAATATTCCCGCTCTCGATGACGACCCCGAAGAGCAGTCGGCTCAGTCTGGGCATGAGCATTCCGACGAGAGTCGCTGCAAGCGTGGCTGCGGCCGCCAGCGCGCAATCCGCCGCCGAGAGACCTTCCGCTATATATTTCAGCAGATCACCGACACCGATTTTTTTGAGCGGAAAAGGCTTATAGAAAGCGATCGCCTCCGTCTCAAACATATCTTCGTTTCTGGAAGAAATCCTGATATTTTCACCCGTATCCGGATCCATATAAGCATAGCCGGACAGGCCGGCAGGAATGAGCGCCACGACAGAACCGTCCGACCTGCGCACGCCCAGCATAGCGCCGAAGGCATCCCTGCGCCAGCCCTTCTCCAACTTGACCGTCCGGCGCATGATGCCGTAGGGGCGCATGAGATATTCCAGCTGCTCATTCAGATCCCGGATGGATTCCGGCACCTCCTGCGACCTGACATGATAGTACCTGAGTATCTTGTCGATGGCATTCTTGGCACGGCCCCTGTCATCCTCGTATGCGGCAGATGCACGCCCGCCCGTAACGGCGTCCGAGATCCTGACAAATGCTTCCTCGAAAGTATTCTGATCATGTTCCTTTCGCTGCTTTATCTGTTCGTCAAACCAACCCATGGAGACGCCTCCTATTCATTGGAAACCAGCTGCGTGTAATAGCTGTTTGCAGCGTATAATTCTTCATGCGTGCCGCGCTCCACAACCCGGCCGTGATCCAGGACTATAATCTCGTCGCAGTCGCGGATAGTCGAAAGCCTGTGCGCCACAACGATACAGGTGATTCCCCTGTCCTTGATGGCGCGGACGACATCGTATTCCGTCTTTGCGTCGAGCGCGCTGGTCGCCTCATCCAGAATGATAATGGTCGGATCCTGTGCCAGCACCCGGGCGATCTCCATGCGCTGGCGCTGTCCTCCCGAGAAATCCTTACCGCCCTCAGTGATCACATAGTCGTATCCGCCGTCGCGCTGCATGATATCGCTGTGAAGCTGTGCATCCTTGGCCGCAAGGATCATCTCGAAATCTTCAATCGAGTCATCCCACATCTTGATATTGTTTCGGATGGTATCCTCGAAGAGAATGATATCTTGGTCAACGACAGCCAGAGAGCCCGTGAACACGCTACGGTCAATATCCTTCATCGGCTTGCCATCGAACAGGATCTCCCCGCTCCACGGCTGATAGAGTCCCGAGATCAGCTTGGAGAGCGTAGACTTACCGCAGCCGGAGCCGCCGACGAACGCCACACGGCTGCCTGGCTTTAAGGACAGATTGAAATTCTCGATCAGAGGCTCATCGAGACGGGAGTACCCGAATGTCACATTCTTCATCTCCACAGCGCCCGTGAGTTTGCCGTACTCCGCATCCTCCTCCGCCTCCGTCTCGTTCTCATAGTTGACATCGGTGGGATACTCCATGACATCTTCCACCCGCTCCATCTGCGTGCGCATCTCCTGAATCACCTGTCCCGCGTCGATCAGAGTCATCGCCGGCATCGTAAACGAATTGAGAAATCCCTGGAACGCCATGACCATACCGACGGTAAAATTTCCCCGCATCGCGAACAGCACACCGAGCACCAGCACGACGATACCCGTAAGCTCGGTGATGAGATTCGGAATCAGCCCCAGATACTCGTTCAGCCTGGCATATCTGACATCCTGCGTGTTCACGCTGGCCTGATACCCCGCCCACTTCTCGAAGTACCCCGTCTCGGCGCCGCTGGCCTTGATGGTCTCGATCATCTCGATCCCGGCAACCGTCGAACTCGCCAGTTTGCCGGCGTCACGCATCTGCACGCGGGTGATGTTAATGCGCTTGCCTGAGATAACGCGCGACATGATCAGATTGAGCAGGATCGAGGCAACACCGATCAGGGACAGAATCGGGCTGTACCTCACCATAACGACAAGATAGAAGATCGTCATAACCGCGTTCAGCACCAGCGGTGCGAACGTATTGACCAGAATATCCGCGATGGCGGCGCTGGCCTCCTGCCGCTGCTGAATATCGCCGGCCATCCGCTGGGAGAAAAATTCCATGGGCATCCGCAGCACCTTCCACATGAAGGAGGTGTTTCCCACCACAGCCAGTTTGCCCTGAATCAGATAATTGGATCTTGCCTCGACAAACGCAACCGCGAGCTGCAGGATGGAGAGAAACGCAAGCGCTCCGAGAAACGGATAGAACCACTCCGGATTCTTGTGCGTGAGCAATCGATCCATGAAAACTCTGGAAAATGCCGGCTGAATAACGCCGATGAGAGACACAATGCTCGTCGTGATAGCCACAAAAGCCACGGCTGCTCCCGTACCGACCAGCCGCTTCCTGGCAAATGCCAGCACACTCTTCTGTCTGCCGCCCGGCTCAAAGCTCTCTGTCGGCTCGAACATCAGACAGATCCCCGTAAAGCTGTTGTCAAAAGTCTCCATGGAGACGGTATAATTGCCTTTGGCGGGATCGTTGAGCACGACCTTGCTGCCCTTAAATCCGCACAGAACGACAAAATGATTGAAATTCCAGTGTATAATGCAGGGAAATTTTCCACTCTCTCTGAGGTCCTCCGGCTCAAAGCGGTAGCCCTTCGCCTCCAGCCCATAGCTCCGGGCCGCCTTCAGGATGTTTCTCGCATTGGATCCGTCGCGGGATACGCCGCAGTCCGCGCGCACCTGCTCGAGCGGTATCCACTTTCCGTAATAGGCCAGGATCATCGTCAGGGAAGCCGCGCCGCACTCCAGCGCCTCCATCTGCATCACAACAGGCACCCTGGCCACACCTTTTGTAATAGGCACATTCTGCTTGTTCTTCGCCATGACACACCTCAATTAAAGAGAAAATAGATCGGAGAGACCTTGTCCGTCACCACCGACGTCTCATAGACTCCATCCGGGAGCGATCCGCTCAGGGCGACCTCATATACCCATTCGCCCGGGGTCAGACCGCCGACGCGCAGCGTGTATGCGGAGAAGCTGTCATCCACGGCAACCGGCTCGGCGGAAATCGATGCCACGGTATACTCCGCGCCGCCGATGTGCACGGTATCGCCCGGCGCGACGTCGGCGATCTGTGCCTCCCTGACATAGCAGGTAACCGTTCCGGCATCGGAGACAGCGACGGCCTCCACCTGCGTCTCAAGGGTGCCGGCCGCACCCCACACAACAAACCCCACAAGCAGAACGACCGCCGCAATGAGCGTGATCCAGACGCCAGGATTCGTGGCCCGTATGTAGTCGTTCAGCTGCTCGGGCGAAGACACTCTCTGTATGCTCTTTTCCCTGAAAATCGTATCCGCCATATTGCTTCTCCCTCTTTCCGTCAGGACGCGAATCCCCCGCTCCTGTAAGGCTTTCAGCCCTTCTCTGTCTCCACTTTTGCAACTTCCTTTATTGTATTAAAATATTGTCCACAATACCAATGTCATCAACTTAAAGAATATTTATTAAAAAATAATTGAAAAAAATTATATGGGGTATTTTTTTGCGTCTTT